>JBAUAJ010000092.1:0-27631 GCA_049675585.1 Thermoplasmata archaeon
ACGGACGAGCCCGTCCCCCGGGGGGGCCGCGAGCGTCAGGCAGGTGCTGGTGGCATACGCCACGAGGCGCCGTCGCTCGTCCGTGATGCGGCAGTCGAGCAGGCCCATCGTCCGCCCCTTCCGCACGATCCGGCCGGTCGCGACCAGACCCCCGGTCCAAACCGGTCGGAGGAAGTTGATCTTGAGCTCGATGGTGGTGAACGATTCTCCGGGTCCGAGGAGGCTCACGTAGGCGATGCCCATCGCCGCATCGGCGATGTCGCAGAGGATCCCGCCGTGCAAGGTTCCCATCGGATTGGTGTGGCGGGCGCCGGCGCGCATCTCCACGCGAGTGCGACCCCGATCGACCTGCGTGAGGCGAAATCCGACCAGTCGCGCCACGGGGGCCGTCCAGCCCGCCTTGATCCGTTCTCGCAGGAGACGTACATTCCCCGTCGGAGGCGAGCGACGGGGCGCGGTCACGGTCCGACCCACTCGGTCCCCCCGGTGCCGCCCGTCACCGGCGGCGCAGGCCGAGCGCCGTGTCGGTCATCTCGATCGACTCCGCTCCCGACACGGTCGGCCGGCAGATCGCGCGGATCGCGTCGACGTTCTCCGGCACGACGATCGACTCCTGGTGGATCGCCTGGAAGAAGCGGAGGTCGGCGCCGTCGAGGCGAGCCCCCTCCTCCCAGAGGACGTTCTCCATCATGTCGTTGAGCCCCAGGCCCCGGTCCCGAGCGAACTCCATCACTTGCGGCGTTCCCTCGACCCGCTCCCAGCCCGCGAACACGTGGAATCGGGGGCTGGCACCGAACGCCGCGAGCACCTCGGCCGTTCCGGCGGGGGGCCGCTGCAGCCGCACGTGGTTCACGTGGACGTGCATCAAGGTCGTCGGGACGACCAGCGCCGCGGTGGAGATGGCGAGCTCCGGGAAGATCGTTCGAACGTCCGGGCCGTGGTGGGACGGCAGCTTGAGGCTCGGCAGGATCCCGTTGATCGGTCCGCGCTTCGTCTCGGCCGGGTCCGCGGCTCGGCGCACGAGGGTGACGTCCCACGCGTCGACCCCCCAGCGCGGGATCAGGACCGCGGCGGCGCGCGCGATCCCGGTGGTGTTGCAGGAGACGACGCGCAGCGATCGTTTCGACCGGCACGCATCGTGGTTGCCGAGCGCGTTGAACGACGCCTCGGCGACGTCCGCCTTCTCGCCCCCCTGAAAGATCGCGGGGCGCCCGGCGGCCCGGTAGGTCTTGGAGTTCTCCCGGCCGATCTTGTCGGGCGCGCAGTCGACGACGACATCGACCTCCCCGAGCAACGCCTCGAGGCGACCGGCCACCGGGAGCCCCGCGGCCGTGAACTCGGATTCCACCGCGCTTCCGGCGAGGTAGAGGGGGTATCCCTTGTCGACCGCCCGCCGTGCCTCGAAGCTCGGGCGGGTCTTTGTCACCCCGACGAGCTCCATATCGGGCTGGCGGGAGACGGCGTCCGCGACCCGCTTTCCGATGGTGCCGTAGCCGTTGACCGCGACCCGGACCGTCACTGCTCGCGCTCCCGAGCCGGCGAGCGATGCGGGAGATAAAGGGGTATCCGCGTCCGGCGGGCCGCGAAGGCTTTAGCGGAGGGGAGAGGTCGGCGCCCGAGAGCCATGGATTTCCGACTGAGCGACGAAGAGGAAGCGTTCCAGGCGGCGGTCCGCCGGTTCGGCGACCGGGTCCTGCGCCCGAACGAGAGGGCGATCGACTCCTCGGGCCGCATCCCCGACACGGTGCTCTCCGAAATGGCGCATCTCGGACTGCTCGCGATGCCGGTCCCGACGGAGTACGGCGGGATGGGCGCCTCCGCGGTGCTGACGGAGATCGCCGCGGAGGAGATCGGTCGCGGCGATTTCTCGATGGCCACGGCGGTCTTCTTCCTCCTCGAAGCCGGCTGGGGGCACATCCTGGCGGCCCACGGAACCGAGGAGGCGAAGCGCGAGGTGCTGCCTCCGGTCTGCGCCGGCAAGGCGTTCCTCGGCGTCGCGACGACGGAGCCGACCGGCGGCAGCGATCTCGCCGCGATGCGCACGACCTCCCGCAAGGACGGTACGGAGTTCGTACTGCGCGGCGAGAAGAGCTACGTCTCGGGCGTGGAGGAGGCGAAGCAGCTCGGCGGCGGGCATCTCACGTTGTCGAAGGCCGCCGAGGGCGGATTCCGATTCGTCTACGTCCCGACGCGCACCCCCGGGATCTCGACCCAGAAGTTCGACAACCTCGGGCGGATGGGAATCTCCACGGGCGCGCTCACGTACCAGGACGCCCGCGTCCCGTCGCGATATCTGATCGGGACCGATGGGAAAGGCTTCGACGTGGCGATGGAGGGGTTCTCCGTCGCCCGCACGTTCGTGAGCGCCGCGTGCATCGGTGCGGCGGAGCGCGCCCTCGAAACCGGGATGGCGTACATCCGCGAGCGGTCGGCGTTCGGCCAACCGCTCGGAAAGTTCGAGGGGATCCAGTTCGAGCTCGTCGACCTGTGGACCCAGGTGGAGGCGGTCAAGTGGCAGTGCCGGCGGGCCGCCTGGCTCCTCGACACCTACCTGCTGCGCGGCGACACCTCCCACCGATCCGAGATCAACCGGGCCGTCGCGGCTGTCAAGCTCACCGCGCCCCCGATCGCCTTCGAGTGCGTGAAACGGGTGATGATGTGGTTTGGGGCGGCCGGCTACACCAAGGAGGTCGGTCTCGAGCTCGGGTTCCGCGGCGTGATGAGTTACCTGGTCGGCGCCGAGGGGGGCCTCAACATCATGCGGATCATCCTCGGCCGGGAACTGCTCGGCAAGGAGTTTCTGCCGTACAAGTGACGCCCCCCTCCTCCGCTCGCGGTCCGGGCGAGCGTCCCGCTCGCCGTCGGGCGGGGCGACCGATGCCGAGGTCCGGCGCGGACCCGTTCGCCCTTCCCCGGACGGGCCGCTCCGCCGGCCCCGCTCCTCCCGTGGGGCAGTCTCGCAGGGTTGAGGTTAGGCTCAAGTAGCCCCCGCCGGCTCACCGCAGGCCGAGGACTCCCTATGCCGAAGAGCGAATCCACCGTCAACCCGTTCGAGACAGCGAAGAAGCAGGTCGACATCGTCGCGGACCTGATCGGTCTGAATGGCGGGATCCGCGAGGTGCTCAAGCACCCGAAGCGGGAGCTGACCGTCAACTTCCCGGTGCGAATGGACAACGGAGAGTACCGCGTCTTCACCGGCCACCGGGTCCAGTACAACATGGCCCGCGGCCCGACGAAGGGCGGGATCCGGTACCACCCGCAGGTGACGCTCGACGAAGTGCGGGCGCTCGCCGCATGGATGACCTGGAAGTGCGCCGTCGTCAACATCCCGTACGGCGGGGCCAAGGGCGGGATCGTGTGCGATCCGAAGTCGATGTCGAAGAAGGAGCTCGAAGGGCTCACCCGGCGCTACGCGAGCGAGATCTCGCTGATCATCGGGCCGGAGATGGACATTCCGGCGCCGGATGTCTACACGGACGCCCAGACGATGGCGTGGATCATGGACACCTACTCGATGCAGAAGGGCTACTCCGTCCCCGGAGTGGTCACGGGCAAGCCGATCAGCCTCGGCGGCAGCGAGGGACGCGGCGAAGCGACGGGCCGCGGGTGCGCGTACGTCATCCGCGAGGCCGCGAAGGACGTCGGACTCAAGGTGAAGGGCGCGACGGTCGCGGTCCAGGGGTTCGGGAACGCGGGCAGCATCGCCGCGAGCCTGCTCCATGACGAACAGGGCGCCGTGATCGTGGCCGCCTCCGATTCCCGCGGCGGCGTCTACAAGGCCGACGGGTTCAACCCGCACGCCCTCGAAGAGCACAAGCACAAGACCGGCTCGGTGGTCGGTTTCCCCGGCACGAAGTCGATCTCCAACGAGGAGCTCCTCGAGACGAAGGTCGACGTGCTGATCCCCGCGGCGCTCGAGAACCAGATCACCGCGAAGAACGCGGACAAGATCCAGGCGAAGATCGTCGCCGAGGCGGCGAACGGGCCGACGCTCCCCGAGGCCGATACGATCCTGTTCGAGAAGAAGATCACCGTGCTACCGGATATCCTCGCGAACGCCGGCGGCGTCACCGTGAGCTATTTCGAGTGGGCGCAGGACATCCAGGGGTACTTCTGGGCCCTCGAAGAGGTCCGCCAGCGCCTCGAGCGGGTGATGGTGAAGTCGTACGCCGACGTCCACAAGGTCGCGGTCGAACGAAAGGTCCACAACCGCACGGCCGCCTACGTGCTCGCGATCCAGCGGGTCGTCGACGCGATCCAGACCCGGGGGATCTACCCGTAGACCCGGTGGGGGCGGCACCGCGCGATGGCCGAGCTGCCGCGGTGCCGCCGGGCCTCCTGGGCCGACATCGACCGGTGGGCGGACGCGATCGCCGAACGGGTCCGCGCCTCGGATCGCGTTCCCGACACGATCGTCGGGCTGACCCGCGGCGGCTGGGTCCCGTCCCGCCTGCTCGCCGACCGGCTCGGGGTGAAACGCCTCGTGTCGTTGCGCGCCCAGCATTGGGGGGTCACGGCGACGCGGGACGGCATCGCCTCGCTCACCGAGGGGCTTTCGGGTCCGGTCCGCGGGGAGACCGTGCTGGTCGCAGACGATATCACGGACACCGGGGAGAGCCTCCGGCTCGCGGTCGACCACGTGCGGGCCGCCGGGCCGCGACGGACCGAGAGCGCCGCGTTCCTGCACATCGCGGGCGCGACGTTCGCGCCGACGTACTATGCCGAGGAGATCTCCCGCGCGGCGTGGGCCTGGATCGTCTTTCCCTGGAACTACTGGGAGGACCTGCGGGCCCTCTCGGCGCGCGCCGCCGAGATCGCGCCGGGGGTCGACGCCGTACGGACGACCCTGCGCGAACGGTGCGGGCTCGACGTCCCGCGCGAGGACCTAGACCGGCTCGCGGCCGAACGGTCGCCGACCGCTACCCCAACGTCGTCGGGGGCGTCGCGTTCCGGTCGATCGACTTGAACCGCTGTTGGATCACTCCGGCGCCGATCACGAGGCCGAGCCCCGTGACGATCAGTCCGGCCAGCAGCGGCACGTCGGAGGAGCCCGTGATCCCCTGCAGGAACCGTCCGAGGAACACGAGCCCGTAGCTCACGAGCCCGATCCCGACGATCGACGTCGTCGCCACCAGGAACGACCGGGGGAACGTCCCCTGGGAGAACATCCGGCGGATCGCCCGGCCGGTCTCCCACAAGAGCGCGCCCAGGATCCACCAGAGGAGCGCCGCCTGCAGGAACAGGAGCACCCGGTCGAGCAGCGGTTCGGAGCTGCCGGCGTAGAGGTTGTAGCCGGTCAGGAACCCGACGCCGACGAGCGCGACGGTCGTGAGCCCAAAGCCGAACGCGACCGACCCCGTGCGGATGTCGCTCGACGAGCTGCGGATCGCTTCGATGATCGCCTCGTCGATGTCGAAGGTCCAGAAGATCAGGTAGATCCCGAGGAGGATCGCGAGCCCGATCACCCCCCACAGAAGCACCCCGCCGGCCGCCGCGAGCCCGAGGATCAGGAGGACGAGGGCGAACGGGAGCACCGTCTTCGCCCGGAGCTTGGGATCCTTCAGCGCCCGCACGAGCGTGTAGTACGTCGACTCGATCGTCGCGCTCTGCCTCACGAACACCCGGCGGATCCCGTCGATGCGGATCCGGGACGCCAGGATCGGATACAGGAACTCGTCCTCCGCCCCGTCGCTGACCAGGTAGGCGGCTTGGGGCTGCACCTGGGCGAGGACGCGGTCGAACTGCTCGGCGACCCGGCGATCGGAGAGCACCCCGACCTTCGCCGCGCCCGTGAGGACGCAGACCTCGACCTCCTCGCCGGCGCCCCGCAATTCGTCCAACAGGCTCACGGCGGCGAACACCGCGTTCGTGTCGGCGTCCTCGGGGTCGACCGTCGCGAGCCGCACGGCGGCATCGAGGACGTTCGCCCGACCGATCACGGGCCCGGCGACCTCGGCCTTGCGGCCGAGATCGTCGTCTCGGTCGACACAGACCACGAGGCGCATGGCCCGAAGTCTAGAGCGGGGGTAGGGCTTAACAACTTGTGTGGCCGAAACGCTCCGCGCCGGGCCGGCCGCCGAGCGCGACCGCTTCCGGGGGCGCGACGGGGCGCCTAAGCGTTTATTATCGGGCGGCCCCACCACCGCCCGGCCGCATGGTCGATCTGCCGGACAAGCGGACGTCGTTCATCGACTGGTACCTCGCGGTCGTCGAGGCCGCGGAGCTATCGGACAAGCGCTACGGCGTCAAGGGGATGAACGTCTGGACCCGGTACGGGTTCCTCGCCCGACGCAACCTGGACCGGATCCTGATCCGGGAGGCCGAGGCGAGCGGCGCGGAAGGGGTCGAGTTCCCGGCGCTGATCCCCGCGACGGAATTCGCAAAGGAAAAGGAGCACATCAAAGGGTTCGAGGCCGAGGTCTACTGGGTCACGAAGGAGGGGCTCTCCGAGCTCGACGTCCCCCTCGTGCTGCGCCCCACCAGCGAGACCGCGATGTATCCGGTCTTCGCGCTCTGGATCCGGTCGCATCGGGACCTGCCGCTCAACTTGTACCAGATCGTGAACGTCTTCCGGACCGATACGAAGACGACCCGGCCGTTCGTCCGGGTGCGTGAGATCCACTTCTTCGAGGAGCACTCCTGCCAGCTCGACGAGGCCGCGGCGACCGCGCGCGTGGGGGCGAACCTCGCGGCGTTCCGCCGGATGGCCGATTCGTTCTGCTTGCCGTATCTCGCCGTCCGCCGACCGGAATGGGACAAGTTCCCCGGCGCCCACTACTCGGTGGCGCTCGACGTACCGGTCGGAGAGGCCCGGACGCTGCAGATCGGCACCGTGCACCACTACCGCGAGAACTTCTCCGTGCCGTACGCGATCGGGTACGAGGCGGCGGACGGGAGCCGGCGCTCGGTCCACCAGACGACGTTCGGTCTCTCCGAGCGGCTCCTGGGAGCGGTCGTCGCCGTCCACGGAGACGCCCGCGGGGTCGTCTTCCCGTCCGAGCTCGCGCCGTACGAGGTGGTGATCGTGCCGATCCCCGCCGGCGACTCCGGGCCGGCGGTCGAGGCGGCGTCGGCCGAGATCGACGGGCGGCTGCGCCGCGCCGGTCGTCGGGTCCATCTGGATCGCGGAGACGAGCGCCCGGGGGCGAAGTACTATCGCTGGGAACTGAAGGGCGCCCCGCTCCGGCTCGAGGTCGGCGGCCGGGAGGCTGCGGCGCGCCGGGCCACCGCCGTCGATCGGCTCGGCCGGAAGAGCTTCGTCTCGATGGATGCGCTCGAAGCCGAGGTCGCCGAGCGGCTGAGCGCCTTCGACACCGCCCTGCGCGCGGCGGCCGATCTGCGATTCAAGGAGTCGTTCGCCGTGGCGGCTCACTTGGATGAGCTTCCGAAGTCCGACCGGGTCCGCCTCGTCGGATGGTGCGGCCGCGAGGAGTGCGGGCACGCGATCGAGCAGGCGATCGACGGAGCGCTGCTCGGGACCCCCGAGGAGGGGTTGCCGTTCCCGATCGATCCACCGGTTCGATGCGTCAGCTGCGGGGCGACCGACCCGGTCCGCTGGGCGCTCGCGGGCCGGCCGCTCTAGGCCGATCCCGGCCTACGGAGTCGGTGCCGGCGGGTTCGGCATCACGAGCCACATCCCCGAGAGGCCGAACAGGAGGAGCGTGATCGTGACGGCGTAGACCCCGTTGTCGATCCAGACGCCGAACGAAAGCCCCCACCAAACGTAGAATGCGATCGCGAGGACGACCAGCGAGGCGAACCCCCAGAACGACGCCCTGCGGGGGGTCGACATTCCCGATATCCGGCCGCGATCGGGCGGCGCCGCCGACTCTCCGGTCGCCATCGGGGGCGCCGACCCGGGGTGCGTTAGATAACCCTTGCGGCGCGGAGCCTCCGCGGCTCCCGGCGGGCCGTCCTCCCGTCGGGGAGGTTTAACTCTCCGACCGAGCTAGTGAGCGCTCGATGCCGGGCCGGACGGGGGGAGAGGCCCGTACCCGCCCGTCGGCCGACGGGGTCGCTCCGGCGCTCACGGCGGAGGAGCACCGCATCCTCGCCTACGCCAGCGCGGTCGGACCCGAGTTCGATTTCGCTCTCCTCGTGGACGCGATGGGCCTCGACGAAGAGGTGCTCGCCGAGCAGCTCGAGCGGCTCGTGCAGCGGGGGATCCTGCACGAACGCCCCGGCGGGGAGCGGTTCTCGTTCGCCGAGGAAGGGGTCCGCGCCGGCATCTACCGATCGCTCACGGAAAGCCGGCTCCGCGTGCTCCACCGAAAGATCGCCGAGGTGATGGAGCGGCGCGAACCGCGCCCGACCCCGGCCGCGCTCTCCGAGCTCGGTCGCCATTATTTCCTCGGCAAGGTGCCGGAAAAGTCGTTCGAATACAATCGCCGGGCCGCCGAGATCGCACGGGCCGCCGGGGAGACGGACGTGGCGATCCATCAGCTCGAGCGCGCGTCGGTCGATCTCGCGGTCCTGCCCGGGGACCACCGGGCCGAGCGGCTCGACATCGCCCGGACGCTCGGTGACCTCTGTTACTCGATCTCCCGATTCCACGCCGCCGATCGCTACTACCAGGAGGCGCTCGGGTTGATCGGTGGGGACGAACCGCGGATCCATGCTCGCCTGCTGCTCGCCCGGGCGGAGGTCGCCCGCGAGAGCCTCGACACGGCCGCCGCGATCCAGGGAGCCGAGGAAGCGTTGCGTCGATTCGAGGCCGCGAGCGACCCCGTCGGGACGGGCCAGGTCTACCGGTTGCTCGGACGCATCGCGTTCCAGCAGGGATCGTACCGCGAAGCGCTCGACCAGAACATGCGGGCGCTCGAGGCGTTCCCCGACTCGGTCGACGCGAGCGTGATCGGCCAGCTGTCGATCGACATCGGCAACGCGTTCGCCATGCTGGGCGAGGAGGTCCGTCCCGTGGCGGTCGAATGGTACGAGCGCGCGGTCAAGCGATTGCGCGCCGGGCCGGATCAGGTCGACCTGACCCGGGCGCTCCACAACCTCGGCGTCATCGTGGGAGAACGCCGTCCGGAGGAGGGGCTCGAGTATCTCGCCGAGGCCCGGGCCGCCGCCGAACGGGCCCACGATACCCGGGCGCTGGGACGCGCCCTCCTCTCGGGGGTCGAGATGCGCCTCGGGCTCGGTCAGGTCGAGGAAGCGGAACGGGACAACGAGCAGGCCGGACGCCTGCTCGAACAGCTCGGCGACGCCCTCGGGCTCGAGCTGATGCAGACCAATCGCGGGCGGATCGCGGAGAAGGCGGGTCAGTGGGAGGAGGCGGCGAGCGCCTACGAGCGCGCCGCGGAGATGGCCCGGTCGAGCCACATCGCCGCGGACGAGGCCGAGGCCCGATTCTGCCTCGCCCGGCTCCGCTTCAAGACCCGCGATCTCGACGGCGCACGCGAGGCGTTCCGGCAGGCGACCGAGCTCAAAGTGACCGAGCTATTGCCCGGACTCGCCCACGCCTACGAGCAGCTCCGGCGGGACCTCGAGACGGGGGAGCCCGCGCCGATGGGCGAACCGGAGAGTCCCGGAATCGCCCCGTCACGGGCGGCCCGAGGATTATGATATAAAGCCGGGTCGAGGTCTTTGAGCACGTGGTCGGCGCTCGGAGCCCCGGCGGTGCGTCCGCGCGACCGTTCGTCGGCCGACCGGATATCTGGAACGATATCGACCTGCTCCTGAAGGACGCCGCGACGGGGGCCGGTCGCGGACTCCTGCTGAGCGGGGCGAGCGGGGTCGGGAAGACGGAGCTGTGGCGCACGACGATCGCTCGGGCCGAGGACCAGGAGTTCCGCGTCGCGGCCGCCCGGGCCCTCCCGGACGAACTGCCGGCGCCGTACACGCTGGTGCGCGACCTGGTGGCGTCCCTCTCCCACGCCCGGGAGCCGGCCCCTCCCGAGGAACCGTTCCCGACCGGCAACCTGCCCGTGATGTTCGTCCCCATCGCCGACACGGCACTCCGCGTCGAGGCGCCGGCCGGATCCACCGCCGACGGCGAATCGATGCGGGGAGATCTCGAGCGGATCCTCGCGCCGGTCGGCCGCACCGGGGTCGAGGGGCTGGGGGCCGGCCGCGAGCGGCTGTACGGCCATCTGGTCGAGCATTTTCTTGGCCTGGCGAAAGAGCGGCCGCTCCTCCTCGCGATCGATGACCTGCCGTACGCCGACCGGTCGTCCCTCGAGTTCCTCCGCCGGCTCGCCCTCGAACTGCCCAACGCCCGGCTCGCGGTCCTGGCTACGATGGGGTCCGACGACACGGGGCCCGCCGATACACGGGAACTCGTCGCGGCGATCGGTCGCGCGGCGACCTTCCGATCGGTCGTCTTGCGCCCGCTCTCGGTCGCCGAGGTCGGGGAGTTCGTCGCCTGGCTGCAGGACGGAGTGGCACCGGCGCCGACCGACGTGGAACGCTGGTTCGCCGAGACCGACGGGAATCCCCTGTTCGTCGAACAGATCGTCCGGGCCTCCCTCGGAGGAGGCCCGCGGGATTCCCCACCCCCCGAGGGCACCGCCGACCTGGTCGGGGTGCTGCTGGCCCGGATCCGGAAGCTCGACGACGCCGAACGGCGGGTGCTCACGTACGCCGCGGTGCTCGGACGCGAGTTCGACTTCGCGCGCCTCGCCGCCACCGCCGGAGTAGAGGAAGAACGGCTCTCGGAGGCGCTCGACCGGCTCGTGCTCGTCGGGCTGCTCCGCGAGAAAGGCGACGAGGTCTACGAGTTCGTCTCCGAGTCGGTGCGGGTGGGGGTGTACGCGGAGCTGACCGAGACGCGCCGGCGGATCCTGCACCGCCGAGCCGGCGTCGCGCTCGAGGCCCGCGGCGGGACGAGCGACTTCGAGCTCGCGCGCCAGTTCTACCTCGGACGCGAATATCCGAAGACGGTCGACTACAACCTGCGGGCGGCCGAGACGGCGACCCGGTCGTTCGCCTTCGATGCGGCGATCTCCCACCTCGCCCGGGCGCTCGAGGCAGAGCGCCATCGAGCGGACCGCGACCCGCATCGCGAGGTCCGACTGCTCACCGAGTACGGACGGCTCCTCCACGAAACGGGCGACCTGGTTCGCTCCGAGGAGCGGTTGGAGGAGGCCGCGGCCCTCGCGCGCCAGCCGCCGACCGACGATCTCGAATTGGGCCGCGTCCTGCTCGCCCTCGCCTGGACCCGAGAGGACCGAGGACTGTATCCGGAGGCCGAGACGCTCGCCAACGAATCGCTCGCGCTCCTCGGACGGGCCGGCACGCCGCACGATCTCCTGAGCGCGCACCGAGTGCTCGGGAACGTCTACTGGCGGACCGCCGACCTGCCGCGCGCCGAGTCGCACCAGCGGATCGCGCTCGAGATCGCCGAACGGGACGGGACCCCCCTCGAGCGGGGTCATGCCCTCGTCGACGTCGCGAACACGCTGATCCCCCAGGGGGCGAAGGACCTCGAGCCCGCGATGGCGATGTTCGCCCGGGCGGCCGACCTCTTCGAGGAGGCCGACGATCCGAGCGCCCGCGCCCGCGTGCTGATGAACCGGTCCGTCCTCCAATTCCAAGTCGGCCGCACGGCCGAGGCGTTCCAGGATCTCGACCTGGCGCTCGCGGCGGCGGAGCGGTCGCGCTCCCCGCTGTGGATCGGTTACTGCCTGCTCAACCTCGCGCAGTGGAAGGCCGAAGGAGGGGACGCCGCCGCGGCGACGACCACCCTCGACCGCGCCGTGCTCGTCCTCGCCGTGCTGGCGGACAAGCTCGCCGACCAGCAGATCGCGATGACCCGCGGGATGATCGCGGAGGCGCTCGGACGATTCGTTGACGCCGAGGCGAGCTATCGCGAAGCGCTCAAGCTCGCGCGCGACGCGCACCTCGCGGCCGAGACCTCCGAGATGCTGTTCCGGCTCGCGCTCCTGCTCGAACGCTCCGGCGATACGTCCGCCGCGCGCGGGTGGCTCGCGCAAGCGGGCGAGAGCGGGATCGCCGAGCATCGGCCCGACCTCGCATCGAGGGTGCGGGCGCTGGCCCAGAAGCTCGACCACCGCCGAGACCCGCGGCGTTAAGCGGCGCGCTTCGCTCGGGCACCGTGGTCGAGGAGACTCCGCCCGGCCGCACGGCGCCGGACGGCTCTCCTTACCCCGACCGGGCCCACCCGTCGTTCGAGCGGGAGATCCGCTCGATGTTCTCCCACATCGCCGCGGGCTACGAGGGGTTCGACCACCTCGCCTCGTTGGGTCAGGATTACCTCTGGCGGCCGCGGGCCCTCTGGGAGCTCGATCGCTTCCGCGCGGGTCCCGTCGCCCGGGCGCTCGACGTCGGGTGCGGCACGGGGGAGCTCGCCCGCACGCTCGCGCGCCACTACCCGGACGCTCGGGTGATCGCGACCGACTTTACCGGTTCGATGATCGCGCGGGCGCGCGACGACCCGGGCTCCCGGCGTCTGGCCGCCCGGCTCGAGTTCGACACCGCGAACGCGGCCCGCCTGCCGTTCGCCGATGGATCGTTCGACCTCGTGACCAATGCGTTCGTCGCCCGCAACCTGCGGGACCTCCCGGCGACCGTGCGCGAGTGGCGGCGCGTGCTCCGACCCGGCGGGGTCCTGTTGACGCTCGAGATCACGGAGCCACCGTCCGCCGCCTGGCGTGCGATCTTCCACGCGTACTTCGATACGATCGTGCCGTGGCTCGGCCGGGCCGCCGGTAGCGAAGGACCGTATCGCTACCTGCCGGAGTCGCTCCGGGCGCTGCCCCCCCGCACGGCGCTCGTCGACCTGATCCGACGCTCCGGCTTCCCTCGCGTGCACGCCCCGACGCAGTCCGGCGGGATCGTGACCACGTTCCTGGCCGAGGCCGGCGGCTTCGCCGACCAAAGCCGTTAAGCGAGCTCGGGCCCGTCAAGCTCCGTGGCCGCGCCGCCGTTCGACGCCTTCCGCTACGCCCACGCCCACCGTCGGGAGGTCGCCTGGCTCTCGCAGAACACGAACCATCTCGTTCCCCCCGAGATCGTTCGGGGGGCCCTCGAGGACGCGATCCGCGAGCGACGGTACGAGGGGTACCCGCTCGCGGCCGGCGATCCGGAGCTGATCGAGCTCGTGCGGGCGGACCTCGGCCTATCGGGGATGACCCCGTTCCTGACCGGCGGCGGCACCGAGTCGCTCTACATGATCGCCCGCGCGCTCCTCGCCAAGGGCGACGAGGTGATCGCCTCCGACCCCAGCTATCTCGTGATCCACCGGTTCGTCGATCTCGCGGGCGCCCGGACGAAGACCCTCGACATCTACCAGCCGCCGTACCGGCTGACCGCCGATCGGATCCAGGAAGCGATCGGCCCGGCCACCCGGATGATCCTGCTCATCGACCCGCTGAACCCGCTCGGCTCGGGATACCCGCGCGAAGAGGTGCGCGCGATCGCGGAGATCGCGCACGACCGGCACCTCACGCTGCTCAACGACGTCACCTACCGCGACTTTTCCGAGGGGCACGCGCTCGCCGCCGAATTTGCCCCGGAAGAGACGATCACGGTCTGGTCGGTATCGAAGAACTGCGGGCTCGCCGGCATGCGACTCGGGGGGTTCATCGCCCCCCGCGAGATCACGGCGACGATCGCGCGTTTCAACACGAACGACCTCGGCGTGAACACGTTCGCCCAGGTCGCCGCGATGGCGGCGCTCCGGTCCAAGGGCCAGTGGATCGACGGGGTCGTCCGCCAGACGCGGGCGAACGGAGAACGGATCCGCCGCGTGGTGGCCGACGTCCCGGGAACGTCGCTCCCGGTCTATCCGTCGCGCGCCAACATGATGGTGATCGATGTCGCCGAGACCGGCCTCGCTCCCGAGGCGATCCAGGAGGAGATGCTGCGAACGCACGGAGTGTTCGTTCGCGCGGGCAACTACCTCTCCCCGGCGCACGGCCGGCGGTTCGTCCGGCTTTCGTTCTCGAACCTGCCCTCCGACATCGAACGTTTCGCGGCGGCGTTTCCCGAGACGATGCGGGCGCTCGGGCGGACGATCCCGGCCCCGAGCGCGCACTAGCCCCGCACCGGAGCGTCGTTCGGCCGCGGAACGGTCGGCACGTTTTTGGCCCCGTCGTGCTAAGGGAGTACGATGGCGCGGCTGCGACGCGTATCGGTACCCGGCGGGAGGTCGTTCGAGTACGTCTCCCAAGGGACGGGCCCGGCGACGCTCCTCGTCCACCCGGGGGGACCCGGGCTTACCTACCACTACCTGCGCCCGTTCCTCAAGCTCGCGAACAAGAACCTGCGCGTGATCCTGTTCAACCCGCGCGGGGTCGGCCACAGCTGGGCTCCGCGCCGCGGGGCCGATTACACGATCCCGAACCTCGCCGAGGACGTCGAGGCGATCCGCCGGGCGCTCAAGATCCGCGAGCTGCACCTGCTCGGCTACTCCGCGGGCGGGTTCGCCGCCCTCGAGTACGCCCATCGCTACGAGCGCCATCTCACGTCGCTCCTCCTCTGCGCCACCGCGGGCAGTGCCGAGGAGGTGCGCGCCGCCTACCGGCTGATGCTCGGCTCCGCCTCCCCGCGCCAGCGCGCTCGCCTGCGCGAGCTGACCCGAGCGAAGGCGTTCGCCGACCCGGAGTATGCCGCGCTCTCGGAGAAGATCGCGCATCCGTTCCAGATGCGGTTCCTCCGCGCCGACCCGCCCGACTGGAAAGCGACGAAGGTGAACGCCGCCGTCTACCGGGCGATGATGACCCGGTCGGGCGACGAGTTCACGGTCGACGGAACGATGGCGGGGTGGGACGGCCGGAAGTACTATTCGAAGATCGAGGTCCCGACCCTGGTCGTCGTCGGACGGTACGACTACTTCTTCGAACCGTCCGTCGAGATGAACGAACGGATCGAACCGGCGCATCTGCGCGTGCTGGCCCGCTCGAGTCACATGGCGATCCTCGAGCAGACGAAGGAGTTCCTCGGGACGGTGCGCGAATTCCTCGGCGACGTCACGGGCGGCTGACGACCGGCGGGCGCCCGGTAGGCGTATAGGGTCGCGCGGCCTGTTTCGACCGGACGCGCGGATGACGGAGGCGAAGGACCGCAAGGGGGCTCGGCCGGTCCCCGACGAAACGGTGCGCCTGCAGGTCACGCCCGGCGCCCGCGCGGCGATCGCGTCGGCCCTCACGGGCCGTCCCGCCGGCTCGGGGGTCCGCCTGTGGGTCGAGCGGGGACTCCATCCGCACGCTCAGATGATGATCGACCATCCGTCGCCGCGGGACCTGCCGGTCGAGGTCGACGGCCTGCTGCTGCTCGTCGATCGTGCGAGCGTCGCGTTCCTGCGGGATGCGGAGATCCGCTACCGCTCCGACCAGATCCCTCCGGGGTTCGAGGTCGTGGGGCCGTTCCTGCCGAGCCGACCGGTCGCCGCGAGCCCCGGGGCCGCCGCCTCCGCCGCGCCCCCTTCGTCCGGTCCGCGGCCGCCGTTCGAGGAGAAGGTGCGGGAGGCGCTCAAGAACATCTACGATCCCGAGATCCCGATGAACATCGTCGACCTCGGCCTCGTCTACGACATGGCGCTCGAAGGCGCGGGGGGGCTTCGCATCCGCATGACGATGACGAGCCCGGGGTGCCCGTCGATCGAGGAGCTCGTGCGCGAGGTCGAGGCGGCGGCTCGCGCCGCCTCCGGCCTCTCCGACGTGAAGGTCGAGGTCGTTTGGGAGCCCCCGTGGGGACCGGACCGGATGACCGACTTCGCCCGGCGCCAGTTCGGCTACGCCTAGCGCGTTCGGCGCCGCCTCGCGCGACGACTCCGGAGCAAACCGTAAATAGCGACCCCCGAGTGGGCCGCTCCTTGACGGCCGCCGCCGACGTTGCGGCCTCGGGAAAGTTGAGCGTGAACGATCGATCGTCACCCCAACTCCCCGGGCCCGCGGAGTACACCCGATTCGAGCGGGCCCGCATCCTGGGGGCGCGCGCTCTTCAGATCTCGCTCGGCGCCCCGCTCCTGATCGACCTGCCGGGGACGCTCGTCGACCCGGTGGAGATCTCCGAGCTCGAGTTCGCCGCGAACCGGATCCCGATCACGGTCCGCCGCGGCGCGTCCGAGTGAGCCCGGACGGCTCTACACCCCGGCCGACTCGAGCGCGCTCCGGCACGAACAGTCCGGCACGGCGGCGAGCCGCGGGATCAGCGCGCCGAGGATCTTTCCCATCCGGTCGGCGTTGCGGTGCATCGTCTCGAGGATCTCGCGCGTGTCGACCGGTCGGTCCGCCCAGACGTCGTAGTCCGTGACCATCGCGAGGCAGAGATAGCAGAGCGCGCGCTCCCGGGCGAGCGTCACCTCGGGAACGAGCGTCATTCCGATGACGTCGGCGAACCCGCGGAAGAAAGCGGACTCGGCCCGCGTGCTGAAACGGGGCCCCTCGACGCAGACGTACGTTTTCCCGACCTGGAATGAGGTGCCGCTCGCCCGCCCGATCTCGGACGCTCGCCGCGTGAGGTCCGGACAGAACGGGTCGGCGAGCGAGACATGGACGACCCGGCCGCCGTCGAAGAACGTGGTCGGGCGCTGCTTGGTGAAGTCGACGAACTGGCTGGGAAGGACGAATGTTCCGGGCGCGAGTTCCTCCTTCAGCGACCCCACGGAGCTGACCGTCACGATCGCGTCGGCGCCGAGGGCCGCGAGCGCATCGACGTTCGCCCGGTAGTTGACCCGGTGCGGCGGGATCGAGTGGCCGGGACCGTGCCGAGCGAGGAACAGGACCCGCACTCCGCCGACCTCCCCTTCCTCGACCGGACCGGAGGGGGCGCCCCAGGGCGTGCCGACCCGATGGCTCTGCGTGGGACGCCCCTCGAATACTCCGGTAATCCCGGACCCTCCGATCACGCCGACGGTCCGTCGCGGCGCCGCGCTCATTCTCGCTCCCCGGGGGCGGGGCGGGCGCGGAGCAGGAACCGCGCCATCACGACCTCGCCGCGGGTGCGTTCGAGCAGGATGCGGGCCTGGTCCTGCTTCGGCTTGAGCTGGACGATCGCGCGCGTGGTGTCGTAGCGCAGCAGCGCTTCGGTCAGGCGTTCCATCAGCGAGAGGTACCGTTCCGCCCCCGGGAGGTCCTCGTGGCCGAGCCGGTCGAGCACGAGCCGACGCACCTCGCCGACGACGTCCCCGAGCCCGAGCAGGTACGGCTCCGGGTCGACTCCGAGATCGGCCGGACCCGGGAGTGCGCTCCGTTCCAGGATCGCCGCCAGCAGGCACGCTTCCACCGCCTCCTGGAAGGCGTCGAGCGCGACCGGTTCGTCGCCGCGCCCGTCCTTGCGAACGGAGGCGGCCAGCTCCGCGAGCGTGCGGCGGATCACCGCGACCTCGGGAACGAGGCCGCGTTCTACGTGCAACCGGCCGACCGTCGCCTGGGAGAGGCGCCGGAGGCGCCGGGCGTGCTGGTACAGCTCCTCCCGTCGCTTCTCCCGATCCCTCAGGTGATCGTCGATCGCCGCGAGCACCGGCTCGGGGATCGGGGGTGAAGGAGGGTCAGCGGAAGAGGGTGAATCGTTCCCCATCGTTCCCTCCGTCCAACAGTCCCAGGCGCACCCCCGCGTCGAGCCAGCCGTGGGCGTAGCTGACCGCTGCGAGCGCCCGGTCGAGATCACCGGTATTGGAGAAATGCTCGGCGTCGGCGAGGTACGCCCGAGCCATCGACAAAAAGTCGTCCGTCGCCCCGCGGAGGAACGATCGCTCGGGCGTCGCCGGCGCAACGCGCGCGAGCGCTTCGCGGGTCAACCGGAGGTACTTGACGAGCAGCGGTCCGGGTTCGGCCACGGGAGGTGGTTCACCCCTTCGGGACCTTCTCCCAGTCCTTCAGGAATCGAGCGAGCCCGAGGTCGGTCAGCGGGTGGAGGGGGAGCTTCTCCATCACGGCGAATGGCATGGTCGCGATGTCGGCGCCGATCTTGGCCGCGTCGAGCACGTGGATCGGGTGCCGCACGCTGGCGACGAGCACCTTCGTGGCGTACTGGTAGTTGCGGTAGATCGACACGATGTCGCGCACGAGCTCCATTCCGTCCTGCCCCTGGTCGTCCAGGCGTCCGATGAACGGGCTCACGTACGCGGCGCCAACTTTCGCGGCGAGCAACGCCTGATTCGCGCTGAAGACGAGGGTCATGTTCACTCGTGTACCCTCCTTCGCCAGCGTGCGGGTCGCCTGGAGACCGGCCGGGGTCATCGGCACCTTGACGTAGATCGACGGGTGGATCTCTCGCAGCCGACGGCCCTCGGCAAGCATGCCGGCGACGTCGGTCGCGACGACCTCCGCGGAGACGGAAGGGATCCCGATCGCGCAGATCTCCCGAAGGAGTCCTTCGAACGTGCGCCCCTCCTTCGCCACGAGGGTCGGATTCGTGGTGACCCCGTCGAGGATGCCGATCTCCCACATCGTGCGGATCTCCTTCACGCTGGCCGTATCGAGGAACAGCTGCATCGTCGTTCGTCCCCCAGCGCGGTCGACTACTCAACCTTACCCCGGATCCGGAGGAGCTCCCAGGCTTCCTCCGTCATCCGCGCCAGGGAAAGCCCGTAGCCGTCTGTCCCGGATCCGACGGCGCCCGTCTCTCCGAACAGGTCGGGGACACCGATCCTCCGAACCGGGACCGGGTAGTTCTCGGCGGTGACGGACGCCACGAGGGCGCCGACCCCCGTGAGGACGCTGTGCTCCTCGGCCACCAGGATCGCCCCCGTGTCGCGCGCCGCGCGCAGGATCGCGGGTTCATCGAACGGTTTGACGGACACGAGGTCGATCACCCGTGTGGAGACCCCCACACGGGCGAGCTCCTCGGCGAGCTCGAGCGACCGGGCGACCATCGCCCCGATCGCCACGATCGCGAGATCGGAGCCGTCCCGAGGTACTCCGGCCCGTCCGAGTCGGAACGAACCGTCGGTGACGGCGCGAAGGGGTTGACGCGTCAGCCGAAGGTACGCGGGACCGTCCTGCTCCGCGAGCGCCACCGAGGCCGCCGTCGTCGTGGGCGCGTCGGCCGGGACCACCACGGTCATCCCCGGCAGACCCCGCATCACCCCGATATCTTCGAGCAGCGGATCGGCGGCCGCGGCGCCGGCGACGAGGAGACTCCCGTGAGCGGCGACCAGGATCACGTGGGCGCGAGGACGGGCCAGCACGCGCCGGACCAGCGAGTAGGCCGGACCGATCAGCTCGGCCCCGACCCCGCAGACGAACACCGCCTGGCCCCCCGCCGACCGTTCGGCCGCCGACTCGACCCAGTTCGGACCTCCGGCCTCGATCGCGAGATACCGGTCCGGAAACCGCTCGGCGAACCGAGCGCCGGGGGTGCCCGGCGACCGGTCGGCATCGAGCAACACGATCCGTGGGTCGCGTGCGGCGATCGCCAGGACGGCGTGCCGATTCGCGTCGAGGAGGCTTTCGGGCGCCGCCGGGGGCGTCGTCAACCCTGCGCCTCGGGTAAGGTAATGGGGAGCCGCACGCCGAACCAATGGACCCCGCGCGCCGGCCCGGTCGAGCTCGCGTCGGCCATCGGCGGCGCGCGAGGTGGAGCAGTCTATTTGACCGTTGAGGCGCGGCGGGTCGCGCGGGGGGCGGTCGCTCGCCGCGGACGACTTTTTTTCGCCGAGCCCTCGAGCGACCGCAGCGTACCGAGATCCTCCGCGTACTGGTCGTATCCCCGGTCGTCGAGCGGGGTCTCAAGATAGCCGGGGACGGTCGCCCAGCGACGGTCGTTGACGAGATGGCGGAAGCCCTCGAGGCCGATCTCCCCCCGTCCGATGTTCTCGTGACGGTCGAGATGCGACCCGACGGGTGCCTTGGCATCGTTCAGGTGGAACGCGTAGACCCGGCGGCATCCGACGACCGACTCGAGACGGTCGATCATCGCACCGTAGCCCTCCGGTGTGCGGAAATCTAACCCGGAGGCGAACAGGTGGCAGGTATCGAGCGCGACGCCGACCCGGTCGGGCGCCCCGACTCCGTCCAGGGCGGACGCGAGTTCCTCGAACGTCGATCCGAGCGCGGTCCCCTGGCCGGCGGCGTTCTCGAGCAGGAGACGAACCTTCCCCTCCGGGACCTCCGCGATCGCGCCGCGCAGGCTCTCGACGATCGTTCGTACTCCCGCGTCGACGCCCGAGCCGAGATGGGCTCCCGGGTGGAAGATGAGTCCGTTCGCGCCGAGCAGTTCCGCCCGGCGGATCTCGTCGAGGAGCGCCGTCCGCGATCGGGCGAGGGTCTCGGGCTTCGGGCTGCCGAGATTCGCGAGGTATCCGTGGTGGACCGCGGTGGACCGAATTCCCTCCGCGGCCACTGCCGCGCGGAATGCGGCCGCCGCGTCGGGAACGAGCGCCGGCCCCGCCCACATCTGCGGGCTCTTCGAGAAGATCTGGAGGGAGTCGCAGCCGATCCGACGGGCCTGGTGGGCCGACTCGGCGAGCCCCTGCGCGATCCCGATGTGCGCACCGAGGATCATGCGGACTCCGGACGCTCCCCTAGTCTAGAGCCGAAGGAGGCTGACAGCTTTCCGCGTTTCCCGTAGGCTCGCGCACTTCAGTACCGCGCGGAACGCCAGTGGGCTTAACTTCCGGGTTCGGAATGGGACCGGGTGTTTCCCCACCGCTTTGGCCGTCAGCCAAGCCGCGCGACAGGTGGGGCCTATTTAACATTGGTTTCCTCGTGGGGGTCGCGCATGGCGGAGGACCCGCGGGGAGGACGGAATTGACGGGGCGGCCGAGCTCGGCGGCTCCGTCGGCCACCGGCGGTCCGTCGTTTCCCGCCCCGTCCGAGTATCGGCTGCTCCTGCGGGTCGACTATGCCGCGATGACCTGGAGGGGGGAGGTCGAGTTCGACCTCGGCCCGGGAACTCCCGTCTGCACGCTCGACACGGAGGGGCTCTCGATCGACCGCGTGCTGCGCGACGGGACGGAGATTCCGTTCCGGCGAACCGCACCGGAAGCGGCCGTTTCGTTCGACCTTCCTTCGGCGGCAGCCTCTCACGTTCGGATCGAATACCGGGGCTCCGTCAACACCCGGTCGATGAACGGGATCTACCGATCTCGTCACGCGAACGGCTACGTGCTGACGACCCAGTGCGAACCGACCGGGGCCCGGGCGATCTTCCCCTGCGTCGATCGCCCCGACCGCAAGGCGCGAGTCCTTCTCCGGGTGATGACCGACCCGACGCTCGAGGTCGTCGCGAACGGGGCGGTCGCGTCGACGCGCGACGTCGACGGGCTCCGCGAGTGGACGTTCTCCCCCACTCCCCCGATGGCGACGTACCTGTTCTACCTCGGGATCGGCGTGTTCGAATCGATCGAACGCCGGTCGCGCCACGCCGCGATCCGGGTCCTCACCCCTCCCGGCCGTCGGGACGCGGGACGGTTCGCCGCCGACGCCGCGGCCCGCATCCTGGACGCATTCGAGGAGTACTACGCCATCCCGTATCCGCTCCCCAAGCTCGACCTGATCGCGATCGAGGAGCTTCCGTTCGGAGCGATGGAGAACTGGGGGGCGATCAGCTTCCAGTCGAACCGTATCCTCGTCGATCCCTCGAGCGGATCGTTCACCGCGCGGGACGTCTTCGAGACGACCTCCCACGAGATCGCCCATCAGTGGTTCGGGAACCTGGTCACCATGCGCTGGTGGACCGACATCTGGCTCAACGAGAGCTTCGCCGCACTGATGGAGACAAAGATCACCGACCGGCTCGACCCCGCCCTCGATGCCCAGGCGGACTTCTTCCTGCGGGTCGCGGGCCGCGAGGCCGCGATCGACGGCGACTCCCTCCGGTCGACCCACCCGGTTCGCGCGGCGGTCGAGAGCCCCGAGGAGATCGGCCAGATATTCGATGAGATCAGTTACGGCAAGGGGTCGAGCGTGCTCGCGATGCTCGAAGCCTACCTCGGAGCGGACGCGTTTCGCCGGGGCGTCACCGACTATCTGAATCGGTTCCGGGACGGGAACGCCGAGACGGAGGACCTGTGGCACTCGCTCGAAGCGGCGTCGGGGGAGGCGGTCTCCGCGATCGCGCGGCCGTGGATCGATCGACCGGGGGTCCCTGTCGTGTCGGCGCGACTCGGTCCGGCGGGAATCGACCTCCTCCAGCGGAAGTTCCGCTACCTGGGCAGCGAGGACGCGCCCCCGTGGCCGATCCCGATCGTCGCCGAGATCGACGGGCGGATGGAGCGCGTCCGGTTCGACACGACCCGCCACACCCTTCCGACCGGGCCCGATGCGACCGTTCACCTGAACCCCGGCGCTCTCGGCTTCTACCGGGTCCTGTACGACCGAACTCTCTACGAGCGCCTCCTTCGGGGGCTGGCGCAGCGGCCCGCGTCCGATCGCTGGGTTCTTCTCGAGGACCTCGGTGCGTTCCTCGCCTCGGGCGACGTCGACTGGGCGATGTACGCACGGTTCGCCGAGGCGGCCGCAGGGTGCGCGGACCGTCTGACGGTCGAATCGATCGGAGGGACCCTCATTGGGTTCGCCCTCGATTTCCCCGACCTTCCGCACGTACAAGCGGCCGCGCGCTCGTTCTTCGTCGCCCAGACCGAGCGGCTCGGGCCGGCCCGTCGGCCGGGCGACTCCGGGGTGGATGGGATCCTTCGCGAGCGGGTCTCGTTCGCGCGCACGCGGATCGATGCCGAGTACGCGCGCTCGATCTCCTCCCGCTTTGCGGAGTGGGATTCGCTCGACCCTGACTTCCGCCTCGCCACGGCCGTCGGGTTCGCCCGGTCGGGCGGTCGGTCGGGGTACCGCGAGCTGAAGACCGCGCTCGAAAATTCGGCGATCGACGCCGACCGGGCCCGGCTCATCCGCTCGCTCAGCTGGACCGAGGAACCCGACCTGATCCGGGAGACGCTCGACTACGCCATATCCGGCGGCGCGAACCGGAGCTACCTCCTGTGGGTGATCATCCAGGCCGCGTCCAACCCGGCCGGCCGGCCCGTCGTCTGGCCTTGGTTCTCCGAGCGGGTCGACGCGATCGCGGACGTCTTCCACGGTTCGGGCAGCCTTCCGTTGGTCCTCGAGCGGGCGGTACCTTCGATGGCGGTCGGCCGAGTGCCCGAGGTGCGAGCGTTCTTCGCCGACCATCCGCTCCCCGACGGCACGCGGGGCGTGGCGAAAGGGCTCGAACGGCTCGAGATCCATGAGCGGCTGCACCGGCACCTCGCGACTCCCCACGGCCTGGTCGCGGGGTCGGCGGGCGTCGGCTGAGGCGCGCGGAGTTCACCGCCGAGACCGCTTTCGCGGCGGGTTCGCCGGCGCCCCCTCGGGGGACCAGATGTACCAGGTCCCGCGGGCCTGACTGAGCCGCTGCCCGTCGGCGCCGACCAGTTCCCCTTCCACGAAGGCGATGTGACGACCCCGTCGCTGGATCCGTCCGACGGCGGTCAGCGTGTCCCCCTCTCGGGCCGCCCGGAGGAATTCGACGTACAGGGAGGTCGTCGCCGTCGTCTCGCCCGGGGCGAGGACGGAGACGACCGACGCTCCCATCGCCGTGTCGAGGATCGTCGCGTAGACCCCCCCGTGCACGACCCCGTTGATGTTCAGGTGGCGCGGCTCGACCCGACCGGTCACGGTGCAGGTCCCGGCGCGGCTGCGGGAGGCCACCACGCGGAACCCGACGGCGTGGTGGAACCCGCGGCGCGCGGCCCGCCAGAGGTCCGGGGTCGGCGCTCGAGGCCGGGGCTCTTCGGCCCGGGGGCGACGCGGCATCGCCGTTCCGAGGAGGGGCGGCGGATAAGTACTCTGCGCGACCGTTCGCGGGCCGGCATGGCGGCGCGCGCGGTCCGCTCGGCGACGTACGAGGCCCCGCCGAACATCGCCCTGGTGAAGTACTGGGGCGTGCGCGACCCAGCCCTCGGCCTGCCGTTCAACTCGTCCCTGTCGGTCACCCTCGATCGACTGCGGTCGCGCACCACGGTCCAATTCGACGAGGCGCTCGCCGCCGATATGGTCGAGCTGAACGGCGCCCCGGCTGGTGAGAAGGAACACCGGGCCGTCGTCTCGATGCTCGACCGGGTGCGGGGGACCGCGACGCTCTCGTGGCGCGCCCGGGTGCGGTCGGAGAACAACTTCCCGACGGCGAGCGGGCTCGCTTCGAGCGCGAGCGGATTCGCGGCGCTCGCCGGCGCCGCGAGCGCGGCCGCGGGCCTTCGGCTCTCCGACCGCGCCCTATCGCAGCTCGCCCGGTTCGGTTCCGGCAGCGCCTCCCGATCGATCTTCGGCGGCTTCGTCGAGTGGCGGGCGGGGGCCCGGTCCGACGGGGCGGATTGCTACGCGCGTCCGCTCTATCCTCCCGAGCACTGGCCGGAGCTCCTCGACGTCGTCGCGTTCGTGAAGGACGCGCCCCGGAAAGAAGTTCGATCGGCGATCGCCATGCAGTCGACCGTGCGCACGAGCCCCGGGTATGCCCGCCGTCTGGCCGAGCTGCCCGCTCGGCTCGCCCGGATGCGCGCCGCGATCGGCCGGCGGGACCCGGCGATCCTCTTCCCGCTCGTGATGGAAGAGTGCGACAGCTTCCGGGAGGTGTGCGAGACGACGATGCCGTCCCTTGACTATCTGACCGGGACCTCGCGGGCGGTCCTCGCCGAGGTCAACGGGCTCAACCGGTCCGCCGGTCGGCCGATCGCCGCGTACACCCACGATGCGGGCGCCCACGTTCACATCTTCACGCTGCGTCGCCATCTCGCACGGGTCCGTCGATCGGTCGGAGCCGTCCCGGGAGTCGGCTCGACGCTCGTCGTGCGTCCGGGGCCCGGCGTCCGTCGGATCGGGGGCCCGAAGAGCGCCTCGAGCGCTCCCTCCCGCCCGCGGCGCGCCCGAATGCGCTGAGCGCGCGCCGGCCGACCGGCTCACATCACGTGGCGGTCGACGTCCTCGGGCGGCAGCTCGATGCCGATCGAGCGGAAGAGGGTCGCGACCTCCGCGATGAAGCGTCGCCGAGCCTCTTCGTTCGTCCATCGCTTGAGCCCGTACTCGATCGCCCGGCGGCTCGTCTCGGAGTTGGAGTGGCCGAACATGTCGAGCGCGCGCGGGTACCACTTGCGCACCGCGGCGTTCGCCTCGTCCGCAGAGCCGTAGTACTTCGCCCCGTCCTGGACCATCCGGCGCAGGACGCTCGCCCCGAAGTTGAGATGGAGCTGCTCTTCCGAGAGCATCAACGGCATCGCCCGGGCGAGCGGGCCGTACGAGCACTCCTGGAACGCCCGTAGCTGGTAGACGCCGACCCGATCGACGAGGCAGGTGAACGCCCCGACGTCGGACCAGCGGTCGAACTTCATGTTGAACGCATCGAGCTTGTGCTGCCCTTCCCGCTTCGCGAGGAGCTCGTCGATGAACTTCTGTCCCTCCTCCCCGAAATCGCGCAGGATCCGGCACGCCTGCAATCCGTGGCGCGCCTCGTCGGCGACGATCCTCGACTCGATCCACCGGTCCTCGAGGGTCGGCGCCTGGTCCAGCCAGGGCCGGTGCTGCTGGATCGACGCGAACTCCGTGTCGGCCTGGACGACCATGAGCTTGATGACGAGGCGCCGCATATCGTCGGGAAGCTCCTGCGACGTTTCGTACTTCCGGACGCCGGTCGACGCGCCCCAGAGGATCTCCCGGACCGGCTCGATCGTCCCCCCTTGGCTCAGGCTCTTGCCGGAGGGTGCGCCCTTGACCGGATCGGACGAGGCCATCGTTCGGGGCTCCGGAGGAGGAACGGCTCAGCGGCCCTTAAAGCCGGGCTTGCGCTTCTCGACGAACGCCGCCAGTCCTTCCTTCGCGTCCTCGGTGATGAACAGGCGATTTTGAAGCTCCCGCTCGAGGGCGAGCCCGGCGATCAGCGGCTCTTCGATCCCCTCGACCACCGAGCGCTTGATGAGACTGATCGCGCGCGCGGGACCGTGGGCGAGCGCGGCGGCGTACGCCTGCACGTCCTTCGCGAAGCTCTCCTTCGGGTAGACGTAGTTCACGAGCCCGATCGCGAGCGCCTCGTCCGGAGTGAGCAGCTTCCCCGTGATCATCATGTCGAGCGCGCGGGAAGTGCCGATCAGCCGCGGCAGCCGCTGCGTTCCGCCCGTCCCGGGTAGTACGCCGAGCGTGACCTCGGGCAGGCCGATCTTTCCGGAGTCCTTCGCCATCATGCGCAGGTCGCAGGAGAGCGCGATCTCGAGCCCCCCGCCCACGCAGTGGCCGTTGAGCGCAGCGATCACGACCTTCGGCGTGCTCGCGAACTTGTTGAGCGTCTCCTGGCAATGCAGGCAGAACATCGCCTTGAAATCCGGCTGGCTCGCCTTGAGCATCTCGATGTCCGCGCCCGCGCTGAAGAACCCGGGCAGCGTGCTCGAGAGGACGATCACCCGGGCTTGCTCGTCGAACCGGAGCTCCTCGACCGCCTGGTCGAGCTCCTTCATCATCTCGAGGTCGTAGGTGTTCGCCTTCGGCTTCCCGATCTCGATGTACCCGACATGATCGTCGGTCCGGGTACGCACGTGCTTTCCTTGCATGGTTCCTCGGGGCGGAGTGGTCCCCCGGACCGGCCGGAGCGGATAACACCAGCGCCGGCCGGCGCTCGTTACGGAGGATGTGGTCGAGGTGCGGAAAGCTCGTCCACCCGGCCGTCCGGATGGCCGACGAACGCGCGACCGGCGATCCCGGGAAACAGGCCGGTCTCGACCACGCCGATACGGCGACGGATCCGTTCGGCCGCCGCCCCCGGGTCCCGAATCGGCGCGCTCGGGACGAGGTCGAGGATCTCGTTGCCGTTGTCGGTCAGGTAGGGAGCACCGCCGAGGAGCGCGCGCACCGTCACGCCGTACCCGTCCTCGGAGAGCTCCCGCACGAGGGCCGGGCGAGCGAACGGTACCACCTCGACCGGGATCGGGCGGCGCTCGCCCAGGGTGGCGACCAGCTTCGTCGCGTCGACGACGATCACGAGCTCCCGCGCGAGATGCGCCAGCAGCTTCTCTCGGAACAGGGCCCCTCCGCCCCCCTTCGTCAGGTCGAGGGTCGGGGTGATCTCGTCGGCGCCGTCGATCATCAGGTCGAACCGGTCGTCCGCCGCGAGCGGGCGCACGCCGAGGCCCAGCGCTCGAGCGAGCTCCTCCGTGGCCCGGGAGCTCGCCACGCAGTCGAACCGGACGCCGGGGTACCGCGCGACGATCGCTCGGATCGCCTCCCCCGCGGTCGAACCGGTGCCGAGGGCCAGTCGCTGACCCGGTCGCACGCACCGCTCGACCGCCCGGTGCGCGGCCACGCTCTTCGCCCGGTCGTCGGCCGAGGCCATCGACGCCCGGACGCGGCGCCCCTATTCAAGGCGTGGGACCCTCGCGCCGACATCGCTATCCCCGTCCGCCCTTCCGGAGGCGAGATGAGCCGGAACTCCCGGCGGACAGGCGCCCCGGTCGTCGTCTCGATCGGGGGATCGGTGCTGCTGACCGGCGACCGGGACCAGGAGTATCTGGAACAACTCTCCTCCCTGCTGGGCCGGATCGGACGGCGGACCCCGCTCGCGGTGACGACCGGCGGAGGAAGGACCGCTCGGGAGTACATCCGACTCGGACGGGCGCTCGGCCTGACCGAGGTCGAGCTCGACGAGCTCGGGATCGAGGTGACCCGCTTGCACGCCCACCTGTTGGCGGCGCGGATCGGGCCGCCCGCGCCCGCGCACCCGCCCGAGACGATCCGGGCCGCGGTGGCGGCGC
>JBAUAJ010000093.1:0-1639 GCA_049675585.1 Thermoplasmata archaeon
CAAGGCCTGCGCCCCGATGCTCGCCGCCTCCGATCGAACCGCCGAGATCGGCAACATCCCATCGAGCCGCGTATTCTATCGGCGACCGGTCCACCATGATCCGAAGTCCAACGGTGGCCAACCGGGCCACAAGGGGCGCTCGCGAGAGCGGCCGGTGGCGAATTCCCCGCCCCTGAAGTTGACCTTAGAGCGGTGCACCGACTGCGGCACTCGGCTGGGAGAGCTCGTGGCGGTCCGTCGACGGACCATCACCGACCTCCCCCCTCCCCAGCCTCTGGTCTTCGACGTGGAGATCGCCCGATACAACTGCCCCGGGTGCCACCAGCGGGTCGAGCCCAAGAGCCCCTATCCGCCGAACCAGCAGTATGGGTTCTCCCTGATCTCACGAGTCGTCCAACTGCGACTGCTGGGGCTGAGCGCCACGAAGATCGTGGACTACTTCGAAGGGGCGCACGGAGTGCGCCTCACCACGGCCGCTGTTCTCAAGATGGAACGATGGGCCGCGGAGTCGGTCGATCCGCTCTACGAGACGCTCAAGGCCCAACTTCCAGTCCAACCGGTCATCCACGCCGATGAGACCAAGTTCCGGATCGGCGGAGAGAATGGGTGGCTCTGGGCGTTCTCTCACCCCAATGCGGTGGTCTACGGGATCACACCGGGCCGAGGACAAGAGACGGTCCTCGAATTTCTGGAGGGGTCGCACGGGACCATTGTCCACGATGGGTATGTGCCTTACGACATCCTCCGAACCGCAGACCATCAGTTCGATCTCCTGCACGCGAACCGGTGGCTCGAACGGGAGGAGTACCTCCATCGGGTGGAGCCCCGACCGCTGCTCAAGGATATTCCGGCGAAGCTCGTCAGCGTGGGCCGCCCTCCCGAGGAGTTCCTGAAGTTCGCGAACGATACCCGGTGGCTGTTACGTCACGCCATTGAGTGGTCGTACCAACATCCGAACGCCCCGGGAAGGGAGCGCCGCGAGTTCTACCGCTCGATGAGGTGGTTGATGACCCACCATCTGCGGAACGGGTGGCGCGAGCCTGCGGCGGCCCGCATCGCGGAGCAGTTGGAGCAACGCCGCGACTCGCTCTTCACGTTCCTGATCAAGCCGGGAGTCGCATGGAACAACAACGACGCGGAGACCCAGATCCGCCAAGGGGTCTTGTATCGGAAGATCTCCGGAGGCCGGAGATCGTGGGCCGGAGCCTGGGTCCTGGAGCGACTGCTCACGATCTATCGGACGTGCCGGAAACGATCCATTCAGTTTGTGAAAGTCATCATAGACGCACTGGCAGGTTCAGGGTACCCCGAGTTTGGCGCCCCGTCAGCGCCGTCATAAAGCTGAGCTGCTACCCCCGCTCTGCGTCGGGGACTCGGTCGAATTCCACTCCAATTGGAACTCGGGTGTCACCGTTTCTTGGGCCTCCGCGCCTCAGTTCACCCTAACGGCACTGACGTGCACGACCCCTAGCGGACAGCTCCTGCACCAGGACGGGAGCTCGGGAAACCTGACCTTTGTCTCCTCGGGCGGGACTTCCGTGTGCCAACTGTACGAGGACATTCCTGAATCCACTTGGGTCAATGTGACACTCGTAAGTCCCCTGTTGTGATCCCGGAGTCGGCGGAACCCTTGGTTGCG
>JBAUAJ010000094.1:0-2202 GCA_049675585.1 Thermoplasmata archaeon
ATCCGATGCCGAGGTGCGCGTGCCGAAACGGGCCGATCTCACTCCTCCGATGCGCACGCTCCTCTCCGTCCGCCGGTCGATCGACCGGCGCCGACCGATCTTCGGTCGGCAGGCCGCGAACCGCTACTACCGGATCGGACGCGACGGGTCGTGGCGCCGACCGCGGGGCCTGCAGTCGAAGCAGCGCCGTCACTACGGCTACCGCGCCCAGATCGTCAGCATCGGCTACCGCTCGCCGGCGCGCGTCCGGGGACTCGTGCCGAGCGGATTCTTCCCCGTGATCGTACACACCGCGAAGGAGCTCGACGGGATCGACGCCCGCCGACAGGCCGCGATCATCGCCCGGACCGTCGGAACCCGCCGGCGCCTCGTGCTCGAGGAGCAGGCGCGCAAGCTCGGCATCCGCGTGCTCAACCCGATCGTCTCGGGCGACTCGGAGGCGTGAACCGATGCCGGATCTCTCGAACCAGCGGCGCCTCGCCGCCGCCCTCCTCAAGTGCGGCTCGGGTCGGGTCTGGATCGATCCCGCCAGCCAAGAGGAGCTCGCCGACGCGGTGACCCGCGCCGATGTGCGCTCGGCGATCAAGGCCGGCGTCATCCGCCGTCTGGCGGTCAAGGGAACCTCGCGCGTGCGCGCCCGCATCCACGCCGCCGAGGTGGCGAAGGGCCGGCACCAAGGGCCCGGCTCGCGCCGCGGCACGCCGTACTCCCGCGTCCCGAAGAAGGACCGCTGGATGCGCCGCATCCGCGCGCAGCGGGACCTGTTGCGCGAGCTCCGGGGGTCGAAGAAGATCCCGGTGTCCGTCTACCGGACGTTCTACCGCCGGGCGAAGGGCGGCATGTTCCGCAGCCGGGCTCACCTGATCGTGAACCTGCGCCTCGCCGGCCACCTGCCCGAGGAGAAGAAATGAGCACGGGTCCCCGCTACCGCGTCCACTTCCGCCGCCGCCGCGAAGGGAAGACCGACTATCGCGTGAGGCTGCGGCTGCTGCGCTCCGGCAAGTCGCGCGCGGTGGTCCGGTGCTCCGACACGCGCGTCCGCGTCTCGATCGTCACGTACGATCCCGCGGGCGACCGCGTCCTCGCCGTCGCCGACTCCTCCGAGCTCGGCCGGATCGACTTCCCCGTGGGCAACATCGGCTCGACGCCCGCGGCGTACCTGACGGGCCTGCTCGCCGGTCTGCGCGCGAAGTCGGCCGGCACCGAAATGGCGGTCCTCGACGTCGGATTGCGGCGCCCCACCCGCGGCGGTCGGCTTTCCGCCGCGCTGAAAGGGCTCCTCGACGCGGGGATCGAGATCCCGCACGGCGAGGAGGGTTTTCCCGCGCCGGATCGGCTGAACGGGGCCCATCTGCCGCACCCGCTGCCCCAGCCGGTGGAGGCGTACAAGCTCAAGCTCTCGGGAATCGTGGCGCGCGCGGAGTCGAAGCCATGAGCGCGGCGATGCACGGCCCCTCGCGGGGCGGATTCGGCCCGTCGGCGCCCGCCCCGGCACCGCCGTGGGTCCCCAAGACCGAGCTCGGCCGCCGCGTCTCCGCCGGCGAGATCACGACGATGAGCGAGGCGCTCGCGGCCGGTCTCCCTCTGCGCGAGTCCCAGATCGTCGACAAGCTCCTCCCCGGACTGCACGACGAGGTGCTCGACGTCAACATGGTCCAGCGGATGACCGACTCGGGCCGCCGGTTCAAATTCGCCGTCACGGTCGTCGTCGGGAACGGCGACGGGTTCGTCGGGCTCGGGCGGGCGAAGGGCCGCGAGGTCGGCCCGACGATCCGTCGCGCGATCGACCGGGCGAAGCTCGAGATCGTGGAAGTGTTCCGCGGATGCGGCAGCTGGGAGTGCGGCTGCGGCCGACCCCACACGCTTCCGTTCCTCGCGAAGGGGCGCGTCGGCTCCGTGGTCGTGAGCTTTAGGCCGGCGCCGCGCGGCGTCGGGCTCGCGGTCGGGGACGTCGCGAAGCCGGTGCTTCGGTTCGCCGGCTACACGGACGCCTGGGGGTTCACCGAGGGCCACACGAAGACGACCGTCAACTACGCCCAGGCGGCGTATGCGGCGCTGCTCGCGCTCTCGAACTTCAAGGTCCCGCCCGAGGACGCCGCCCGCCTGAAGATCGTGCGCGGTCCCGTCGGCACCTCCATCCTCCCGCCAAAGCAGGAAGGGGCGCCCCGGCCGATCCGCGGAGGGCGCGGTGGACGCGGGCGC
>JBAUAJ010000095.1:0-7619 GCA_049675585.1 Thermoplasmata archaeon
GAGCCTAGCGGTACGATTCCTTCGCGTACGACGCGCCCTTCGGATACTTTTCCTTGAGGTGCGCGACGAACACTTCGGGGGTCCGTTCGAGGTGGGCGGAGTACCAGTGCACGACGACGTCCTTGAGCACCCGGTGGAGCTCGCGCACATCGACGCTCTCCTCGCCGGCGTCGTACAGCACGGCCTGGCTCATCATCCGCATCCAGCCGGAATATCGGTGGTAGCTCTCGCCGTCGCACCACTCGAAGATGCCGCGCAGGCGGGCCTGCCCCTCCGGGGAACGGTAGTACCAGAAGCGGAGCGTGAACCCGACCCATCCCTGGGCGCGGTCCGCGAGCTCGATCGTCTTCACGGCCCCGAAGTCGAAGTTCTCCTTGAACGTCCACTTGTTCGGGTACTCCGCGAACGTCGCGAACAGCGTCTGCGACGGATCGATCGTGAGGTGCGTGCTGATCTCCTCGAACTGGTTGTGGACCTCCCAGAGGTCCTGGAGGAGGCGCTTGTTGAGCTCGCCCCGATGGGAGAGGTCCTCGCCGGTCTTCGCGCCCGCGCTCTGTTGGGTGCGCGTGAGCTCCCGCTTGAGCTGGCTCACGAAATCATCGTCCGCGAGCGCCGGCTCGTCGGGGGGCACGCCGGGCTCGGGGACGCTCGTAACGATGGGGGCGCTCTTCTTGGCGGCGCGACGCGGCATGGATGGAACTCCCGGGCGGCCTACGGGCCCCCGTATTAAGCATATTTCGGCGTAGTCGCGGCGATTTACCCCGACCTCGCGGACCGGCGGCGGCCCGTTCCGCCGGCTCCGGTCGCGTTAAATAACCTGCCGCGATTCACCGGGCGGAAAGAACGCTCCGGGGACGGACGGAGGACCCCTCCCGATGTCGCCGGAAGATACGGTACCGCGACTCATGTTTCGCCCCTGTCGTTACCCCGCATCCTTCGGCGACGTTCGACGCCCCTGATCGGGGGCCACCGGGCCCGCGCCGGGCGAGTGCTTTCCAGCGAGAGAGAACGAACATGACCAACGACCCAAACGCCGCGAAATACCAGATCCGTGCCCGAATCACCGCCGAAGGCGTCATCGATAAACCCGATGTCGTCGGCGCGGTCTTCGGGCAGACCGAAGGGCTCCTGGGAGAGGAGCTCGACCTCAGGGACCTACAGAAGTCCGGGCGCATCGGCCGCATCGAGGTCGAGATCGACAGCCGCAAGGGAAAGAGCGAGGGCGAGATCATCATCCCGTCGTCGCTCGATCAGGTGGAGACCGCCATCCTCGCCTCCGGGCTCGAGACCGTCGACCGGATCGGCCCGTGCCGGGCGAAGATCGAAGTGATCAGCGTCGAGGATATCCGCATCTCGAAGCGCCAGAAGGTCGTCGAACGCGCGAAGGAGATCCTCGCCAAGATCCAGGAAGGGTCGAAGGGCGTCGGGATGGACCTGACCGAGGCGGTCCGCAAGGCCGTCCAGGTCGAGGAGATCACGAGCTACGGCCCCGAGCACCTCCCGGCGGGACCGAACATCGACCAGGCGGACGCCCTGATCGTCGTCGAGGGCCGCTCGGACGTGCTGAACCTTTTGCGCTGCGGCATCAAGAACGTCATCGCGGTCGAAGGCACGAGCGTGCCCCAGACGGTGAAGGACCTGTCGCGCGGCAAGACCGTCACGGTGTTCACCGACGGCGACCGGGCCGGCGAGCTGATCCTCCGCGAGATGCTCCAGACGATGGACATCGATTTCGTCGCGCGGGCCCCGCGCGGCAGCGAGGTCGAGGAGCTGACGCAGAAGGCGCTCCTGAAGTGCCTGCGCAACAAGATCCCGATCAACCAGTACCTCGAGATGAGCGGCTTCGAGTCGACCGGCGCGAGCCGGGAACCCCGCGAAGAACGCTCCGAGGGCGACAGCGAACGCCGCCCCGAGCACCGCGAGGAGCGCTCCGGCGGCGGCCGTCGGGACGACCGCGAGCGGGACCGCGACCGGGGCATGCCTCCGCCCCGTCCGATCCCGGTCCCCGTCCCCGTGGCGCCGCCGGCCGCCGCGCCGCTCTCCCCCGAGCTGACCCGCTACTTCGAGCTCCTGCACGGTGTCGAGAACGCCTCCCGCTGCCTGTTCGTCGGGGAGGACGACTCCGTGGTCGGCGAGGCGCCGATCAAGGAGATGATCGAGGCGATCTCGAACCTGTCGACCCCGGCGAAGGCCGTCGTGTTCGACGGGATCGTCAGCCAGCGCCTCCTCGACGTCGCCCACGAGAAGGGGATCACCACCGTCGTCGGCACGCGCCTCGGGCCCGTCGGGAAGGTCCCGGAGTCGCTCCGGATCTTCACGAAGAGCGACCTCGCCCCCGCCGGCGGTCCGCGCTAGGCGATTCGGCGCGACCCCGGCCGGCGGCCGGTCCCCCGAACGGCGCCCGACGACTGTATTAGCTCGGGCCCCGCTCCCAACGAGGGACCGTGTCCGCCACCGACTCCCCCCGCCGCGCTCCGACGTCGGTCGATGAGATCGAGACGACTCGGGACGTGCAGATCCCGACCGACCCGCTCCAGCGGGTGATCGGGCAGGAGAAGGCGGTCGAGATCGCGCGGATCGCCGCCTACCAGCGGCGCCACCTCCTGCTCGTCGGCCCGCCCGGGATCGGCAAGTCGATGACGGCGCAGGCGCTCGCGCTGCACCTGGACCGGCCCCGCAGCGAACTGCGGGTCGTCCACAACCCGGAGAACCCGGAGCGGCCGAGCATCGAGGTCGCGACCCGGGACGAGGTCTACCGCGAGCGGGAAGCGGCCCGGTCGGTCGAGGGGGAGCTGATCCTTCCGCCCGAGGCCCCCGCGTCGGTCGCCGAACGGCTCGGCTACCGCTGTCCGCGCTGCAGCTTCTACTCGCTCCCCACGGAGCGCTACTGCCCGAGCTGCGGTAACCCGAAGCAGCTCCTTCCCGGGGGCACCGGGAGCGGCAATCCGTTCCGGGACCTGGTCGGCGGGATCCTCGAGCTCACCGTGAGCCCGGGCGGCAACCCGCAGGAGTCGGTCCGCACCACGCGCCTAAGGAACGGCGTCGAAGAAGTCGTGGCGTACGAACGGGCCGGCGACCGCATCAAGGTCCTCGACCAGCGGGCGCTCGAGCGCCGCCGGACGCTCCAGCACGAGAGCCCGCGCAAGGTGCTCGTGAAGCTCGATCGCAACACGTTCGTGATGGCGACCGGAGCGAGCGAGACGGAGCTGTTGGGGGACGTCCGCCACGATCCGTACGGCGGCCACCCCCAACTCGGGACGCTCCCCTACGAGCGCGTGATCGCCGGCACGATCCACGAGGCGCACGAAGGCGTCCTGTTCATCGACGAGCTCCCGCACCTCGGGTTCATGCAGCGCCACATCCTCACGGCGATGCAGGAGAAGCGGTTCCCGATCAGCGGCCGGAACCCGCAATCCGGCGGCGCCGCGGTGCGGGTCGACGGGGTGCCGTGCGACTTCATCCTCGTCGCGGCGGCGAACATTCAGGACATCCACCGGATCCTCTCGCCGCTCCGCTCGCGCATCGCAGGCTCCGGCTACGAGGTGCTGCTCGAGACCGCGATGCCCGACTCCGAGGCGAACCGCCTGCGCCTCGCGCAATTCTGCGCCCAGGAGATCGCGGTCGATGGCCGGATCCGGCCGGCGACGCGGGACGCGGTCCTCGAGTTGATCAAGGAGGCGAGGCGTCGGGCCGAGACGCTCGACGGGAAGCGCAACGCGCTCACGCTCCGGCTGCGGGAGCTCGGCGGCCTCATCCGGACCGCGGGAGACCTCGCCGCCGTCTCGGGGAGCGAGTTCCTCGACGCCGGCCACCTGCGACGCGCGCTCGAGCGCGCGCGCTCCATCGAGGAGCAGGTGCGCGAAGTGTACGGATCGTTCCAGGGCGGTCTGCGCCAGGAGTCGACCGAGTCCCAGCGCCAGTCGATGGGCTACTACCAGTGGAACGACCGGGCGGACCCGGGGCAGTTCCCCGGCGGCTACGGGTAGGGAGCGGCCCCTCCTCCGCTATCCATAAGAGCGGGGCGTCGGTGGTCGCCCGCGCGGGCGCGTAGTCTAGCGGTTATGACGTCACCCTGACACGGTGAAGGTCGCCAGTTCGAATCTGGCCGCGCCCACTTCCTTCCACTCGATTGGCGGCCTAACCGCGACGTCGCAGGGCGCGGCGGCCGGTGCGCGGGCGAGGCGCCGGCAGGTCGAGCCGCATCTCGTTGGTCGGCTGGAATCCGAGCCCGGCGTAGACGGGGCGGCCTTGCTCGGACGCGTGCAGGGTGAGGCGCGGATATCCCTGCGCCTTCGCCCAAGCGATCTGCTCGCGCACGATCCGCGAAGCGACTCCCCGGCCTCGAAACTCCAGTTCGGTGTACATCGACAGGATGTACGGCATCCGCGCGCGGAACCGACGTCCCGGTCGCGGCTGGGCGGGGCGCAGCCAGATCGCGCCGCTCCCCGCGGGGCGGCCGTCGGTCGTCTCGACCACGAACGCGAGAAAATGCCGCGCCGCGAGCTCCCGGCGAACCCAGTGACGGTACGCGGGGTCGGCGGGGGCGAGCCGCGCACGAAATCGGCCTCCGATGGCGAGCCACATCAGGCGGCGATGTCGGACGAGGAGTTCGACATCCGCCGACGTCGCTCGTCGGAGACGCAGTATGACCGCGTTCGCTGCGGGACGAGGCGCCGGAGCGCGGCGAGCGGGCATCGGCCTCGCTACGCCGTGCGCTTGAGGGCGGCGACGAGCTTTCCGACCTCGGCCTGGGCATCCCCGTAGAGCATGCGGCAGTTGTCACGGTAGAACAGCTCGTTCTCGATACCGGCGAACCCCTTACCCTGGCCGCGCTTGATCACGATGACGTTCTTCGCGCGATCGACGTCGAGGATCGGCATCCCCTGCAGCGGACTGCCGGCTCGACGGGCCGCCGGATTGACGACGTCGTTCGCCCCGATCACGAGCACGACGTCGGCGTTCGCGAACTCCTCATCGATCTCGTCCCGGTCGAACAGCTTGTCGTAGGAGATCCCCGCCTCGGCGAGCAGGACGTTCATGTGGCCGGGCATGCGCCCGGCGACCGGGTGGATGGCGAACTTCACTTGGACCCCCTTCGACTCGAGGAGGTCGGTGAGCTCTTTCACCTTCTGCTGCGCCTGGGCGACGGCCATCCCGTAGCCGGGGGCGACGATCACTTCGTTCGCGTACGCCATCAAGACCGCGGCGTCGTCCGCCTCGATCGACTTCATCTGGCCCTGGATCGCCACGCCGGTCTCCTCGACGGCCCCGAACGCGCCGAACAGCACGTTCCCGACCGACCGGTTCATCGCCCGGGCCATGAGGAGGGTGAGGAGCGAGCCGGCGGCGCCGACGAGCGTGCCGGCGATCACCATCGCGTACCCGGCGTCGCCCAGCGGTCCGTTGACGAGCGCGAACCCGTCGAGCGCGACGGCGATCCCCGTGAGCGCGTTGAAGAGGCTGATCACGACCGGCATGTCGGCGCCTCCGATCGGGAGCGCCATCAGCACGCCGAAGCCGAGCAGGCCGAGGAAGCACGGCAGCAGCCAGACGGTCTCGACGCGGACGGCGGCCAGCAAGCCGAAGCCGATCCCGGCGACGAGGACCGCGACGTTCACCGGCTGCTGACCGGGAAAGACGATCGGTTTCGACCGCATCCACCCCTGCAGCTTGAGGAACGCGATGACGCTCCCGGCGATCGAGACCGACCCGATCACCGCCCCCGCGAGGCAGAGGCCCGCCGTCGCGGGAGTGCCGAGGTTCGTGAGCAGCTCGACCGCGGCGATCGCCCCGGCGGCGCCGCCGCCCATGCCGTTGAAGATCGCGACCATCTGCGGCATCGCGGTCATCTGGACGACCCGGGCCCAGTACCAGCCGAGGCCCCCGCCGACCAGGATCCCGATCGCGATCAGGGCGAAGTTCGTGAGGCCGGCGTGCAGCGGACCCAGGGTGAGGAACGTGACGGCGACCGCGACCAGCATCGCGGCGCCCGCCTGCACGATCCCCCGCCGCGCCGTCTCGGGGGAGCTCATCGCGCGCAGGCCGAGGATGAAGAAGATCACGGCGACGACGTAGACGCCGTCGACGACCGGGGCGGTCCACGCGATCACGGCGTGCCCCCCTTGCGCTTCGAGCGGTCGAACATCGCGAGGATCCGCTCGGTGACGACGTAGCCGCCCGTGACGTTCATCGCTCCCATGATCACCGCGACCAGGCCGATCCCCTGCTCGAGCGGAGTGCGGGCGATCCCGAGCGCGACGATCGCCCCGACGAGGACGATCCCGTGCACGAAGTTCGACCCCGACATGAGCGGGGTGTGGAGGAGGACCGGGACCCGGCTGATCACCTCGTAACCGACGAACGTGGCGAGGAGGCCGATGAACAGCGCCGTCCAGAGGTCCGCGGCCATCTACTTCGCGGCTCCGAGAAGGGCGGCGGTCGGCGCGTGGACGACCGTGCCGGCGCGGGTAAGGAGGCTCGCGGCCAGGACCTCATCCGCGTAGTCGGTCGTGAGCGTCCCGTCCTTGCCGACCAGGAGCTCGAGGAACGCCTGGACGTTCTTCGAGAACATCAGGCTCGCATGGAACGGAAGGAGGCTCGGGACGTTGAGCGGCCCCGCGATAGTGACGCCCTGCGCCACGACGACCTCTCCCGGCTTGGTGAGCGTGCAGTTGCCGCCGGTCTCCGCGGCGAGGTCGACGATCACCGACCCCTCCCGCATCCGCGCGACCATCTCGTCGCGCACGAGAATCGGCGCCTTGCGGCCGGGGATCGCAGCGGTTGTGATCACGATGTCCGCCTCCGCGACGGCCTTTGCGACCATCTCCGCCTCCTGGAGCTTCTCGGCGTCCGTCAGCTCGCGGGCGTAGCCCCCCGTCCCTTCCGCGTTGATCTGGAGCTCCAGGAACTTGGCGCCCAGGCTGCGGACCTGCTCACCGGCGGCCCGCCGGACGTCGTACCCTTCCACGATCGCTCCGAGCCGGCGCGCGGTCGCAATCGCCATCAAGCCGGCGACTCCGGCGCCGAGCACGAGCACCCGCGCCGGGCGGATGGTGCCGGCCGCCGTCGTCAGCATCGGCAGGAATTTCGGTGAGTAGTCGGCCCCGAGGAGCGCGGCGCGGTACCCCGCGACGGTCGCCTGCGACGAGAGGACGTCCATGCTCTGCGACCGGCTGATCCGGGGCAGGAGCTCGAGCGCGAACGCGGTAATCCCCGCGTCCCTCATCTTCGCGACGCGGTCGAGGTTCCGGCTCGGGTTCATCAGGGCGATGACGACCGTACCGGGCCGCAGCGAGGCGATCTCCTCGGCCGTCGGCGCCTGGACCTTGAGCACGATCTGCGGCGTGCCCCAGAGCTGGGCGCGGTCCGGCTCGAGCCGGGCCCCGACGGCGGTGTACGCCTCGTCGCGATATCCGGCGGACCGCCCGGCGTTCGGTTCGACCCACAGTTCGACCCCTAACTTGAGGAGGCGGGGAACGACCTCCGGCACGACAGCAACCCGCCGCTCGCCGGCGGTCACTTCCCGGGGAACGGCGACGCGCACCGGCATCGGAATCGCCTCCCTCGGCCGCGCCGAGATTAAACGCTTGCCGCGCCCCGGAGCGGTCGTGGCCCGTGAC
>JBAUAJ010000096.1:0-46821 GCA_049675585.1 Thermoplasmata archaeon
GCCTGCGCACGCTCGCCGCCGATCTCGCCCGCTTGCTGCGGGACGCGCCGGCCCGCCCCGAGGCGGACGCGCGCTGGATCGACGTCCCGACGTCGGAGCGGTCCGACGATCGGGTTCATGATTCGATAGCCGAGGGGCGGACGTCCGCCCCGGCCCGGCCCCCGTGGGGGCCGCCGCCGGAAGCGGAGGCGAATCCCTGAGCCTATCGGGTGAAGGAAGCACGAGGTGGGGAAAGAATGAGTCCGGCAGCGATTTTGGGGGACCGCGCCTGCGGAAAGACGACGTTCCTGGGACTGCTCTACGCGGCCCAGGTGAAGTACGGAACTCGGGTGGTGGATTCGTTCCGATTCCACGCCCCGCTCCAATCCCTGCGCCTGATGAGCCAGGTCTACGAGGGGATGAAGGACGCCCGGTTCCCGGGCGCCACCCTCAAGGACGAGATGACCGAGATCGGTTTCGTCTTCGGCTACAGAAAGCCGTTGTCGGGCCGCCTGCCGACTGTGCTCAAGGAGAAGAACTGGGTGAACCCGTTCGCGAAGCTCCAGTTCGCCGCCTACGATGTCTCCGGGGAGGATGTCCAGGAGTTCATCGAGTCGGGCGTCGCCGCGAGCCCGATCATCCAACAGCTCCTGAAGAGCCACGTCGTGGTGATCCTGGTCGACTGCAGCAAGATGACCACCGAGATCGACTCTCCGGTGTTCCGCCAGATGCTGAAGTACGACAGCGAGGTCGCCTCGCTCCTCGTATCGCTGCAGACGTACAAGCGGCAGGAGTTCAGCCGGATGAAGACGCAGGGCTTGAGCGTCGGCAACCCGGTGATCTACCCGGCGATCGTGCTCTCGAAGTTCGACTCCGTGCGCGACGAGGTGCTGGTGAAGCTCGGGCTCCACCGCGGCGTCCCACCGGGCGGCGAGAAGCGCAAGCGCAAGGAGTACGCCGAGGCGCTCCTGCGGGTCTTCATGCCGCAGACGCTCTCCCAGATCCGCGGCGGGAAGGTCGCGGGGGTCAACTTCGACCAGGCCGCGTATTTCTTCAGCTGGGTACGGACCGAGACCGCCGAGGCCGGCATGCAGCCGGTCGGCGCCCCGCGCATCGTGCGCAAGGGATTCTCGGCCGACGGCGGCGCGGACCCGGACTTCTCCTACGAGGACTACGTCGCCTTCATCGAGCACTTCCGCGATGTCGCCAACAAGGTCCCGGACGAGATCGTCGAGCAGGCGACCCTCCAGACGCCGCCGAGCGTCGCCACGGCATGAGCCGCGGCATCGCAGCGGGGGCAGCGGAGGCAGCATGGAACTGACGGACGACCAGAAGACGCTCCGGCTCGAGCACTGGATCTACGGGGCGAGCCCCGAGCGAGGGTATGGCACGAAGGCGGAGTCGTCCGGCCTGAACGGCCCGCTGTACATGCGCTACCTCGAGAACCACTTCACCCCCGTGCGGGTCGAGAAGACGGCGAGCGGTTCGACGGTGATCGACGCCCGGATGATCCACCCGGCGCCGGCCAACGACGAGGTGCTCCTCTCGATCCTCGGACGGGGCGTCGCGGACGAGTACAACCGTCCCACGATCGCCAACCACACGGTCGTACTCCCCGGCGTCGCGCTGCGCACGGGCCGGCTCACCTTCGCGGACGCGGAGGCGGCGGTGGTCGACTTCGACCGACGCCTCCCGAAGGCGAACGGGAAGATCGAACCGATCGAGGTCGCCCTGCGGCGACCCGGAGAGATCGAAGAGCCCCTCGGGATCGGCCTGCGGCGGCTGATCACGAAGCCGGCGGTCGACACCCTCGCGAGCCGGCTGCTCACGGACGGTCAGGCGCGGACGTTGATCCTCGCGCGCGGGAGCACCCACCAGTATCGGAACGAGCTCCTCTACCGGCTGGTCGAGCTGTTCCACAGCGGCACGGAGATCCCGATGTTCGCCGCCATCTCCGACGCGCCGACCCTGAGCGCGATGAACCATTTCCGGCTCGCGATCTCCTCGCGCGGCGTGCGGGCGGACGGCACGTGGACGCTGCTCGATGCGAGCATCGACCGCGTGGCGTTGCCCCCCGTGCGGGGGCGGACCCCGGTCTACACGCGGATCGCGGAGGCGTTCGTCTAGGCCGCCGCCGTCCCGGCGGGGCCCTTCGGGGCCCCGTTCCCGGCACGCGCGGCCCGAGAGGTACCCCATGAGTTCTGCGCTGGTCGTCGGTGGCCGGGGGGCCGGGCTCTCCACGTTCCTCGGATTGCTCTACACGGCCGAGGTCCGTCTCGGGAGCGAGAAGGCCGACGAGTTCCGATTCCACGTCGACCGGGAGTCGATCCGGCGCCTCGAGGCGATCTACGGGGAGCTCGGGGACGGACGGTTCCCCGAGAGCGAGGTCGACTGGGCGCGCACCCCCCTCACGTTCCTGTTCGGTTTCAAGCGGAGCGGGATGCGCCGCGTACTCCCCCGCGGGGCGACGCCCGATCTCGAGTTCCGCCCGTTCCGCGTCGAGATCGGTGGGTTCGCGACCGACGAGGTCGCCGAGCTCTCCGGGCGCGACGCGGTGCTCGATGCGACGACCCGCCGGCTGCTGGGGAGCCACATCCTCGTCCCGATCCTCGATGCGACCCTTCTCCCCGAGGACGAGGGGGAGCCCACCGACCGGCTCGGCCGGGAGGACCGGCAGCTCGCCCAGGCGTTCGACCTCGTGCTCCGATTCGTCTCGGCCGAGCGGGACCGACGCGCCCGGCGGCTGTTCCCGTTGTTCGTGATGACCAAATGCGACCGACTGCCTCCCGCGGCGGCTCGGCGCCTGGGGGCCCCCCACGGACCGCCGCCGACGTGGTCGCCCGAAGCGCGCGCCGCCTTCGGGGCGAAGGTGCTCTCCGAGCTCCTGCCCGAGACCGCGCGGATGCTCGCGACGCCCCGGGCCCGAAAGGTGGAGATCGCGGATCCTCGCTGGTTCTTCAGCGAGGTCGGAACCGAGGAGCGGAGCGCGTCGCGCATCCGCCGTCGGTGGAAGACGCCGGTCGGGGGATGGGAGCCGGAGTATCCGTTCGAGGAGTACCACGCCCTCCTCGATCGGTTGGGCGAGATCGCTTACCGGCTGCCCGACGGCGCCGACAACTCCTAATCGCGCTCTTTCGATCGACCGCTCGTCCGCTCGGCGTGATACGAGACCGCACCGCCCGGCGCCCCGTCCCGACGAACGGTCCACTCTCCGACCGCCCAGACCCCGTCGGACGCGCGACTCCCCTCCCCGTCCTCCGCCCACTCCTCGAGCTCGGCCTCGAGGTACTCGTAGTCGGTGGCGACCTCGGGAGCGAACTTCCCCTTCTGGAGCAGCGCCACGAGCAGTGGGAGGCCGGTCGGTCGACCCCGCCACTTCGCTGCGAGGAGCGCCTTCCGGAACTCGGCATTTCCCAGGATGAGCTCTTTCAGCGACGGGTACGCCGGTCGCGCGCGGAAATCTTTCGGTGGGGCATCGAGGCGCCGGCGTTCCCGGCGACGCTCCTCCACGACGCGGACCCAGGTGGCCGTCCCCACCGATTCCGACTCCCAGACGGTCGCGGCATCGACCTCCGCTTCGGCATCGGTCGCGGATCCGCTCCCGCCCGAAGGAGCCACGGCGACGCCGTCGGCCGACAGGCTGAGACGGACGGCGCCGCGCCGGTTGGGCCGGCCGGCCGCGAGACTGTACGCGAGGGCCGCTCCGGCCGCTCCGGGCACAGGAGGACGGATGACGAGCTCCTCGCAGTCCGGGTACCGGTTCGGGTGCAGGATAACGAACGGGCCGTTCTCGGGCGAGCTGAACAGGAGAGCGAGGGAGTCGTTCACGGTCGTAACCTGCCGCCGGACGCCGAGCTCGCTCAGCCGCACCAGCGGGTGAGGGTTCTCGGGGTCTCGGGGGCGGCTGACGAGGTCGTCGAGCAGCGCCTGAGAGACCTCCGCCTGGATCAGCTGGGAGGCGGTTCGGGAGATCGTCTGCTCGCTACGTCGGTCCCGCAGCAGGCCGCGCCGGAGCCGGGCCGGAAAGCGACCCGCGTCCGTCGCCTCTTCGCGCAGCGCCCAGAGGCGGAGATTGAGCCAGGGATGGAGCTTCCCGCCGCTCACTCGAGAATCGGCAAAGATCCCGGCCCACCGAGGGGAAGCACGGGCCATCCACTCCGGCTCGGCGCTGTGCCGGTACCATTCGAGCACCCGTTCGCGGAGGAAGGCGCCGGCCGTCAATGGGTCATCGACCTCCTGCTTCACGCGGGCCATCAGCTCGCGGACCCGGCGGGAAAGATCGGAGAGCATCTCGGGGTCGTCGGAGACCGACTGGACCAGCCCGCTCAAGGTGAGCTCGTTGAGCGCCTCGATATTGAACCGTTCGGCTGGATCGACCTGGAAGAAAGGCCGGACCGACTCCGACCGGAGGGGCGCACCGATCGGTGCCTGCGGCGGACGGTCGGGGGCCGGGGTGGGCACCGGCGCCGTCGATCCGCGCCCCGGGTTCCGGGGGCGGGTCGGTCGCCGGGCGTCGGGCACCTCGGAGCGTCCCGAGTCGAAGGCTCGAAGTCGGAGGAGCTCGTCCTGGCGGCGTTGTCGTTCCCCGTCGATGCGCCGCCGTTCGGCGGCCTGTCGGAGCTGTCTCTCCCGTTCTATCTCGTCGGCGTCGTACTCGGCGGCCATCGGTCGACGGGCGTTCGGCCCGTCTGACAGAATTGTGGGGGGCCCCGGGCATTAATCGTTTCTATAGTCGAGGCGGCGCGCTCCGCGGGCGAGCCGCCGCAGCCCGGCCCGTTCGGAGGATCGCTACGGGATATTCGCTTGGGCCCCCGGGGGAATCGACCCAACGCCCGGCGACACGGGATCGAGGGCGCGAACGGGATACGCCCGGCGCAATCGTGCGAAGAACAGAACCGCCACCACGATCAACGGCACAGTATAGGGTAGACCGAGCGTCAGCAGGAACCCGAACACCGCCTGCCAGGCCACGAACCCGAAGGCGAGATCGACCAGAGGTCGCTCGTTCCCCCGTTGGCCGATCGTGCGACGCAGGTACTCGAGCAGAATCCCCAGCACGACGAGCTCGGCCAGGATCACCAGGGCCGGAGGGACCCCGTAGGTGCTGACTCCGTACTCGAGCAGGAAGAGCGCGGGAAAGAACAGGAATCCCGCGGCGAAGACGGTTCCGGATCCGGTCGAAGCGGTCGGCGACCGAGGCTCCCAAAAGTTCGCCGGAACGCGCCGGGCGGCGAACACGAGCCCCCCGATGACGAGCAGCGCTCCCACCAGGATGGGGATCCCCATCCAGAACCTGTACTCTCCCCAGACGAGGATCGTCTCGAGCGCCGTGGAGGCGGCGAGCGACCCGAGGGCGACGTAGATCCCCTGGCGTCCGATCAGCCGGCGTCCCCGCGTCGCGGGGAGCGCCAGCCCGAGCAGCAGGATCGGGAGCCCGATCGAGTAGATCACGTGGAACGAGAGAACGCCCATCGACCAGACCCAGTTGACCCCGAGGAAGTGGCCGTAGACTCCCAGCGTTCCGTCCACGTGGTGGGTGTTGTTGAACAGGGTGTTGTCTCCGAGGCCCTCTTCGGTGATCCCATAGGCGAGGGCGAGGAGGAACAGCGTCCCCCACCCCTTCTTCCATCGGATCACCGCCTCTCGGATCAGGAGCGCGCCCGCGGTGTACTGTCCGACGTTGATCGCGAGGCCGAGGAAGAACCAGAACGGGTTGGCGACCAGGTTGAGCACGGGAGTCGAGGTGGAGAGGTACTCGGGGAGCCCCGGCGTGAGGATCGCGAGGCAGAGGATCGGGTGCGCGCGCAGGTACTGCAGGAACCGTTCGAGACGGGATGGGGACGGGGGAGCGATCGCCCCGGCTCCCGCGGTCTCGGCCACCCCTTCCGGGCCCGACACGGTCGTTCGAGCGGACCCTCGCTTCTTGAGGGCTCGCTTGGAGCGGGGCGGAGGGGGTCGGCGCGGGGTCCAGAGATTCTATGGGGTCCCGCGCGTCCGGTCGCCTCGATGGGGAACGACCCCGAGCACTTCCGCATTCACGAGCTGGCCGAGGGAGTTCACGCGGCGATCGCCACGGCCGACGGATTCGGCCTCTGCAATGCCGGGATCGTCGATCTCGGGAACGCGACCCTCGTCTTCGACTCGATGCTCACCCCGCAGGCGGGGGAAGCGCTCGGCCTCGCGGCGCGCCGGTTGACCGGGCGTCCGGTCGACTACCTAGTGAACAGCCACTACCACGGGGACCACGTACGCGGGAACGGGTCGGTCGGGGCCCGCCATATCGTCTCGACCCACCGGGTCCGAGAGCTGATAGTCGAAAGGGCCGGGGCGGCGCTCGACAGCGACCGGGCCGAGGCTCCCGGGGAGCTCGAGGCGATTCGCACGGGTCGTCACGCGACGACACCGGCGGAGCGGGCGGTGTTCGAGGGCTGGTTCCGGGGCATCCTCGCGACCCCTCCCGACCATCGGGTGGTCCCGCCCGATCTCACGTTCTCGGAGGAGTTCGTGCTCCACGGCACGCGGCGGCGGGCGCGGATCCTCTCCTTTGGGGGGGGCATTCGCCGAGCGACGTGCTCGTCGACCTCCCCGACGACGGGATCGTCTTCCTGGGGGACCTGCTCGCGATCGGGTTCCACCCGTGCCTCTGGGACGGCGAGCCGGGAACCCTCCTCGAGATCCTCGCACGCGTTCGGGGGCTCGGGAGCGACCGCGCGCTCCCGGGGCACGGCCCCATGGGAGGAACTTCGGAGATCCGCCAGATGGAGGAGTACGTCGCGTGCCTACAACGGCTGGCCCGAGAGGGCGCGGAGGCCGGCGCGGCTCCTGCTTCGGAGGCGGTCCCCCCCGAGCCGTTCGACGGCTGGAAGTTCGGCTCGTTCTTTCCGCTCAACCTGGCCCACGTCGCGGCCCGGTCGTCGGCCTCCCCGGCCCCGTGACGCGCGCGGTCCGCATCCGTTCCGCGCCGCTCCGGGACGACTTTTCGAACCAAGTCTCCATATAGGGTGGGTCCCCACGCGGCCCCCGAGGCCGAGGGGCCCGAAGGAGCCGAGTCGGCGTGATCACGGAGATCCTCGTCAACAATCTCTGGGTCCTGCTCGCAGGACTGCTGGTCTTTCTCATGACCATCGCCGTCGGCTTCCTCGAGGTCGGGGAGCTCGGCGAGGAGCTCTCCTTCAGCCTGCTGAAGACGGTCCTGTTCACGGGGATCGCCCTGGTCGTGATGGCGATCGTCGGGTTCAACACGGCGTTCGCGCCGACGTGGCACGGGATCATCGGCAACCCGATCTACTCGCCCGGATTCTTCCTCGGCGCATTCTCCCCCGCGTCCGTCAATCCGACGCAGGACGTCTGGTGGTCGGTGACGACCACCGGGCTCACCACGGGGGTCTACTTCCTATTCGAGACGGCGTTCGCTGCCGTCACGCTCGCGCTCGTGGGCGTCGTCTTCTTCCGGAAGGTGAAGCTCTCGGCGATCGTCGCCTTCTCGGTCGTCTACTTCGTTTTGATCTGGAACCTTCCCGCCGCGTGGATCTGGAATCCGTCCGGGTGGCTCGCGAAGATGGGGATGGTCGATTTCGCGGGAGGTCTCGTCGTCCATGGGGCGGCCGGGGCCGCCGGTCTGGGGGTCCTCTACCAGGTGTGGCGGGAGGAGCGGGCGCGCGGCGCCACGACCAGTCCGGTCGTTCCGATCCGCGTCAGTCCCGGATGGCTCACCCTCGGGATCCTTCTGCTCTGGTTGGGCTGGTTCGGATTCAATCCCGGGTCGGTCCTTCAGTTCAACGACGAGGCCGTCGTCGTCGTCCTCACCACGTTCCTCGCCGCGGCGGTCTCGATGCTCTCCCTCGCCGGGACGACCTACCTATCGACCCGCAGGGCCCCCGATCTGCTCGTGGCCGTGAACGGGATCCTCATGGGATTGATCGTCATCACGCCGCTCGCCGGATTCGTGAGCCCGGGCAGCGCGATCCTTCTCGGGGCCCTCTGCGGCCCGTTGTTCGTCGCGGGGGAGATGTTCTTTGGTCGGTTCAAGTGGTTCACCGATCCGGTCGGGTTGTTCCCCGGCCACCTCCTCGGAGGGATCTTCGGGGTCTCGATGATCGCGTTCTTCGCCCAGAACGCCTTCGCGGCCCAATCCGGCGCGGCCGCCCTTCCGAACGGCCTCCTCTTCGGCGGAGGCCTGCACGCGCTGCACCAGCTCGGAGTGGAGGAGTTCGGCATCGCCGTCGTGCTGATCGCCATCTTCGCGATCTCGTTCGCCACGGCGGCCCTCCTCGCCGGGGCGATGGGGGGGATCACGACCGAACCGGCCGCGCCCGATCCGCGCTGACCGGGGGCGATCGTGAGTTCCGACGGCGCCCGGCCCGAGCGGCCCGACTTCGCAGCTCCGCTCGGAAGGCGGGCGTCGCTCGCTCTGTCGCCACGGTGATCGCGACCGGGTAGAGACGACTCGCGTTCTGAAGCAGGTACCGTCGAATTCGCCGTTCGTCCTTCTTCCCGCATTCTCGCAGCCAGGTCCCGACCGCCCGCTGCACCCAGAACTCTCGATCCTCGAGCAGGCGATCGATCACGCGCAGCGATTCGGTAAGACGGCCCGCGCGCACGAGCCGGTTCAACGCGTACAGCGCGGCTCGCCGACGCCAGAGATTCGTGGACCGGGTCCACCCGAGGAGAGAACGGAGTCGTGCCGGAGACGCGGCCACCATCTCGGCGACCGGACCGCCCGCCAGGCTGTCGCACAGCCCCCAGCCGGTGGCGTCGTCGACCCAACGATCCGTCAGGGTCCAGGCAGCCGCCCCGAGCTTCGGCAGCTGATCGGCCACGATCAGGAGCGCGAGCGAGCGTTCTTCGAACGACGGGCCACGCCACAACCCTGCCGCCAGCGATCGAAGGACGGCCGGCGCCAGATGCGGATGCTCCGACTTGAGCTGCCGCGCGATCGCGCGCAGATCCGCCGCGGCGACTCCCAGTACCGGAAGCGGGGATCCCAGGTACGCGCGCAGATCGAAGTCGGTCGGCCGGGCCGCCCGTTCTAGCCGTGCGCGCAGCAGCCGTCGGTACTCCCGCCACCGGAACGGGACGGACCCGGGGCTTGCGGCGGCGCGCGGAGGGGTCGTCCGATTCACTCTCCTGCCGGGTGGAGCGGCGGCGAGGGGAAGTGAAGGCGATACGCCTCCTGGCCGTCCGGATACTCCTTCGTCCGCGCAGTGACGCGTTCGATCCCGATGCGCGTCTCCGTCAGCGAGCCGCCGGCTCGCTCGAGGGCTCCCCCCACGTGGACGTTCGCGAGCGTCTCTCCCGCGCCGGCCGAGCTGGCCATACGGGTCGCGCCGACGATCGGACTTCCGACCAGCGTGAGGCTGCCCCCGACGTAGACGAGCTCGCACGGACCGGCATCGATCCCCATCGACAGGCCGACGCCCGCCGGAAAGTTTCGAGAGTTCCTCCGCAGCCCCTCGATCAGCTTCCCGGCCGCCCCGCGGACCTCCTGGCAGAACCCCGGCACCGTGTCGAGGAGGAATCGGGGCTCGGGGTCTCCGATCCAGAAGACGATGAACCCGTCACCCGTGAACTTGTCGAACCAACCTGCCCGCGCCTGCACGAGGCTTCGGGTCGCCTCCGTGAACCCGACGATGAACCGGGCGAACAGATTCGGCCGTACGGACTCTTTGAGGAGGTAGGTCGACAGACGCAGGTCGCCCACGATCACCGTGGCGTCGACCGGGGTCGACTGCTGCGAGGAGAGATCGCGCAGCGCCTCTTCGGAGAGACGAGATCGGCCGCCGACCGGCCCCTGCCCAGCGAAGGCCTCCTCGAGACCGGGGCCGTCCAGTCCGCGTTCCCCCATCGTCGGTGCTCGGGTTCCTCGGGCGAAGCAGCGCCCGCGGGGGAGATCCCACCGCCCGGCTCCGTCGTCGTCCCGCCGGGCGCGAGAGGGGGGATTTGGCCGATAAGGGTGACTCACTCCGACGGAGCACTCGGAGGATCGAACGGTCCGACCGCTCGGGCGCGCCCCTCTCGAGCGGAGCGGCGGGCCTTTCTACGCCCCGGTTCATTCCTACCCCGAGCCCCGTCGATGCGGAGACGTCCCCCGCCACGGACGAACGAGCGGGCTCGGCTCTCGCGGGCCGCCCGGGCCACGGCCGGCAAGCGATTGCGCATGCGCGTGCCGCGCTCGATCCAGGGGACCTGGACCCCCCCGAATGATCGACCGGACCCGATCGACCTGTTGCGCGCCTCCGACCGCCGTCGGATCGCCTCCCTCGTTCCGATCCGCTACGGGCGCATGTCCGCCTCGCCGTTCGCCTTCCTGCGCGGAGCGGCGGCGGTGATGGCCCACGACCTGGCCGGCACGCCGACCACGGGACTTCGAGTCCAGCTCGCGGGCGATGCGCACCTCAGCAATTTCGGTGTGTTCGCCACCCCGGAGCGGGACCGGGTGTTCGACGTGAACGACTTTGACGAGACCCTACCCGGGCCGTTCGAGTGGGACGTCAAGCGTCTCGCAACCAGCCTCGTCCTCCTCGGCCGACAGAACGGGTGCCCGGCGGGAACCTCCCGCCGCGCGGTCCGGGCGGCGATGCGGTCGTATCGTCAACTGGTCGGCTCGTTCGCGCGCTCGAGATACCTCGATACGTGGTACTCCCACATCGACCTCGACAGCGCCGATCGGCTCGTGCGGCGGGCGGGCCGTCGGGTGATCGGCGACGTCGTCCGACGTGCCCGGGCCCGCACGGGGCTGCACGCCTTCCCCCGGATGGTCGAGACGGTGCGGGGAGGCTATCGGATCCGGGACGACCCGCCGCTGATCGTGCACTACTCGGAGGCGTTCGAGGAGACTGCCGCGAGAACGTTCTACGCGCGCTACGTCGCGTCGCTTCCGGAGGAGCGACGGATGCTGCTCGACCGGTACCACCTCGCCGATGTCGCGCAGAAGGTGGTGGGAGTCGGGAGCGTCGGCACGGCGTGTTCGGTGATGCTCCTGATGGGCGACCGGGACGTGGTCGATCCCCTGTTCCTCCAGATGAAGGAGGCGTTCCCATCGGTCCTCGAGCCGTTCGCCGGAGCGAGCCGCTACGCAAGTCCCGCCGAGCGGGTCGTCACCGGGCAGCACCTGATCCAGGAGGCGAGCGACGCCCTGCTCGGCTGGGGCCGGCTCGGTTCGCGCGACCTCTACGTCCGCCAACTGCGGGACATGAAGTTCTCTTCCGAGGCCGGCGCGCTCGGTCCGAAGGGGCTTCTCGGCCACGGCGAGCTGTGCGGCGCCGCGCTCGCCCGGGCCCACGCTCGCACCGGGGACCCGGCGGCGATCGCGGGGTATCTCGGCGTGCGCGACCTGTTCGACCGGGCGCTCGTGCGCTTCGCCGAGGCGTACGCCGACCAAACCGAGCGCGACCACGCCGCGCTCCGCCGAGCGATCCGGCGGGGTCGGGTCGAAGCGAAGCGGGACATCTAGCCGCCGACCCGCGGGGTCTACCGGCCCCAGAGGTACGACGCCCAGACGACGACGAGCACCCCGATCCACACGGTGAGGAACGTCAGCGGGAGCACCTCGGTCGTAGCGCCCGGATTGATCCGATCCATCCACGAGACCTTCGGAGAGTCGGCGAACCGCGCCGCGTGCGCGAGGTACGGTCGCGAGAGGTCGAGCTCGAGCCTCTCTCCCGACCGGAGCCGGATCTCGGTGGGGAGCGAGGGGAGCACCGGCGGACTGACGATCTCGAGACGTCGGGCCGCCTCCCGCCAGAGGTGCTGCGCATCGTTCGTCCGATGAAGGAGGATCGCCCAGACGAACGAGATCAGGATCCCGAGCGCCGCGAGGAACGTGACTACGATCGCGAGGAGCGGCCGGTTGCTCATGAAATCGTCGAGCGCGATCAAGAGGCCGGTGATCAGCACCGTGCCGATCGCCGCGTAGTAGGATGTCCGGTTCGCCGACAGGCCGCCCTCTTCGGCGGCGAGCCGTTCGTACTTGTCGTGCAGCCAGCGGCGTTCCTCGGGACCGAGCGCGCCCGGATCCCCGGCGGCGATCGGTGGGGGAGGCACGGCCTCGGAGGCCGACCGGGGCGTAAGAGCTTCTCGCTCCCGCGCTCAGCGGATCGACCGGGCGTGGTCCGCGGCTTCGGCCGCTCCGGACTGCTGGAAGAACGTCGGGGGATGGCCCGGCCAGAAGTAGAGGAGACCCTCGAGCCGACGGGCCCGCCCGTTCACCGAGAAGTCGACCCGCAGGTCGCACCGATTCTCTTGTCGATCCCCGGTCGGATTGAACGGGTCCGGATACCCGCGCTCCTCCGCCGGGGGGATCTCGGTACCCGTCGGATGGACCCGCTCCTCCGACCACTCGAGCTCCACGGTCTCGCCCGAGGCGACCCGGGGAACGTACTCCTGCCAGAGACCGGCGATCGTGACGACGACGTCCACCGCATCGCGCGTCCCGTAGTTGTGCAGATAGAATCGGCTCTCGGTCGGATCCGGCGGGGACCCGATCGCCTCCGTCGAGGCGAGGAGATCCCAGCGCTGCCGGCTCCCGATCGGCCACAGGTTGACCTCCCCATCCCCGCGCGCCGGGGGGGCCTTCCGGGGACGTTCGCCGGCGATCACCAGGGTGAGAAAGGCGAGTCGGTCCGAAAGCTCGGGGGTCGCCCGCCGCAACTCGGCGTACATCCCGGGCTCGCCCTCGCGCAACCGCTGCTCGAGCTTGGCCGGCGAAACCGACGCGCCGAGCTCGCGCACCGCGGCCCGGACCTCCGCGCGCACCCGGTCTCCGATCGACCGCCGCATCGTCAGTCCCCTTCTGCCTCGCACCGCCCACCGGACGATTCGTCCCTCGGTCGATGCGGCACGGGCCGTCGCACGGTTCCCCGAATATAAGTCCCGAGGGAGTCGAACGGTGGGACCCCCCTATCGGCGGGGGCCACCCGATCCTACCCGGGGGTGACGCATCCGCCGCCCACCGGGAAGAGGTTCCGCGCCATCGAGAGAGTACCGGGCCGTGGTCCCTCTGACGCTTGTCGGTCGCCCTCCGCATTCCTGCGGCGTCGTTCCGGAGGAAGGCAGGTTTGAATATCGGCTCCACCGAGTTCTCCGCATGGCCCCGTCCTTCTGCACCCGCTGCGGGCAGCCGATCCCGCCGACGGCTCGCTTCTGCGTCCGCTGTGGGTCCCCCGCGCCCGGAGCCGCCCTGCTCTCGTCCGGGGGTCCCGCCGCACCTCCGCCGCTTTACCTCGCGCCGGGTTCCCCCGGCCCCGGTGTGGTCGGCGTCGGTTATCCCGGTGCCCCGCCTCCCGTTCCCCGACGGGCCAACCTGAGACCTCTCTGGATCATCCTCGGTGTCGTGGCCGTGATCGTCGTCGTGCTCGTCGCCCTCTTCACCATCCCGGTCTCCCATGCGTACTCGACCGAGATCGCGTCGGCCACCGGGGCCCCCGCTACCCAGGAACTGAGCTTCCCGAGCGGAGCGTCGGTCTCGGGCTCTTGGTCCACCGGCGACGGCGCGAAGGTTCTGTTCGAGATCACCGGGTTCCCCGGAACATTCTATTCCGCCGATGCGGCCTCCGGTTCGTTCTCGTTCACGTCGGAGTTCGGCTTCTACGTGTTCGAGGCGAACGGCTCGGCCGCGTTCACCGTGAACGTCTCCGGAAGCTATTCCGCCCCGTATCTCTGAAGCCGACCCCCCTCGGTCCGCGCCCGGGCGCGGGAGCCCGAGCCTAGGGACGCCAGACCGGACCGGAGTATCCTTTCGGGATCCAGTCGGGGGCGGCACCTTCGCCGAGCGGATCCGGCCGAGCGGTCGGGGCCCGCCCCTCCTTCTGGGCCAGGTACGCATCGATCCCTTCGGCGGCCCGGGTGCCCGCGGCCATGGCGTGGACGACCGAACGGCCGCCCGCGGCGAAGACGCCGGCAAGGGCCGTCATCGTGTCCGCGCGGGAGCCTTCCGGCCACCCTTTCGTCCCGATGGCGAGCTTGAGCTCGGCCGGGAAGCCGGTGAGATCCGCCTGCTCCCCGATCGCCACGATCACCGTGTCGCACTCGATCGTTTCGGAGGCCCCCTCGATCGGACGGATCGCCCGGCGGCCGGAGGCGTCCGGCGGCGCGAGCTCCATCTTGCCGAAGACGACCGCGCGCACGTGGTCCGTGCCGAGCATCCGCTCGGGCGCGACCAGCCAGCGGAACTCCACCCCCTCGGGCTCGGTCTCGCGGATCTCCTCCTCGCCCGCGGGCGACTCCGCGCGCGTGCGCCGATACGCCATCGTGACCTGCGAGCGCGGCGACAGCCGGCGGGCGGTGCGGACCGCGTCGACGGCGACGTCCCCGCCACCGATCACGAGGATCTTCTCCCCGAGGACGACCGGGCGGCCGAGATTGACGTCGTAGAGGTAATCGAGCGCCGGGATGACCCCGGGGAGGGTCTCGCCCGGGATCCCCGGACTCTTCGCGGCCGAGGCGCCGATCGCGATGAACACCGCGCGGTACCCTTCCTTCAGCAGGCTCTCGGGGGTGAAATCGAGGCCGGCGGTCTTTCCCTCGACGAACGTGAGATCGAAGTTGCGGAACCGCTGCAGATCGATGAGCAGCTCGTGGTTCGGCATCCGGTAGCGCGGGATCGCTCCGGCCTGGCCGCCAACCGCCGGCTGCTTTTCGAAGACCGTGATCGCATACCCCCGCAGGCCCAGCTCCCAGGCCGCCATCAGGCCCGCCGGTCCGGCGCCGATCACCGCGATGCGCTGGTGCTTCGGGGTGCTCGGGACGTACATCTTGTGCGAATCCCCGAAATCGAGCGCGGCGCGCTTCAGGTGGCGGATCGCGATCGGGGTGCCGCGACCCTTCATCACGCACGCGTCCTCGCAGTAATGGTAGCAGACCTTGCAGAGGGTCGTGGAGAGCGGGTTCGCAACGAGCGTCAGCTTGGCCGCCGCATCGAACTGCCCGTCGGCGATCAGACCGATGTACCCGCGGCAATCCTGAGTGATCGGGCACGCCTCCACGCAGAACGGAAGGTCGCACTGCAGGCAGCGCTGCGCCTCCAGCACCGCCTCCTCGCGCGAGTAGGAATGGAGCACCTCGCGGAAGTCGGCGGTGCGTTCCTCGGGGCGCTCTTCGGGCACCTCGATGCGCAGGTATCGAGAGGTCGCGGACGTCATGGGTGATCCCCGGGGACGAATCCGTACGCTAGAGTGGACCGCCTCCTCATAAGGAGGTCGGGGCGCCGGAACGGAATGCCACGCCGTCGCACGGACCGACCCGTGCGCTCCCGACCGGGTCGGCGGCCCTCCGCCCGCCCACGGCCGTGCGCAACTCTTTATCCCACCGGCCGATTCCGCACCCCGTGCCGCCGTCCGAGAAGGAGGAGCTGCGGGGGATTGTCGCCGGGTTCGCCGCGGCGCCGCTGTTCGCCGGACTTTCCGAACGCCAGATCAAGCGCATCGCGAAGTTCGCGAAGGTGCGCGACATCCCCCCCGAGACGTTCGTGGTCAAGCACGGCGAGAAAGGGATCGGATTCTATCTCATCCTCGACGGGCAGGTTCAGGTCCGGCGGGGCGGCAAGGCGCTCGCCCGGCTCGGTGCCGGGGATTTCTTCGGGGAGCTCGCGCTGTTCGACGACCGCACCCGCTCCGCGGACGTCGTGACGGTCGAGCCGACTCGCGTCGTGGTACTCTCTCGCTGGGAGTTCTGGGGATTCGCCCAGCAGAATCCCACGGTCCTTCGAACGATCCTTGCGACGATGGCCCAACGACTCCAAGAGAGCGCGCCGTCGCCGTCTCAGTGATGCCTCCCGCGCGACGGGGAGCCCGCGATCGGGCGGATCGACTACTTGACGACGGTGGCGAAGGTGTACTTCGCCGCCTCGGTGTGCTGCATCAGGTGCTCCCCGATCTCGTCGCCCTTCAGCGACTGGAAGCCGCATACGAGGCAACGGTAGAGGACCAGTTCGCTGGGTCGGGGGCCGACCATATCGGGCGGGGGAGCGGGCACCATCGGCGATTCTTAGGAACGATAGGCTCAAAATAGGTTTGGTTCGCAGTGGGCCTCGTTTCGGCCCCCCCGTTCCCGGCGGAACGGCACCCTAATAGCGACCCCCCGGCTCGGCGGCCCGGGTCGAGCTCGTGGCACGTCCGGTCCTTCCGGCCCTCCTGATCATCGGAGGGGGGATCCTCGCGCTCCTCGGCGGCCTCGTGCTCGTCGGGACCGGCGGAGTGACCGGGGAGATCGGTGCGATCATCGGCGCGCTGATGATCCTCGTCGGGTTCCTTCTCGCGCTTTGGCCGTCGGCGAAGTCGATCCTGGCGTTCGCCGCCCTCGCTCTCGCGATCCTGAGCATTCCGTTCGCCCTGGCGGGGTTCATCGTCGGACTCTTCCTCGCGATCCTCGGCGGCGTGCTCGGCTATCTCTGGGCTCCGCCTTCGTCGGGCGGTCGGTAGGGGTCGACGGACCCGCACCCGCGGGACGATCGGATGGATCCGTTCGAGAGCGTCGGGTTCGGCCTCGCGCTCGGCTTCTCCCTCGCCGTGCCGCCCGGCCCGATGAACGCCCTGATCGCCTCGATCTCGGCCCGGTCGATCCGGGCCGGCACCGTCACCGCGTTCGGCGCGATGAGCGCCGACCTCCTGCTCGGTGCGATCGTGCTGTCGCTCAGCACCGTGGTCGACCTGCACTCCGTCATCCGACCCGTGGACGCCCTGGGCGCCGTCGTGCTCGCCTACTTCGGGGTGCGCATCCTGCGGCACCCCGACCCGGGGCCCTCCGTCCCGACGGACGACGCGCGAACGTATTCTCAGGCGCTCGTCGCCGGCCTGACGAACCCGTTCCAGGTCGTCTGGTGGCTGACCGCGGGTCTCGCCTTCGCGCGGCTCGGAGGCGCGATCCTCCTCCTCGGCCTGTTCGGCGCCGTGGCCGCGTGGGTGGTGCTGTTCCCGCGGGCGGTCTTCCGCGGAGCGCAGCGCTCCCCGCGAGCCTACCGTGGGATCGTGGTGCTCTCGGGCGCGATCATGCTTGCCTTCGCGGCGTATTTCGCGCTGCTCGCGCTGTGAATCGGCGGTCCGCTACGGCGACGCGACCCGGAGCTGGGCGGCGTGCTCCTTGCGGAACTTCGAGACCTTCGGGGCGATGACGATCTGGCAGTACGACCGTTCGGGATTCCGGCGGAAGTAATCGCGGTGGTACTCCTCCGCGGGATAGAACACCGAGAGCGGCACGACCTGGGTGACGACCCGGTGCTTCCAGACGCGGGCGGCCTCGAGCTCCCGGATCACCGTCTCGGCCGCCGCTTTCTGCTCGGGGCTCCGGTAAAAGACGGCGGAACGGTACTGAGTCCCCACGTCGTGGCCCTGTCGGTCGAGGGTCGTGGGGTCGTGGGTCGTGAAGAAGATCACGAGGAGATCGTGGAGCGGGACGGCCGACGGATCGAAGACGACCTCGACCGCCTCCGCATGGCCGGTCTTTCCGGTGCAAACGCTCTCATACGACGGGTTCACGGTCGTGCCGCCGGCGTAACCCGGGAGCACGCGCGTCACTCCTCGGAGATCCGAGAAGACCGCCTCCGTACACCAGAAGCAGCCTCCGGCCAGCACGATCGTCTCGGTCCGGTCTCCCGCGGGCGGTGCGTCGGCCATGGCGACTTCACCAGCACGCGAGGGCACTTGAACCGGCCGTGCGGGGGACGGGCCCCTACTTGCGGACCAGGAACTGGACCTCGGTCCGTGCCCAGACGGCAGCGTCTCGCCACGGGTTCCCACCGTAGACCTCGCGCGTCGAGAGCACGGCGCGGATCTTCTTCTCCCGCTTCTGCCACCGGAGCCAGTCGCTCATCCCGTGGTAGATGACCCGCGGGGAGACGGCGTTCGGGTCGAATTCGATCCGGGCGACCGCGCAGGCCCGGAGCGTCTTCACCTTCACCGGACCGGAGCCGCGCGCACTCCCCCGCACCTCGATAGAGGCCTCCCAGCGGCGCGTGCCGGGCTCCCGAAAGATCCAGCGACCGGTTCGAACCCCGTTGCGCTTCGCCCAGGCGGCGACCTTCTCGAACTCGGTCTGGATCCGACGCTCGTTCCACGGCCCGGACCAGGCGATCGACGCTACCTTGACGGCCGGGGCGCGCGCGTATCCGAAATCCACGGGGGACGGCTTCACGCGGAGCGCAAGCCGCCCGAGGTTATTCCGTTGCCCGGAGGCCCGGCGGGGCGGCGGCGATGCGGATGAGGGACGACCCGGACGGCGTGGGGGTCCCCGCCGGCAGGTACCCTCCGTAGAACGGCACGCGCGTCGTGATCACCCGTCGGAAGGCGGCCCGCAAGGCGGAGTCGGTCAGTCCCCGCGTGGCGATCAGGTCGTCGTTCCGATTGAGACACCCCTTGAGCTCGCCGCGGTGGGTGACGCGGATCCGGTGGCAGTTCGCGCAGAACTCGGCGTTCTGCACCGGGTCGACCAGCTCGACCTCCGCCCGGTCGAACAGGTAGATGCGCCGGTGGTGCATCTCGCGCACGAGCACCTGCGTGGCGTGCGCTTCTAGCCAGGCGCGCACCTCCGCGATATCGACGGCCCAGGCACGCTCGGGGACCAGTTCGGGCATGAATTGGATCAGCTGCAGTTTGAGCCCTTCCGTCTCGCCGACGTAGGCGATCATCTGCGGAATGTTCGCGACCGTTCGCGCGAACACCACCAGGTTGAGCTTCACCGGGGTGAGACCGACCCGCAGAGCGGCCCGGACACCGCGCAACACGGGCGCGAGGGCCCCCTGCCGGATCGACTGGAACTCCGCGGGGTCGAGCGTATCGATCGAAACGTTCACCCGCTTGAGGCCGGCGTCGCGCAACGACTCGGCGCGGGCGTCGAGCATCGACCCGTTGGTCGTGAGCGAAACGTCCGCCACATGCCGGACCGTGCGCCCGATGATCTCCTCGAGATCGGGGCGGACCAGCGGCTCGCCGCCCGTGAACTTCACCGAACGAACTCCGAACTCGCGTCCCACGCTGACGAGCCGCTCGACCTCGGCGGCGGTGATCTCCTCGCCGTGGTCGGCGCCGGGACGGGCGACGGGGCCCAATCCCTCGTCGTGGCAGTAGATGCAGCCAAAATTGCAGCGTTTGGTGACGCTGATGCGCAGGTCCGTGACCTCGCGGCCGTAGGCATCGGCGAGCATCCACGAATCCCATCGGGCGCCGGGATATATGCGGGCCGACGGGGAACCCCGCCGACCCGCTCGCCGATCACCCCCGGGGGGCCGCGGCCTCGGGTCGCTCCTGGAGCGGGACGCTCGCCCCCAGCAGGCTGCCGCGTCGCTGGAACGCGAGCGCAACGTCCGAACCGACGGGGAACCCGGCCAAGGATTCGAGCAGGGCCCGCACCGACCGGGTCTCGAACGGGCCGACCTGGGTGATCACATCCCCCGGCTTCAGTCCGGCCCGATGGGCCGGAGACTTCGGCTCCACCTCGGCGACCAGGAGGCCGGAGTGGGGTGCGAGCCCGTGCGACTGCGCGAGATCGGGCCGCAGCTCCGCGACGGTCACGCCGATCCACGGTCGGACGACCCGGCCCCGGCTTCGCAGCTCGGCCACGATCCGGCTGACCGCGTGGATCGGTATCGCGAAGCCGACCCCCTGGGCGAACGGGACCATCGCCACGTTGAGGCCGACGACGGCTCCGGTGAGATCGACCAGCGGACCGCCGCTGTTCCCCGGGTTAATGGCGGCGTCGGTCTGGACGAGCCCTTCGAAGATGAAGTCGGATCCCGGGAGCGGACGACCGAGCGCGCTCACGAGCCCCATCGACACGGTGGGACCTCCGGGCAGGCCGAGCGCATTGCCGACGGCGAGCACGACCTGGCCGACCCGCAGCGATTCCGAGGCCCCCGGGCGGGCGGCCGGCAGCCCCGAGGCGTCGACCGACACGACCGCCACGTCCGTGACCTCATCGCCGCCGATCACCTCCCCGGCGAACTCCCGGCCGTCCGAGAGCCGGACCTTGAGCCGGGTGGTGCCCCCCACCACGTGCTGGTTGGTGACCAGGATCCCCGACGGGTCGATCACGACGGCGCTCGCCTCCGCCGGGGTCGCGAACGGCCCGCGCGCCCGCGCTCGGCCGACCCGCAGGCTCTCGACGACCGCGACGCTGGGTGCGATCGCTTCGACCGCGCCGGTGATCCGGGACTCGAATTCGGTCAGCGGCATCGCAGCGCGCCCGCTCCGAGCCCGGGGGTCGTCGGCTGCGGTCCGTGCGGGACGCTCGGGACCGGGCGGATGGGGATCGGCATCACGCTCACTCCGAGAGCAGCCGGTCGAGCTTGGCGAAGATCGGCTCGAGGTCCTTCGAGCGCCGCTTCCCGCCCTCCCACCGCGCGTTCACGATCTCGACCAAGAGGTCGGCGACCTTGTCCATCCACGGTCCCTCCTGCGCCTCGAAACGCGTCTTGACCTTCTCCCGCAACAGCTCGTTGTAGGCCCGATAGGCCGTCCAGACCCACGGGCCGTAGTGCGATCGGCGCCCGGATTCCTCGTCGCTCGATTCCTTCATCTTCTGCTCTGGACCCCGCGGGTCCGAGGGAGCTTACGGACGGGACCCGGATATTGACCGGGTGGCGGGAGGACCGGTCACACCATCGTCCGGATCGGACCCGGCGCGCTAACGGAGGTGTAACCACCCCGCTAAATCCGCGCGGCTTCCTAGAACATCAGTGACGACCGCCCGGGAGCCTCCGCTGAACGGTGATCTGGCGCGCCTCGACGATCGGGTGCTCGAGACGCTCGAAGGCTCGAGCGGCCGGGTCGCGTTCAGCGGCCTGCGACGGGTGCTGCGGGCGCATCCGGAGTCGCTGTCGCGGGCGCTGCATCGGCTGGAGCGGGAAGGGCTCGTCGAGCGGGTCGATGGGGGCTACCGCTCGCTCGTCACGGGCCCGCCCCCCGCGCGCGATGTCGCCGCGGATCGGCGGGAGATCGCGCGGATCGATCTTCCCCCCGGTGCGACCCCCTCGACGATCGCCACGCGCCTGACCGGCCGCTGGTTTGGAAGCCTCCGTTGGGTCGGCGCCTTCGAGCGGAGCGGCGAGCGTCTCCTCATCTGGGCCCGACGGGACGGGGCGGCGACCGTCGTGCTCGGGATCGGACCCGCCGCGCTTCGCGTCTTCGTCCGCGAAGGGGAGGCCGGCGGAGATCCCGCCGACGCCGAGGATGCGGCGTACGAACTGCTCTACCACGCGGCGGAGGCGATCCGTCCGGTCGTGAACGGCGGCGGTTCCGGCGTCAGTTTCCTCATCGCCGGCGCGGCGGATCGCGGCCCGTTCCCGACCGAGAACTAGCGCCGGATCGACCCGGGTCACATCGGCGCGCCGCAGAACGGGCAGCGGGGATCTCCCTCGTTCCCGAGGGTGCCGCAGTATCGGCACCGGACCTTGACGACCTGTCGCTCGATCAGATGGTAGGCGGGCGCGGGCGGACCGCCCGGGGCGGGGACGTCGCGCCGGGCCTGGGCGATCGACGTCATCCAGGAGTCCGGGTCGAGCACGTCGAACGCCGGCTGGTCGTGGAACAGATCGACGACCAGCCGCGGCCCCCGCAGGCGGCCCCGCCGGAGGCTCACGTTCCGGAGATCCCCCAGCGGAACGTCGAGTACGAGGCGGCTGTCGCGTCCGCCGATCAGGTCCCGTACGACCCCGCGCGACACCGGCGACTCGAAGACGAGCCGACGGTTCGTCAGGAAGAGCACGCCGGGCCCGCGGTGCGGCGGGTTCCCGTGGCCGGTCTCGAGGACCGCATACGAACTGCGCAGGATGCTTTCGCCGGCGTGCAGGAGCATGTCGCCCGGGGGGATGCGCCTTCGGTTCTAAGCGTGTCCTCTGGGAGCCGAGCCCCGGGGGAAGCGAGGCTCACCAGCCGACCGGCGCCCCGCGGTTCTGCTCGGCCAGCCAGCGTTGGAGCGGGGCGAAGTACTCGAGCAGGGCCGAGGCGGACATCCGCCGTTCCCCGGTGAGCGCCTCCAGGGCGTCCGGCCACTCTCGGCTCATCCCCATCTCGAGCATCGCGTTCAGTCGGCGGCCGGCCTCCACCGACCCGTGGATGGTGGCCCGATGGAGCGGCCCGCTCGCCCCGGCGGCTCGCACGAGGGCCCGGTGGAACTGGAACTGCAGTATGTGGGCCAAGAAGTAGCGCATGTACGGCACATTCGCCGGCACGTGGTACTTCGCCCCGGCGTCGAACTCATCCTCCCCGCGCGGGCTCGGAGGGGCGACCCCTTGGTACTCGCCTCGGACGTCCCACCACGAGCGGTTGTACTCGCGGGGAGGGATCTTCCCCGAAAACACCTCCCAACGCCACTTGTCGACCGCCAGACCGAACGGGAGGAACGCGACCTTCTCGAGCGCCCGCTCGAGGAGGAGGCCGATGTCTCCTTCCGCCGACGGGGCGGAGTCGAGCAGCCCGATCCGCACGAGGTACTCCGGCGTGATGGAGAGCGCGACCGCGTCCCCGATCGCCTCGTGAAATCCATCGTGCGCGCTGTCTCGGAACAGGACCGGCTGCGCTCCGTACGCCCTTTGGTAGTAGTTGTGACCGAGCTCGTGGTGGATCGTGGTGAAATCCTCGCCCGTGATCTCGATGCACATCTTGATCCTCAGGTCGTTCACGTAGTCGATGTCCCACGCGCTCGCGTGGCAGACGACCTCCCGGTCCCGCGGTCGGACGAGCATCGACCGCTCCCAGAAACTGGACGGCAGCGGCGCGAGGCCGAGCGAGACGAAGAACGCCTCCGCGATCTTCACCATCTCGGTCGGAGTGGTCCCTCGGGCGGCGAGCAGCCGGGTCAGGTCGAATCCCCGACCCGCCGAGGTGGGTGCGAGCAGCGGATAGATCCCGTCCCACGACTGCGCCCACATGTTGCCGAGGAGGTGAGAAGGGATCGGCCCGCGTTCCGGAACTCGGTCGGCCCCGTACGATTCGCGCAGACGGCGGCGCGTGTACGCATGCAGCGCGTCGTAGAGCGGGCGGACCTCGGACCAGAGGCGGTCGACCTCGGTCGCGAACGCGGCGGGATCCATGTCGTACTTGGATCGCCACATCGCCCCCTGATCCGCAAACCCGAGCTCCCGGCACCCCCGGTTCGCGAGGGTCACGTACCGGTCGAATCCGGGACGGACGGCGCGGCCGACGCGGTGCCAGCCGGTCCACGCATCTTCGAGCTGCGCGGGGTCGCGCGTCTCGATCAGTACGCGCGAAAGACCCTGCAGGTCGAGCGGCTCGCTCGCGCCGGCGAGCACGTGACGACCCTTCGCGTAGATCCCCGACATCGACGCAACCGTTCGAGTGAGCTCCTCCGATTCCGCGGGGTCGGACGGCCCCACGAGGGTGAGTCGGAGCGGCAGGAGCTTGAGTTTCCGCGCCTGGACCGGGTCCGCGCCGTCCGGGCGGAGCGACGACGACTCCTTCAGGAGCCGAACCGTGCCGGCGATCAGCCGAGACTTCGCCTTCGATGCGAGCACCTCGGTGTCGTCGGTGACGAACGTCGCGTAGACCCACTCCGACCTCTCGTCCTCCGAGGAAAGCTCGAGCAGCTCCCGCTCCGCCCGATCGAGGAACGCGGCCGTCGACCCGCCCGGGCCCTGCGTCGGCGGCATCGTCGGGAGCGGAACCCCCCCGCGGCTTATGAGCCCGTTCGCGTGCCGATCTCCCTCGGGTCTGCCCTTTGTCCGCCGTGCTCCCACCTCAGGATCGGGTGCATGGACCCCCCCATTTCCACTGGAACTCCGAGTTTATGTACGACGGCCGTCTGACAGATGTACACACGCATGTCGGACATATCGGACGTCCGCGCGCTCTTGGCCGCCGCTCCCGTCGCGGTCGGTCTTCCCGCCGAACCCCCGACATCCCTGGCGGCCCTCCCGTGCCTACTACCCTCGTACCCCGTCCGGCGCAACCTCATGGGGTCGGAATGAAGCCGAATCCTCCGGTTCGCCGCGAAACGCGTGTCGATGAACTCCGGGGCGTGCCCCCCGTACTTGGCGTGGCCCACCCGCGCGGGTACGGCGCACGACCCCGGCTCTCTCCCGAAGCCGCTGCGGCGTTCGCCACCTACGTCGACCCCGCCCGCGCCCGCGCGGCGATCGAGGGCCGGACGCTGGTCTACACCGTCCGCTGGAACTGATCAGTCCGGCGGATCGTCGGACGACCCTTCGTCCGCCTCGGCCCGCCGACGCGCGGGACCCGGCGCGACGACCCAGACCGAGGCGATCCCTTCCTTCGATAGCTCGTCGGCCCGGCGGTTCTCGTCGCGGGCGATCCATTCGAACTCGACGTGCGGGAACAGTCCCGCGAGCTGCTTCAGCCGCTCGTGGTACGGCTTCAGATGCTCCGCGCGAACTTCGTACTCTCCGGTCATCTGGCGGACGACCAGCTCGCTGTCCCCGCGCACCACCACCTCCCCGCGATACGGCACCGCCGCGAGCCACTCGAGCGCGCGGATCGCCCCGATGTACTCCGCGACGTTGTTGGTCGCGCGGGGATGACCCGGCGGGACCGCGAGTCCGGACTCCTCGTGGTCGATCCCGACGCCGTCGATCGTGCAGCCGTAGGCTGCGATCCGCTGCCGCCCGACCGTCTGGCAGGCGCCGTCGAAATGCACCGTGACGGGAGGCTCCTTCTCCGAGACGACCACACCCCGCGGGAGCTCTTCGTCCTCGGGCCGCACTACAGCCTCCGGCCCGGCCGGACGCCGGGCGGCGTGGTCGCGGGCCGGGGTGCGAGGCGCGGGCAGTTGCACAGCGGCTCGGGGCGCGCACACAAGGGGCACGTCGCGCGATCGAGCACGCGGCCGAGCGGCCGGCTGCACGTCCGGCACTCTCGGGCGCGGGCGCATCGCGGACAGTTGGCGAGCGCGGCTTCAATGTGCGTTCGGCAGAAGCGGCAGTTGACCGACTCGTAGGGGTGATAGACCGGCGGGGCCGGACGCGGGGGTCCGCGCGGACCCGGGGCGCGGGTCGGCCCCTCGTCGGGATTCCCGAACGCCCCGCCGATCGTCGTGCGCGACGGGTCGTAAAAGCTCGCTCCGAGCATCACCACGACGAGGCCGATCGGCGCGACCAGAAATCCCATCTCCTGCGCGAGGTCGAATTGCTCCGCTCCGGTCAGAGCGATCGGCGAGGCGACGAGGACGATCCCGAACAGGACCACGCCGGCCCCGAGGTAGACGACGGATCGGTTCATGCGGGAACCGGCGGGCGCCTCGGCTGCACGGCGGGAGAAGCCGCAGTCGGCCACATAAGCCGTCGGTCCCACCGGCTTCCGGCCGTCGGGCTTTTAGGGGGTTCGGGAGTCCGACCTCCATGGCGAACCCCACCGTGACGGTCCGCACGACCCTCGGCGACGTTCGGATCGAGCTGTTCCGGGACCGCGCCCCGAAGACCGTAGAGAACTTCCTCACGCTCACCAAGAAGGGCTACTTCACCGGTCTCACGTTCCATCGGGTGATCCCGGGGTTCATGATCCAGGGCGGCTGCCCGAAGGGGGACGGGACGGGCGGACCCGGATACACCATCAAAGACGAATTCTCGAGTACGCTGCGGCACGACGGTCCCGGCGTCCTGTCGATGGCGAACGCGGGCCCGAACACGGGGGGAAGCCAGTTCTTCATCACGCTCGCCGCGACCTCGTGGCTCGACGGCAAGCACGCGGTGTTCGGCCGCGTCCGCGGGGGGCAGGACGTCGTCGACAAGATCGCCGCCGTGTCGCGCGACGGGAACGACCGACCGAAGACTCCCATCCGGATGGTCGAGCTGACCGTGGCGGGAGCCTGAGCCGGCCCACCGCCTCCCCACCCCATCACCTACTGCCGCGCCGGCCGACGATCTCACCCGACACGCGGACGGATCCCCCGGTGACCGCTCGCCTCTCCGGCCGCACCGAACGGGTTCGAGTGGTGGGCCTCGACCGCCTCCCGAAACGATTCGAGTCCCAGCTCGTATCCCTGGCCTGGTCGGACCACGATCCACCGCTCGATCTCGCCGCCCTGCGCCGGGCCCGTTCGATGGGATATCCGCTCGCGGAGTACCTCGGGGTCGCCGCGGTCGAGGACGATCAGCTCCTCGCGCAGATCTTGGTGGTGCGCCCGCGCCTGACGACGCCGACCGGGACCGAGCATTTCGCCGGGATCACGGGGGTCATCTCGCGCCCCGACGCCCTGGGACGCGGACTGTCCTCGCTCCTTTTCGCGGAGGTCCATCGCCGGGAACGCGCCCGAGGCCTCCGGTGGGCGCTGCTCTGGACCCGCCGGACGTGGGGGGCTCACCGCCTGTACGAACGACTGGGGTATCGGGACCTCTACACTCCCCCCGCGGCGGTGCGGCGGATCTCCGCGCGGATGCGGCGGGCGGCGACGTCGCGCGCCTCGCTGCGCCCGGCACGACGCAGCGATTCCTCCGTGCTCGGTTCGCTCGCGAGGAGCGCCGTCCGTGGCCGCCTCGGCTTCCTCGACCGCTCCTCGCGGTCGTTCCGGCTTCGGTTTGAGTTCGGCTGGCGCGCCCCGAGCGATCACCAAATCCTGAGCGTCGGGGGGCGCCCGCTCGGATACTTCTACGCGACCGCCGGGCCGCGGCATGTCTCCGTGGTCGAAGGGGCCGTTCGGGAGAGTTCGCAGGCGCCGATGCTGCTCGACGCGATCGAACGATTCTCCGCCGGGCGTTGGCTCACGATCGGCTACTCCACCCTGGTCTCCGACCTCCGACCGTGCCTCGTCGAACGCGGGTACGACTTCCAGGGTCGATCGCATGCTACGCTGATGGCCCGGGCGCTCTCCGACGGTTCCGCGCGCGGGACCGCGGCGCTACAGTCCGTCGTCGCTGACCCGCGGTTTTCGTGCCAGCGCAGCGACGTATTCTGATCGGGCGTGAGGAAGAGGGACCCGCTACGTGGAGCGCGGGGGACGGTTCGCGGACGGACGGGGCGCGCCGACGAAGACGAGCTTGAACCCCGACTGTCCCTCGATCGATATCCCCGCGGTGTCCTCGACCAGCGCGGTCTCGCCCGCTTCGATCGGGACCTCGCCCAACCTTCCTCGGCCCGCCAGCGCGTACCCGATCGCGAGCCGGTCGTGCCCCGTCTCCCGGAACGTCGTCGCGGGGGCCCGGAACTCGAACTCGTCGCTCTCGAGGCCGGCCGCCGAGGTGAGGGAACTCTCCCGACCGACCAGGTGGCGCACGAGAATGTCGTCCGTCACCCCGGTGACGGGACGAGCCTCGGCCGCCTGCAGTCGGGCGGCGGCGGGGGACGGCGAAGGAAGGGCGGCGACCACCGCGAACCATCGCACCGTGCGGCCCTGGCCCGGGTTGATCGCGTGGGACAGGGAGGTCGGGGCGGTGAGGAGAACGGTCGAGCCGGGTCCGAGGGGTCGAGGCGGCTCCTCGCCGAAGTGGTAGGAGGCGGATCCCTCGATCACGTAGGTCAGCACTTCCACACCGGAGTGCCGATGCATCGGGAACGGCCGTCGCGGAGTGGCGATCGTTTCCGCGACCCGCTCGAACGGGGGCCAGCTCGGCTGGGCGGAGGTCGGGATCGCCGTGCGGGTCGTCGCGGTCTTCGCTTCGATCTCCGCGGCGACCACCCGAATCGTCAACCCGGCCCACCTCGCTCCCTTCGGGGCCGGCGCAATGTCCGACGGGCCAGATAAGTTTGGCATTCCCACGCCAACCGATCGACCCTCCCGAACCGAACCGGCGGCCCCTCGACGGACGGGGGGAACTAATCTCGGAGCGGAGCTGACCGACGGCCGGGGCAGGTCCGATGGGCTCGACGCAGCGTGTGAGCGTGGAGGTCGACCTCGCGGTCGCTCCGGCCACGGCCTTCGAAACGGTCCTCGGCGACCTTCGGGACGCGCTCTCCCGAGGGGGTATCGACTTCGAGACGGTCCTCGGGGGGCGTCTCCTGCAGGAAGGCGTGGTGGTCGCGACGGCGACCGTGTTCGAGCCCGCGCGACGGCTGGTGCTCGACTGGCGGCCCGCACCCTGGAACGAGGCCGCGACAGCCAACATGGATCTCCGGTTCGACCCGGTTCCCGAAGGGACGCACGTCACGTGCACGGTGGACGGGTGGGAGCAGGTCCTGGGCGACTCCCCCGGAGAGATGGCGAGTTGGTTCGGCGGCGCGATACTCGCCCCGGTGTTCCGGGCAATGTCTCCAGCGATGATCGGCGATTGGCTCACCGATCGGACCGTCCGGCGACCCTCCGGAGCGGCGGCCCGCAAGATCTACGCCGACCCACTCTTTCACTGGCCCAATTTTCTGCTGATCCTCGAGCGTCTCGCGCTCCGTCCCGACGACCGGTTGCTCGAAGTCGGGTGCGGGGGCGGAGCGTTCATTCGCCGGGCGCTCGAGAGCGGTTGCCGGGCGACGGCGATCGATCACAGTCCGGAGATGGTGCGGCTGGCGACGGAGCAGAACGCCGGCTCGGTCGCCCGTGGGGTCCTGACGGTTCTTGAGGGGGAGGCCGACCGCCTACCGGTCCGGGACGAGTCGTTCACATGTGCCGTGATGACCGGGGTCATCATGTTCTTGCCGGACCCGGTCGCCGCCCTCCGGGAGATCCGCCGGGCCCTTCACCCGGGAGGCCGGATCGCGGTCTTCGGCGGAACGTCCGCGCTCCGGGGAACTCCCGCGGCGCCGGAGCCGTTCGCCTCCCGGCTTCGGTTCTTCGAGGCGGACGAGCTCGCAGAGGTCGCCCGGCGGGCCGGTTTCCTCGACGTCGCGGTTGAGGAGCCCGACTTGGAGCCATTCGCTCGCGCCGCCCATCTCCCCGAGGAGGCGATTCCCATGTTCCGCGGACGCGGGGGGGCCCTCCTTCTGACCGGCCACCGGTGAGGGCCGGACTCGACGCGCGGCCCTCGAAGCTCGACACACGACCGTTGCGGCGATCCGCGGGATTCTATCGAGTCCGCCCGTAGGGTTCGCTCCCCGGGGGAGGGGGGGCGAGGGCAGCCGATCCGACGGCCGGGCTCGACCGCACGCGATAGTACGCGAACGCGAACAACGAATCCGGTACTATCTGCGCAGCTCCCCAGAGCGCCGAGCGAGTTTGGATCGCTTGGACCGGTCCGAGATTGATGGTCGACCCGGCGGTCGACTGGGCCACGGCCGAGGAGATCTGCGGCCCGAGGACAAGGAAGATCGCCACCGCAAACAGGATCGAAAGCACGAGCGCTCCCCCGAGCAGCGCGCGCGTGGTTGCGTCGGCGAGCGCGTACGGGAGAAGCAGGTACCCAAAGGAGATGAGCGCGGTCGTAGCGACGGAGACCTCGAGCAGCGTTCCGAGATCCGAGGTCAGCGTTGCGCCGACGCTCGCCGGCGTAGCCCCCGCGGCCCCGGCGGCCGAGACGAGCGACGAGGCAAACCAGACCCCGACTCCAATCCCCAGCAGGAGGGCGAGGAGGATGCAGACCCCACCGGCCGTGACGTTCCGGTGGTGATCGGCGCCGAACCCCCTGCGCCCCAGCCATAGGAAGACCACTCCGATGAGGAGGATGAGCCCACCCACCCCGCCCGCGAACGGGATCCAAGCGAGAGCAAACCCGATGATCGCGAGCAATAGTCCCGTTCGGGTCCGGCTCATCGCGAGCGGGTGGTTTCTCGCGCGGTCATCGGCCTCGGCCACGGTGTCCCAGGAGTGGGGCGGAAGGTCCCTCCCCATTTGGGTGGAGATGGGCGGGCTCAGCGGCGCTCCGCAGGAGGCGCAGAACGCCTGCCCGGGCGCGAGCGGTTTCGAGCACTCGGGACAGACGCGCGACGCTCCGTCCGTCGCCATCGGAGTCGGTGCGCGCAAGTATCGGAAAGTGTTTAACCGTTCCCGAGCGGCGACCGACCGGGGGCGTCGCCGGGGGGTCCGAACTATCGGGAGACCGTCACGCCGAGGTGCCGAAGCAGGCGACGGGAGTCGGATTTGCCTACCCACGTCACATCCAGGTACTTCCGGAGGTAACTGTCGGGAACTCCGAGTCGCCGTGCTTCCGCGACCGAGAAGGCATACGCCTCCACCTCGGTAGGCCGGTCGACGTAGGGAACCTTTCGACCGAGCCAAAGCTCCCGGCCTTGCCGCCGCTGCAGGATGTGGAGGAATTCATGGATGATATCGAGGTAGAGATCCATCCCGGGGCTGTGGGCGAGATGCGAGCGGGCCACGACAATCTCATCCTCCGCGCTCTCGACCATGCGAAAACCGGCCGCGCGGACTTCGGGCGGGGTCCGGCGCGGAGCGACGTACATCCAGCCCACGCTATCGACCACGTTCGCCCACGTTCCCCGGGCGGTCCGTAGGATCGCGGCGTCGTCCCCGGGATACTTCCGGAACGGAACGGTCCGTTCGAGCCCTCGGAACACCTTCAGCAACGGGTACCGCCCGGGCGGAATCTCGCGATCCGGCCGAAATGCATCGGGGACGGGGTATCGGTCCCGAACCGGTCCGGCCCGCACTTCCGGCGGCAGGCCCGGCCGACGTCGGGGCCGCGCCGGACTCACGGGAGACTTCCCGGAGCGACCGACCGGCCGTCTCCCGCGTGGTGCGCTCTACGGCGGTCGCGGGACGACGTCTCCGTTCCGCCCCTCTCTGTGACGACCTCGGTCGAACCTCGCCTCACGAAGGACCTCCCTGGTGAGGAGGCGTCATTCGGGCCCACGTAAATCTCCTTCCTATTCGACGAACCGTTCGCGGGAGGTCGGTCGGCCGAGCGGGCCACGGGAGGGAGGATCCACTCGTGCGAATCCCGACGGGGGCGACGCGCGGCGAATCGCGGGGGGTCGAGCGCGGGGACCCGAGGGATTCGAATCCGTAGCGGACGAGACCTTCCGGTGGGCCACGCTAGGACCACCGGCACGTTCCGCGACCCTCCCCGGCGATGCGCAGATCGGGAACCCGTTCACGAGGCTCCGAGCTTCTCTCGGACAGAAAGAGCTCGGCTCAGGTCCGGCTTTGCCCCGAGGTGCGTGAACTGTCGGATCGCCTCGTCGAGCAGCTCTCGGGCTCGCTCCGATTCCCCCCGGGTTCGATATAGCTCCGCCAAGTCGACTTGAGTTCGAGCGAGCTCGATGGTCCACCCGCAGCGTCCCCACGCGCCGAGGCTCTGCTGAAGGAATTCCACCGCCGTGGCGAGTTCCCCCGAGGCGGCCGCGCGCTGGCCCAGCGCGCGCTGGCAGAATCCGCGCGCTGCGTCGCTCCCTCCGTCGCCGACCGCCGTTCGAAGCTGCTCGAGAAACGGGTCCGCCCGATCGAGGGCCCCCTCACGGAGGAGGACCTCGATCAGGAGCGCGAGAAACCAATTCTCGAGGAACCAGGAGAGGCCCTTGACGGACGCGCTTCGAACGACCGGCATCGCGGTCGTCAAGCGCGTCGCGGCGCTCGCGAACTGGCCTCGCAGGCTTTCGAGCCGCGCGAGGTCCAGCGTGAGGAGCACTTCGCTGAGCCCCGGTTGGGACGGGGAGCCGGCGGTCGCGGCCCGGCCCAAAAATCGTTCGGCCTCTTCGAAATCGCCCCGGAGCATGGCGAGCTCTCCTCGAAGCCTCAGATTGCGTCCGTCCGGGCGCCGGTGGTGGGACTCGAGAAAATCATAGTACTGTTCGGCCGACGTCGCCGCGGTGTCAAGATCTCCGAGCGTGATCGATACGAACGAGAGGCCCACGCCCCGGAACTCCATGGTCCAGTGCACGTTTCGCGTTTTTTCAGCGAACGCGATACCCTTAATCAACCATTCTCGAGCTTCTGCGAACTCCCCGCGGCCCAGCGACGCCACCGACGCGATCTGCCAGTACGCCTGGCACCCGATTTCGGGGTCGTGGCGAAGTCCGTACTCGAGCAGCTCCTCCAGCTCCTTCTCCACGGCGCCCTCGTCGTGAAACAACGAGTACCCGCCCCGCAGTCCCCGGATCTCCATCTTCAGACCGGGATCGTTCAGGCGATCGGCCGCCTCGAGAGCCTTGACACGGAACACCGCCGCCGCCGCGGCGCTGCCGGCGGCTTCTTCGGTGTCCGAAAGGTCGAGGTAGACGCGGACCAGCTCCGGGGTGATCGGCCCTGGCTCCAGCACCGCGAGAGCCTTCAATAGGAGTTCCTTTCCCTTGTCGGGCTTTTCCAAAGTTCGAAACATCACCGTTCCCAACCGACGCAGGAGGTCGCCCGCCTTCGATTCGGCTCCCACGCGTTCGTACCCGGCGATCGCCTTCTCCCAACAACGAACCTGGGACTCCACCTCCCCGAGCTTTTGCAGCTGCGTGCCCTGACGCTCCAGAACCTCGCTCGTGAGGCGCTCGTTCGGTGCCTCGCTCAGGAGGTCGAGTGCGGAACCGTACCGGCTGACCGCCTGATCGGGGGCGTGCAGATCGGCGGCCCGGTCCCCGGCGTCAATGAAGTATTTCAGCGCCTTCTCCGGTGCATTCCCCCGAAGGAAGTGGGTGGCTAGGGCCTCGAGGGACTCGAACTGGGAGGCTCCGCTCTCCGATTCGAGGGCCAGTCCCACTCGGCGGTGGTACTGTTGGGCCCGAACCAGGCTGAGCTCCTCGTACACGCTGTCGCGGATCTGGTCGTCCGCGAACGTGTAGACGGCTCTTCCTCGGTCGTCTCGGCGTTCCCGCACGACGCGGAGCTGCAACGCCTCCTCGAGGGCGGAGAGCAGGGTGTCGTCGGTCTCTCCGGTCGCTTTTTTGAGAAGGCCGAACGTGAACTCGACCCCGATGATGGACGCGATCTTGAGCACTTCCATCGTCCTCGGGTTCAAGCGGCTGAGGCGCTGGTGGATCACCTGCCGAACGTTCTCCGGCAGATGGAGCTCGGAGGCCCCGGGGGCGAGGGGGCCCGCCGTAGCTCCCGCGGCCCGCCCCTCGACGGCGTTGCGAAGCACTTCCTCGACGAAGAACGGATTCCCGCCGGTCTTCTGAAGGACCATGGGGGCGAATTCCGGGGCCGACTGGTCCGTCCCGAGGATGAACTCCGCGATCTTCGCGACGTCCTCGAGCGGGAGACGCCCGAGCGACATCGAGGTGGCGAACCGTTGCTGGCTCAGGTCTCGGATGACGTCCGGGAGCACCGGGTTCTGCTGGGGGTCGTAGTCCCGGCAGACGGCGATGATCTGAAGGCGGCTCCCCTCGATCCGGTGGCCGGCGAATTGGAGCAAACGCAGCGAGGACGTATCGGCCCACTGGAGGTCGTCGAAGAAGACGAGCAGCGGCGTTTCCTTGGCGATGTTCAGAAAGAGCTGGGTGATGCCTTCGTAGAAACCAAGCCGTTCCTGGTCGGGGTCGAGGTTCGGCGACGACGGAAACCGTCCGAATCGGTCCGCGAGCTCGGGCACCAATCTCGTGATCTCGCTCGCGAAGTCGCCGCAGGCCTTGAACGCGAGCGTGGGGGGGGCGTCTCGAAAGAACTCCCGCGCGGCCTCGGCCCAGCAGGCGTACGGCGGACAGGGCTCCCCCGGCAACACTCGGCTCCGGAGCACGCGCAACGCGGACGGAGACTGGTGCCGAAGGGCTTCCTGAACCAGACGGGTTTTCCCGATACCGGCTTCCCCCCGGATGAACAGGATGTACCCTTTTTCCCGGCGGCCCGCCTCGATGGCGTGGGTCACCGATTGGAGCTCCCGCTGCCGGCCGGTCCACGGGGTCAGGCCGATCTCCCCCGCCTCCACCCACGGCAGGACCACCCGACAGACCGTGACCGGCCGAACGATGTTTTTCAGGGAAACTGTGTCGAGCTCCTGACAGGGATACGGGAGCTTGTTCTGAACCTGCTCGAGCACGGATCCCGTGATGCACACGCCCCCCGGTTCGGCGAGCCCTTCGATCCTCGACGTAATGTTCACCGTGTCACCGAAGATGTCGCCGTCGCGGTGTTCGACGTCCCCCACGTGGATGCCGATCCGGAGGTCGATCTTGATCGATCCCGCCTGGGAGTTATAGGAATGAATGGCCCGCTGGATCTCGATCGCGCATTCGGTCGCACTGAGCGCGCTCCCGAATTCGGCGAGCAAGCCGTCCCCCAGGGTCTTGACCTCGCGACCCGCGTGCTCGGATAGGATCGGCCGGATGATCCGCTCGCTCTCTCGGATGAGCTGCAGGGCCAGGGCTTCGTTCCGCTGGGTCAACGCGGAGTAACCCACCATGTCGGTGAGGAGGATGGCGGAAAGTCGACGCTCGCTCCCGACCACGGCGTGTCATCTCGTTCGGGTCGATAAGTCACGCTGTGGGACCGGACGACGTCGCCGGAGGATCTACGAGGGGCGATCGGTGGGGGCGTGGGGAGCCGGCAGCAGCCGTGGGCCTGGGGGGTTCGGGGGGAGGTTACTCGTCGGACGCCTCCGGGTCCGGAACCACGTGCTCTCGACGGCCTGCCGGCCGGAGCGGGGGATCAGCTCCGGGCGGACGCGACCTCTTGGATGAAGTCGCAGGTGATTCCGGCTTTGGCGTGGTGCTTCGCGACCGCGTCCCGACTGGGCGCGTCGAGGACACAATACACTCGGTCCTCCTTCGAATTGAACAGGATGTCGTGGTGGGTGATCCCAAACTCGTCCTCGGGTGACTTTTGCAACGTGCGCAGGACCCCCGGAGAAAAGGTGCCCATCGGATGGGAGTCGATGTACTTCGGCATCCTCGGGTCGAAAGAGGCCGATGGTTAAACCGTTGCTTTGGCGAACGTCGGGGTCGGAACCCCCGGCCGGAGGTTCCTGGACCGGGCAGGCACCGCTCCCCGCCCTAGGGCCGGCGAGCGCCGGAGGCGTCTCGGGTCCTCTCGTGTCCCTGAGCCACTGGAGGGACTTGAACCCCCGACCTGCTGATTACGAATCAGCCGCTCTGCCGGCTGAGCTACAGTGGCGCGGACCGTCCGACCATCGATTTTCACCTATAATGGTGGCGGGGCGCTCCCTTCGCTCACCTCCAGGGCGTGCGTCCGTTCGTCGCGGAGCGGTCGGGCAGCTCCGCCGCCTTCGCGCGGCCGGAGGAACTCCTCGGGCCGCTCCACGGTCGGGTTCGAATGCCGCAAGCGGAGGTACGCCGTGCCGGCCGGCTCGAATCGTCCCGCCGGATCGCGGTACCCGTAGTTTCGGCAGGTCGGGACGACGATCGCCCGGGCGTTGCCCTCCGTGTGCCGTCCGCGACGGGCGAGTGGAGCCCCCCGGTCCGAATCGCGGCGGAAGCGGGCGGACCGGTCGAGCGCGGTACTGCCGTGCCGGTGATCGGGTGGGTCGTACTCTCACGCGGGCTCTGCGGACGAGAGAAGCCGCAGCCGTGCGGGCGCGTGGATCTCCTCGAGATACGCCGCCACGGCCGGGGGGACGGCCCCGGCGAGGGAGCGTCCCGCGGCCAGCAGGGCCCGGATCTTGCGGCCCTCGAACCGGTCCCGGTCGATCAGCGTCGGACTCTCGACCCGGTAGCCGGCGTTCTCGAACAGTAGCCGCGTGAGCGGATTGTTGGTGTAGACGGTCTCGAACGGAGGAAGCAGCCCTTCGAGGTGGCGGACCCACAGCGAGTGGCGATGGATGTCCGGGACCGGAACCGGCATCACGCCGTCCACCCGGCTCTCGGCGAGCGCACGGGAGATCATCTCGAACCGCTCCGACGCCGTGAACGGGTTCTCGAGCGTGTAGGACTGCTCCGCGCTGCCGATCGCCAGGATCAACTCCGAGGTCGGAGCGTGCGAGCGGATCTCGCGGACCGTCCCGAGGTGACCCGAGTGGAACGGCTGGAAGCGGCCGACCAGCAATCCCCGCACGCGCGGGGACATCATTCGGGGCTCAAATCCTCCACGTCGTCCAGGAACTCATCGATGTGCGGACAGCGGGCCGTGAGGTAGTGCCGGCAGTGTTCGCAGTACTTGTCGTTCCACGCCACCGCGAGCTGACGGTTGAACTCGTAGCACGGCCGGTCGAAGAACTTCGTCTCCTCGTCGGCCGGGGGAGGGGCCGTCGGCCGGAGGAGATCCGGCGGATGGAACGTCGGGCGAGGGGCCCCTTTCACGATCCCGCCGGGCGCGCCGGAACCGGCGGCGGCGCGCCGGCCGCACGGATCTCTTCCCCGGAGCGGCTGGTCGCGTAGACCATCGCGGCGAGACGCTCGAGGAGCGACTCCTTCTTCGTTCCCTGGCCCACGAGCGCGTACTTGAGCACGTCCCGGAGGGTGCCGACCGGGATCACCTCAATCATGCCGCGGTAGCGCGACTCGAGCACGAGATCGTCCATGTTGGCCGCGGGGATGAGGACCCGCTTGATCCCGGAGTCGGCGGCGGCCTCGACCTTGGCCGTCACGCCCCCGACGGGGAGCACCTGGCCGCGGACCGAGAGCGATCCGGTCATCGCGAGCGACTGGTCGACCGGGACCCCTTCGAGGGCGCTGATCACAGCGGTGGCGATGGAGACGGAGGCGCTGTCGCCCTCGACGCCGTCCGAGGTGCCGACGAACTGGATGTGGATGTCGAACCGGGAGATGTCCTCGCCCGTGTACTTCTTGATCAGGGCGCTCACGTTCTGGACCGCCTCCTTCGCGATCTCGCCGAGCTTGCCGGTCGCGACCACGACCCCGCCGTCCCGCGTCTGGGCCGGAGTCACCTCCGCGACGATCGGCAGCACGATCCCGGAGAACTCGCTCATGCCGGATTGGGCGTTGATCGCGGCGAGCCCGTTGACGACCCCGACCGCCGCGCCGTCGGTCGCGAACATGTGGTACTCCTTGCGCCGTTCGATGTAGCGGTCCGCGATCTGCTGCTCAAGCGAACGGCTCGCGCGCTTCGCGCGTACGACCTGCTCGGCGTGAACGATCGAGGTCCCTTCGGAGAGGGCGATGTCCCCCGCGACGCGCACCAGGCCGCCGAGCTCCCGCAGGCGGAGCGTCAGCTGGCCCGAGCGGCCCGAGCGGCGCTGGGCCTCGCGGATCACCTCGAGGATCGCGTCGCGGTCGAAGTGGGGGATCTTCTTGTCCTTCACGACCTCCTGGGCGACGAACCGGACGATCTTCATCCGGTTCTCGGGCGTGTCGGGCATCGTCGTCTTCACGTACAGCTCGTAGCCGTACCCGCGGATCCGCGAGCGCAACGCGGGGTGCATCGTCTGCACGCTGTCGACGTTCCCGGCCGCGACCAGGACGAAATCGGCAGGCACCGGCTCGGTCTTGACCATCGCGCCGGCGGAGCGCTCCGACTGGCCGACGATCGGGAACTTGCGCTCCTGGAGCGCGGTGAGGAGCGAGTGCTGGCTCTCGATCTTGAGCAGGTTGATCTCGTCAAGGAAGAGGACGCCGCCGTTCGCCTTGTGGATCGCCCCGACCTCCACGCGCTCGTGCGCGGGGGTCTCGAGACCGCCCGACTGGAACGGGTCGTGCTTCACGTCACCCAGCAGCGCGCCCGCGTGCGCCCCGGTCGCGTCGATGAACGGGGGCTTGTCATCGGGGGTGTGGGAGACGAGGAGCTTCGCGACGCCCGGTCCCGAGTCGCTCCGTCCGCTCGACAGCCGTACGATGATGTACAGCGCCACGACCACGAAGACGCCGATCAATAGGGCCGTGAGGTCGCGGGTCGTCACCGTGTACCAGACCGAGAGGCCCAGCACGAGGATGGCGAGGAGGACGAACAGGATCGTGCGCTGCTCCTTCTTCTGCGACGCCTCGAGCTTCTGGGCGGCGACGATCTCCTTCCCCTTCCCGGCCGGCACGACCCGGATCTTCGGTTCGTTCGAGTCGTCGTTGTTCGGATAGGCGAGGATGTCCTGCAGCTGCTCCTTGGGCAGGAAATCGACCATCGCCCGCGCGAGCATGCTCTTGCCCGTGCCGGGTTCGCCGATCAGGATCATGTGGCGCTTCTGGGTCGCGGCCTTGCGCGCGACCTCGACCGCCTCGTCCTGCCCGATCACCTGGTCGAGCAGCCGGGCCGGGACCTCGACCTGGGCGGTCGATTGGTACGGCAGGTTTGCCGCCCAAGTATCCAGCTCACTTTGAACTGGGGAGTCACCGGTTGACCCGGACGGTGTATCCGCTCCCTCTTCCATGACGGCGGGTAGGTCCTCGACCCCGGGGACCCCTTCGCCGCTAATCTAAGGGGCGCTCCGTATAAATGGTCTAGCTGGTCGCGCCGTGACTCGGTGGCGCCACCGGCGTCACCGGCGGCCAAAATCGACCGCCCCGCCCCTTCCGGGGCCGGTCGTTATCTATCGTTCCCGGCTTCGTTGCCCCCGAGGCGCCCCGGTGACCGTTCGCCTGGAAGGCAAGCCGGTGGCCGAGGCGATCGATCGGCGGATCCGCGCGGCGGTCGACGGCCGCGGCTCGCGCGCCCCGCCGTCGCTCGTGAGCCTGCACCGCGGGATCGACAGCCCGTTCCGATTCTACCTAAAACGGCAGGCGAAAGCAGCGGACTCCTTGGGAATCCAGTTCCGGGACGAGGCGCTCGGCCCGGGGGACGGCCCGGTCGAGCTCGAGGCCCGGATCGAGGCCCTGGACCGGGACCCGGCGGTCGACGGAGTGCTGGTCGAGCATCCCCTCCCGAGCCCGTTCGACTTCCTCCGAGCGGTCGAGCGGCTCCGGCCCGAGAAGGATATCGACGGGGTCGGGCCCCAAAACCTGGGTAATCTGGTCGCGCAGCGGCCGATCCACGTTCCGGCGGTCGCCCTGGCCGCGTTCGAGATCGCGCAGCACTACCGGTTGCCGGTCGAGGGGGAACGGGTGGCCGTGATCGGTCGCTCCGAGACCGTCGGCCGTCCCCTCGCGCTCCTGCTCTCCGCCCGACCGCCGGGCGGGAATGCGACCGTCACGCTCGTCCACTCGAAGAGTCCCGCGTTGCGAGACTGCCTCGCCGGAAACCGCACGATCTTCTCCTGCGTCGGGCGTCCGGGGCTGCTCGACCGGTCCGTCATCCCGCGCGGGGCGCACGTGGTGGACGTCGGGCTCTCGAGCGTCCCCGACCCGGAGCGCCCGGGGCAGTCGAGGAGCGTCGGCGACGCGGACGCGGCCTCGCTCGACGGCTGGGCCGAGTCGCTGACCCCGGTGCCGGGGGGCGTGGGACCCGTCACCGTCGCGGAGCTGATGGCGAACACGACGCGAGCCTGGCAGCTGCTTCGCGCACGCGGGGAGCCCGGATGAGCGATCGATCGGCCCGCGGTCTCCACTGCAAGGACTGCCCGATGTGGTACGGCGCAGAGGACGGAGGGTGGGGCCCCTGCTCGATCAAGAACCGCCGGGGAGACGGTCGGTATCTTACGTGGGGAGGACACGCGTGCGACGAAGGTTACGAGCCGCCGACGACCACGCCGAGCCGGGTCCGGGCGGCCGCGTTGAGCGGCTCGCGCTCGACCTCGAGGGCGTCGGAGGTCGGGTACTCCTCGACCTCGAAGGCGGGCCAGGGCAATCGATCCGCGACCCGTCGCAGGTCGTCCGCCGACAGCTCCACCCGGCGCCGGCCGGGGTCGAAGCGGTAACGGCCCGGCTCGGCCCCGACCCTACGGGCGACCCGCTCGGACCAGCGGACCAGGTCCCCTCCGTGGGTCGGCTCGACGATCCCGAGCACCACCGTGCCGTCCGACGTCGGGTCGGCGAACGCGGGCGCCATCCGTTCCGCCTGGCGGAGGAGACGCTGTCGGAGCTGCACGCCGTCCTTGAAACGGGATGAGCAGTAGTGCACGGGGACCGACAGGCGGCTCTCTCGAACGATGCGTTCGGCGGCCGCCCGGCTCCCGCGCACTCCCCAACCGTTTCGGGCGTCGGTCCGGTAGCCCCGACCGAGGAGGTTCTCCTCGTTCGTTTCGGAGAACTCGAGCTCGTTCAAGTTCACGAAGTCGACCCCGATCTCGTCGAGGGCGCGCAACAGACGGACGAGCTCGGCCTCCTTTTCGGGGAGCACCGGGATCTCCACCCCGCGTCGGATCCCCCAGGCCGGGGCCTCCTCGAGGACCGCACGGTACGCGCCGCCCTGCCCCGAGAGCGGGCCCCACAGATAGTGGGGAATGTGCAACCGGAACTCGTCGAGACCCGCCCGGGCGAGCTGCTTGAGCTTCGCCGGGTTCGGCTCGTGGGTGTAGAGGTGGATGTTGTGGGACGGCCCAAACTCCGTCTTGAGCAGGCGAACGTAGTGCTCGACCCGATCGACGACCCCGAGCGGGTCGCCGCCGGTGATCCCGGTTCCGGCCGCTCCGATCGACCGGGCCTCTTCGAGCACCTGCTCGTCGCGCTCGATCCGCCGCTCGTTCGCATACACGACGTCGATCTGATTCCGCTTCGGTGAGACCGGGCAGTAGAAGCAACGGAACCGGCAGACCCCGGTGACGAACAGCACCATCTTGCGGCCCTCCCGGCACTGCTCGCACGCCGGCGACAGTTCCCCGCGGTAGGAGGACGCCATCGGCAGCTGGTGCAACGTCCCCGCTTCCATGGTGCCGGTGCCGGAGCCGGCCGGGAGGGTCAAATGGTTTCCGCCGACCCCCCGGCCGACGTACGTGCGCGTCCACTGGTGGAGCCACGCCACCAAGTGGACCTCGGAGGCGGGAAGGGCGCAGGCTCAAATCCCCCGCCCGGCTGGCCGCGCCCAGTCCCGGAGAGGTACCTCGAATGGAGATGCAGCCTGGCCAGATGGCGTACGACCGCGCGAGCACGGTGTTTTCGCCCGACGGACGGCTGTTCCAGGTCGAGTACGCGCTCCAGGCGATCCAGATGGGCGGCACCGCCGTCGCGGTCGCCTACGACACGGGGATCGTCTTCGTCGCGTTCCGCAATCTGCCGGTGAGCTCGCTCGCCGAGGCCGGGTCGATCGAGAAAAGCTTCGCGATCGACGCCGGGCTCGGGTGCGTCACGGCCGGCCTGATCGCCGACTCGCGCGTGCTGGTCGAGTTCCTTCGGGTCGAGTCCCAGCGCCACAAGCTCTCCTACGGCGAGTCGATCCCCTACCCGGTGCTCGGGCACGCCCTGGGTACCCTCTTGCAGCAGTACACCCAGTTCGGCGGCACCCGACCGTTCGCGGTATCTCTACTGCTCGGCGGATTCCAGGGACGAGCTCCCGGATTGATCGAGCTCGACCCGAGCGGAGCGACGATCGGATGGAAGGCGTACGCGATCGGCCGCAACCGCCGCGCGGTCGCCGATTTCCTCGAAGAGAAGATCTCCGACAAGCTCACCGAGGATTCCGCGTTCAAGCTGGCCGTCCAGGCGGTCGCGGAGGGCTCGCCGACGCCGTTCCTCCCCGAGGCCCTCGACGCCGCGATCCTCGAGCCGGAGACGGAGCTGCGCCGGCTCGCCACCTCGGACATCGCGAAGCGGGTTCAGGGGATGCCGTTCATCGGCTCTCCGGACAAGAAGACCAACTCGCGCTGAACGGCGCCGACCTGCCGCCGGCGCCGGTCAATCGGATGACGGATCGCCGGGCGGAGCGACCGAATCGAACTCCTCGCGCAGGCGGATCCGTCGGCGCGTACGGTGGTACGTGACGGCGAACCGGTGGGCCTCGTCCCGAACGGCGCGCAGGAGCAGCATCGCGGGCGTGTTCGGGTTCGGCCGCATCGGTTCCGAGCGGTCCGCGCGGTAGATCTCCTCCTCCCGCTTCGCGAGGCCGATCGCCGGTATGCGGTCGGCGAGGCCGAGCGCGGCCAGCGAGGAGACGGCCGCCGACAACTGGCCGGCGCCGCCATCGACGAGGAGCAGGTCGGGCAGCGGTTCGGACTCGCGCTGCTGGCGCAGGTAGCGCCGACGGACGACCTCCGCGATCATCGCGAAGTCGTTCGTGCCGGGGACGGTGCGGATCCGAAAGCGTCGATACTCCGAGCGGCGCGGGGCCCCGCGCTCGAAGACGACGAGCGATCCGACCGCCTCGTAGCCCTGGAAGAGCGAGATGTCGGTCCCTTCGATCCGGTTCGGGATCGTCGGCAGGTCGAGCAGCGACTGCACCGCGATCAGCACCTCGCGCGGCGCCGATCGCGGCACGACCTGGTCGACGGTGGCTCGGGCGAGTCGTTCGGCGAGACGGGCGAGCGCGGCGTACCGTCCCGTCGGCCGGAACTGAACGTCGATCCCCCGCTCGCCGAACAGCTGGTCGAGGGTCGAGTCGATCCCCTCCGGACGCGCCCCCGCGATGTACAGGCGCGCCGGCAGGTCGATCCGCCCCCCGTAGTACTGCACGAGGAACTGGCGGAGCAGCTCGGACGGCTCGGGAAGATCGTCCGCCGGAAAGGTGACGAGATGCGGCTCCGTGTGGCGCACCTCGCCGTCGTCGACCCCGACGACCCCGACGGCGATCCGCAGCGTCGACGGGTCGTTCGGGTAGGCGACCGCGAGGACGTCCGCCCGCCCGCTCCCGCGCCCGATCACGGACTGGCGCTCGCCGAGGGCGTCGAGCCCGGCGAGCGCGTCCCGCAACAGGCCGGCGCGCTCGTACTCCTGCCGGGCAGAGGCGCGGCGCATCTCCTCCTCCACGGACGGACGCACGGAGGAGACCTTCCCCCGCAGCACGTCCGCCGCGCGGTCGAGGTCGTGGTGGTAGGCGTCCCGGTCGATCGCGCCGATGCACGGCGCGCTGCAGACGCCGAGGTGGTAGTACAGGCACGCCGCCTTCGGCAGCGTGACGCAGCGCCGGAGCCGGAACAGATCGCCGAGCAGCCGTTCGACCCCGCGCGCCTCGCGGGCGCTCGTGTAGGGGCCGAACAGCAGTAGGCCCGCGCGCCGTCGGGGCCGTCGCACGAACAACAGGCGTGGGAACTCCTGGGTCGTGTCGATCGCGAGGTACGGGTAGCTGCGATCGTCCTTCAACAGCACGTTGAGCGGCGGCTGGTACTGCTTGACGAGGTTCGCTTCGAGGAGGAGCGCCTCCCGCTCGGTCGTCGTCGGGACGAACTCGACGCTCGCGCTCTGCGCGACGATCGACCCGTCCTTCTCGATCTTCGCGCGCAGGTGGTCGAGGACCCGGCGGCGGAGGCTGCGGGCCTTTCCCACGTAGACCACTTCGCCGACCGCGGAGCGGAACAGGTAGACGCCCGGGGCATCCGGACCGGTCCGAAACCCGTCCGCGGAGGAGGCGGCGAGGCGGCTCGCGGGAACGAACGAGAGGAAGTCGGGTGCGCGGTCGCCGCTCATCGACGCGCCAGGGCGACCGGGGCAGGCAGACGGAGGAGGGGCTTCAGGAACCGGGCGGTGTGCGAACCGGGGGCCCGGGCGATCTCCTCGGGAGTCCCCGCGGCGACGACCCGCCCGCCCGCGTCGCCTCCTTCGGGGCCGAGGTCGATCAGCCAGTCGGCGGACTTGAGGACGTCCAGGTGGTGCTCGATCGCGACCACGGTGTTGCCTCCCGCGCGCAGGCGCAGCAGCACCTCGAGGAGCTTCTCCACGTCGGCGAAGTGGAGGCCGGTCGTCGGTTCGTCCAGCAGGTAGAGCGTCCGGCCGGTCGGAGGTTTCGCGAGCTCGAAGGCGATCTTGATCCGCTGCGCCTCGCCTCCGGAGAGCGTCGTCGCGCTCTGCCCGAGCTTGACGTAGCCGAGCCCGACGTCGTTGAGCAGCGATAGTCGGCTCGCGATGCGGCGGTGGTTCGAGAAGAATACGAGCGCCTCCTCGACCGTCGTGTCGAGGACGTCGGCGATCGTCTTGCCCTTGAACTTCACTTCGAGCGTCTCGGCGTTGAACCGCTTTCCGCCGCACTCCTCGCAGGCGACGTAGACGTCGGGCAGGAAGTGCATCTCGTAGCGGATCACCCCGTCGCCCTCGCACGCCTCGCACCGGCCGCCGGCGACGTTGAAGCTGAACCGGCCCGGGTTGAACCCGCGGGCCTTCGCGTCCGGTAGGCCGGCGAACAGCTCGCGCATCGGGGTCATGAGGCCCGTGTACGTCGCGGGGTTCGACCGCGGCGTCCGGCCGATCGGCGACTGGTCGATCATCAAGACCCGGTCGATCGCGTCGATCCCCTCGATGAACTCGTGGCGCCCCGGCGTGTCGCGACCGAGCCCGAGGTGCCGTCGGACCGCCTTGTACAGGATCTCCTGGAGGATCGTCGACTTCCCGCTGCCCGACACGCCCGACAGCGCGACGAACAGCCCGAGCGGGATCCGCACGTCGTCCCCCTTCAGGTTGTGTTCGCGCGGTCCGTGGATCGTGAGCCAGCGGCCGGTCGGCGGGGCCCGCCGGGTCGGCACCGCGATCGACCGCTCCCCCGAGAGGAACTGCGCGGTCAGCGACCGCGGCGTGCCGCCGATCGCGCCGGGCAGCCCGTTGTAGAGGACCTCGCCGCCCCGCAGCCCGGCGCCCGGCCCGATGTCGACGAGCCAGTCCGACTCGCGCATCGTCATCTCGTCGTGCTCGACGACGAGCAGCGTGTTGCCGAGGTCGCGCAATGTCTTCAGGGTGGAGAGGAGGCGCGCGTGGTCGCGGGGGTGGAGGCCGATCGACGGCTCGTCGAGGATGTAGAGCACGCCGACCAGGCCGGAGCCGATCTGCGTCGCGAGCGCGATCCGCTCGGCTTCGCCGCCCGAGAGCGAGCCCGACGCCCGGTCGAGCGTCAAGTACGTGAGCCCGACGTTCTCGAGGAATCCGAGGCGGGCCCGGATCTCCTTCACTACCTGGCCGACGATCTGGAGGTCGCGTTCGGGAAGCTCGATCTCCCGGAACATCGCGACGGCCGACTCGACGGTCATCGAGGAGACGTCGGCGATCGAGCGACCCTCGACCTTCACGCCGAGGCTCGCCGGTTTCAGTCGGCGTCCACCGCAGCTGCGGCACGGAACGAACGACATGAATCCCATGTAGTACTCCTTGGCGCTCTCGCTCTTCGTCGATTTCCAGCGGCGTTCGACGGCGGCGACCAGCCCTTCGCGGAGCCAGCCGGTCGACCACCAGTGGGCGGGACCGCGCACGCCCGGCCCGATCGAGCGCTCCGAACCGTACATCATCGCCTTCCACCCCTTCTCCGAGAGCGTGCGCACGGGACGGCGGGGGTCGTAGCCGTACGCGGCGCCGAACCGCTGGATCGCGACCGCCCCCGGGGTCAGCCCCCAGACGGTGATCGCCCGGCCGAGGGTCTTGTCCCGATCCGGGACGATCCGGTCCGGGTCGGCGTGCAGGGTCGCCCCGATCCCCAGGCACTCGGGGCAGGCCCCCGCGGGGTTGTTGAACGAGAACATCCTCGGGGTGAGCTCCTCCATCGAGAAACCGCACTTCGCGCAGGCGCGGCGGCTCGAGAAGGTCGTCCGGGCCCCGCCGGGCCGGCGGAGGATCACGAGGCCGTCCGCGAGTTGACGAGCGAGCGAGACCGCTTCGGCGAGCCGGCTCTCCTCGTCCGGTATCACCTCGAACGTGTCGACCACGACCTCGATCGTGTGCTTTTGGTTCTTGCCGAGATGGATCTCGGGGCCGGGTAGGCGGACCTCGACGCCGTCCACGACGAACCGACGGTAGCCCGACTTGCGCAGTTTTTCGAAGACGTCCTTGTGCTCTCCCTTCATCGCCCGCACCACCGGGGCGATCAGGTCGATCTTCTCGCCGGCGGCGTCCCGGCGCACGGCATCCACGATCTTGTCGACCGACTGCGGCGCGATCGGTTCGCCGTCGTTCGGACAGTGTGGCACCCCGATGCGGGCGAACAGGAGCCGGAGGAAGTCGTAGATCTCGGTGACGGTCCCGACGGTCGAGCGCGGATTGCGGCTGCCGGCCCGCTGCTCGATCGCGATCGCCGGCGAGAGCCCCTCGATCGTGTCGACGTCCGGCTTGTCCATCTGACCCAGGAACTGGCGCGCGTAAGAGGAGAGGCTCTCGATGTAGCGCCGTTGGCCCTCGGCGAACAGCGTGTCGAAGGCGAGCGACGATTTGCCCGACCCGCTGACCCCCGTCAGGACGATGAACTTGCCCCGCGGAAGGTCGACCGAGATGTTCTTGAGATTGTGCTGCCGCGCGCCGCGGACGCGAATGAGATCGGACGGTTCGGGCATCGTTCGGTCTCCGGTTCACGTCGGGAGGAGCGCGTGCACCGTCTCGACCAGACGGTCGAGGACGTGGGCCTGAACGCGGGCGCCCAGCTCCGCCGACGCGCCGCGGGTGTCGCCGATTACGCTCTCGGGCCAGTCCGCGTCGGTCGGGCTCCCGGGGACGAACGGACTGTGGCGGTAGGCGACGACCGGACGCTCGGCCCCGACCGATCCGGGCGCGACCGCCATCACGCGCGACGTCTCGAGGAGCCCGGCGTGGCCGTCGGTCGCGGGCGACTCTTTCCCGCGGAGCTCGTAGACGAAATCGTAGTCGGATAGAACGACCGCCCGGAGCGACGGATGCCGCTGCACGGCCCGGTCCGCGGCCTCGCGGAGCGCCGCCATGTGGCCCCGCTCGGCGTGGCCGGAGAGCACGAGCACGCGGCGGATCCCGGTCCGTCCGAACTCGGCGAGGATCCCCTCGACATGCGTCTCGAGCTCCGCGATCGAGAGCGAGACCGTCCCCGGGAACCGTCGGGCCCCGGGCGCCGAGCCGTACGGAAGGGTCGGCGCGACCAGCCCGTCGACCCGGTCCGCAAGCTCGAACGCCGTCGCCTCGGCCTGCATCTGATCGGCCCCGAGCGGGAGGTGCGGCCCGTGCGCCTCGAGCGCCCCGATCGGGAGGATCACGAGGGGGTTCGTCGTCAGCCGACGCTCGAACGACCGGGAATCGAGGTCGATGAGGCGTCGCGACGTGGACACGGTGCAATCGACCAGCGGACCGTATTTAACCCGGGCCGGGAGGTGAGGAAACGGTCGCTCGCGGACCGACGGGGTACCACCGTCTTAGCCCGGCGGTACGTGGGGATCGAATTTCACTGCCGTCACGGGGGCGTCGGGTCGGTACCCGGGGAGGGAGGGCCCACCGAACTCGGCGTCGCCTTGCGCGCCCGGGAGGCGCGCTTCGGCCGGGCGGGCGCGGCCGGAGCGCCCTCGGC
>JBAUAJ010000097.1:0-1692 GCA_049675585.1 Thermoplasmata archaeon
CCCATGCCCCCTCATATTCAACGTTGGTTCGCTCTCAAAAACGCCTCGCCGCAGTGCCCCCAAAGATTGGTGTGCGAGCACTCAACGCCGGTCAAATAGAAAATCTCTTGAGGCAAATGTCACCCGTTCTACTGCATCGCCGCGCCGAGACTTTTCAAGACGTCCCGTGCGTTGCCATTCTCTGGATTCAACTCAAGCGACTTGCGATAGCTTTCGATGGCTTGGGGCTTGTCCCCGGCCTTCAGCAAAGCCTCACCCAGGGAATCGTAGACATTCCAATCGCGCGGGAACTGCTCCGCATTGAGCCTGAAAATCTGGACGGCGGAGGCGGTGTCTCCACGCCGCAGGATTGCGTAGCCCAGGGAATTCAATTCATTCACTGAAAAATCGTATTTGTCCGGCTGGCCGCGCCGAAGCTCGCCATACTGCTCCAGGGCGGCGCGAATCCCTCGATGCAAGTACACTCCGGAGACGGCCGCGCTGATTTCAATCGTGGGGCATGCGGCCGCCGAGTGGTTGGCAGCCCATCTCCGCCAAGAGCACAGCACCGTGGAAATGACTGCGCCGCCGTTGGAGCTGTTGGTCATCAGGACAATGCCGTCGCCAGTCGCCGGGACAATTTCCAACAGGCTTTCCCAACCACTGTTACTGCCTCCATGCCCAACACCGGCCTCGCCGGCAAACTGATCCGGCCGAACGGTGTAGCCGAGACCGTATTCCGGATTGGGCCCGTACGGATCGCGATCTGCCCAGCGAGTGTGCGGCTGCGGCGTCTGCATCAGTGCGATGGTCTGCGGCTTCAGCACACCACGGCCGGGCCGAACACCGTGCGGGCCGTTTAACCCCGCCGCTGCGAAGGTAGCCAGGTCGCGCAAAGTGGTGGTGAGTCCCGCGGCGGCCAGTTCGTTATAGCGCAGGCGCGGCAGCGCTTCGCCAAGTGGGCCGTAAGGCAAAGCCATAAACTGTGCGAAATCGGGCGGCAAGCCAAACCAGGTATGCTGCATACCGAGAGGCTGGAATACTTCGGCATTCATGTAGTCCTGGAAACTCAGTCCTGAGACGCTTTCGATCAGGAGCTGCATGATGGCGTAGTCCGCGCCCGAGTACGTGAAGCTCGTTCCCGGCGCGGAGACCACACGCACTTCGCCTGTCCCGGTCTTTCCGGAGAGCGAGTCGGCGATGGGAGGAAGGGGAGATGCCGGGTCCCATCCGTGATAACCGTGGTTCGAGATTCCCGCGGTATGGCTGAGTACGCGCACGACGGTGACCTGCTTCGTATCGAATTGCGAAGGGGGCAGGTGCCACCCCTTCAGGTAGGCGTCCACAGGCTGGTCCAGTTCGACCTTCCCCCGCTCTACCAGGCGCATCACTCCCCATGCAGTGGCGGTCTTCGACAACGATCCTATGTTGAATGCGGTATCCGGGGTAATTGGCTTCGCGGCGGCGGCGTCGGCAAAACCATAGCCCTTCATCCAAACCACGGCGCCGTTTCGGATCAGCGCAACAGCAATGCCGGGCACATTGTAGTCGCGCAGCGCGCTGGGAACCACCTTATCGGCCGATTCAATGAATGCCTGCGAAGACTGGGCTTGGGCGGCCCCGGCGAGACAGAGAAGGGCGGTCAGCGGTGCTAGTGTCAGATTCGTCACTTGATGTTTGTCCAGAGGGACAGTTCTGAATTGACTCCTTCGC
>JBAUAJ010000098.1:0-1685 GCA_049675585.1 Thermoplasmata archaeon
CCGCAGAGCCACGACAACCCAAGATCGCACGAATGGTCTGGACTGCACATGCAAGCTAACCCCCAAACGCCATAGAAGCCTGCCTCCTGGTGGCTGGCGTGAAGGCGTATCTACGGCTATCCGCAGCACCATTTTCCACGCTGGCCATGAAGACGCGGGCGGTCTTGTGCGCCATGTTGCACAGGCGGGAGATCACAAACTGCGAGGAGTGAGATCATGACCACATTCGAGCATTTCGATTGCATTGTCGTGGGCGGCGGGTCCGCCGGCGCGGTGCTCGCCGCCCGGTTGAGCGAGGACGCGGGCAGGTCAGTCCTCCTGCTGGAGGCGGGACCGACGTTTCGACCCCGCGAGGCCCCTCAGTCGGCACTCAATGCTTTCGACATCGGCGACCCGACACTGCTGTGGGATGACAACTCGACGCGTCCCCCTAACGCACCGTTCGAACTGCGTGCTCGACTGCTTGGTGGTGGCTCCTCGGTCAATGCCACGAACTTTTCGCGGGCATTTCCTTCCGATTTTGAGCGGTGGACGGCGCGAGGCCTTGTGGGTTGGTCTTACGAAGACGTCCTGCCCTACTACCAGAAGATGGAGACCGACAACTACGGGGACCCGACGCTGCATGGGCATTCGGGCCCGATGCGCCTTCGCCGGTTCGACTACAGCGAGCTGACTCCCTCGCTGGCCGCCTTTATCGAGACAGCAAAGGCGCTGGGGTTTCCCGAAATCGACGATCTCAACGGCCCGGAGAAATTTGGCGTTGGACGACTGCCGATGAATCAGGAGAATGGCATCCGGCTCAGCACGGCTCTCACCTACCTGACCGACGACGTCTGGAGTCGCGACAACCTCACCATTCGCGGAGAGACCCTTGTGGACACCGTTCGTATCGAACAGGGGCGCGCCAGGGGCGTGCGGCTCGCCGGAGGCGAAGAGATCGACGCGGACACGGTCATCCTCGCCGCGGGAACATTTGGATCGCCCGCCGTTCTCATGCGTTCGGGAATCGGACCCGCGACGGACCTGAGGGACCTTGGCATTCCCGTTGTTGTGGATCTACCCGTGGGTCAGGCCTACATGGAGCAGCCGGCAATGCCCATCTTGCACGCGACCACGCCGACAAAGCTCGCGCGATCGCAGCCACCGGCGTCGGTGATCCTCGTGGCGCGCAGCGGCGGTCGCACGGACGGGCCGCCCGACCTGCACGTTCTTCCCACCCATTTGGCGGGCGTCAGCGGACCCGAGAAGGGCTCCGTCATTGCGATCAACGTGGCGGTCCCTCGCCCCGAAGACGATTCTCGTGGCCGGGTGATGCTGGCCTCGCCGGACCCCCGCGTGCCTCCCACGATCGAGTTCGGGCTGCTGCGAAACCCGAAGGATCTCGAGAAGCTCGCGGACTGCTTCGAACTGGCGCGCCGGATCGCGGCAACCAAGCCCTTCTCCGACTACTTCAACGAGGAGATCTCGCCGGGACCCGAAGTCGGGAGCCGAGAGGAGATCAAGTCATACCTGCGCGAGCACGTTCAGACGTACACCGGTCACATGACCGCATCGGCGCCAATGGGTACAGAAGACGATCCCCGTGCGGTGGTCGATGAGAAGGGCAAGGTGCGATGTGTCGAGGGTCTCTACGTCGGCGACGCCTCGATTATGCCCGACTGCCCATCGGTGGCGACCAATCCAAC
>JBAUAJ010000099.1:0-5193 GCA_049675585.1 Thermoplasmata archaeon
ATTGGGGAAGTGTCGGACCGGAGCCGGTGGCTGCGAATCTCATCGTGCGCACCAGGCGCGGATAAGTGAATGCGGAACCGGCCAACTCCAGAACGGAGGGTCCCGATGAACAGGTGAATTGGACGACCTGCCAGTAAGCTCAGCTAAAGCGCTCAGGGGCGGCACCGGCGCCACCTCTGACGAGGAATGGTGGCTCCTCGGCTCCACTGGCTCCGCAGGCTGCCTCGTCCCGCCTACGGTCGGGCGGGAGAGCATAAGTGAGTTTAGCTCATCTCGAGCAGTCCCGTAGAATCGGCGGGTTCTGGACCATGGTTGGGTCGGTGACCCCTGAGTTCAACTCAAGCGCTAGGGGGAGTTGTTGTTGACCGGTCGTGCCGGATCGTGAGGTCCGGTCGTCCTTCCTTGAGTTGAACTCAAGCGCTTGGAAGGCGGGTAGTAGTATCGCGGCGCGGGCTCACTGCTCCGGCGCCTGAATCACGATCTTCGACCCGTTCAGCGGCGCCACGAACCGCCAGCCCTTCTCGATCCACGCCTCCGCCGCGGTCGCGTCCACGACCTTCTGCTGCCCGGGGACCCCAGGCGTGTCGGCGCTCGCCGAGGCCTCCTTCGCCCGATGCAGGGCTTCCAGGACGATCTCCGAGTTGAGTGGCCCGAGCTTGGCCACCTCTGCCCCGTCCAGTCCCGCCATCTCAAGGATGACCTTGTAGACCTCTTCGTTGGACGTGCGCGGGGCTTGTAGGACGGAAAGGAAGGGCAGGGTCTGTTCGTAGGCCGCCCGCATCGCCTCTACCGTTTCATCCGTGAGGCGCTTCCCTAGGGTGTAGCGGTTCTGGACCGAGCCCAGATCGTGTCCCATCCAGAACTCCCGCACATCCCGGGTGACCGTCCCGTGCTGCTCTCCGAGCAGGCAGGCGGTCGCGAACCGGGCTCGAAGGACATAGGGTCGGAAGGCCAGTCCGGAACGGTGGATCCCCTCGCGGAGGTCGAGCGTGATGCTCTTGGTCGACACGAAGGTTCCGGCCTGCTTTGGTCCCCTCCCCTCCCGCCCGACCCCGGAACCGAGAGCTCCGACAAGAGGCGAGTCCGAACTCGGGGTCTCTCCGCGCGCTACCCGCTCGTGAACGTAGGCCAGGATCGCCTCTGCGAGTTCTGGCCCCCCGAAGGTCAGGTACCCCTTGCCCGTCTTGTCTCGGGTCGACCGGACGCGGACGACGAACGGGACGCGGCCAAACTCGAGCTTGGCTAGGTCGAACTCCGGGAGGTCCCCGAACCGGAGTCCGTCGCGCGCATCGATGGAACCGAGGACCCCGGGTCGGACTCCGCTCTGGGCCATGAGCAGGGCACAGACGCGCCCCCGGGCTGAGAGGACACCGAGCAGCCGACGCAGGTCCTCCGCGGATGGCACTCGCTCGTTCTCGATGGTGACGCCGTCCCTGCCCCCGATCTTCGGCAGCCGAGTGAACTCGACGCCGTTGTGGTCGAGCCAGGAGCGAAGGGCGAACAGCACCTTGCGAATGTATGCCGGGCTGCGACCCCGTTCCGCCTGGGCGATGGCGTAGTCCGAGAGAAGGCGCCGGACAGACTCGGGACGAGTTCGGGCGCGCCGAACGAACTCCCCCGGCGAGAGTCCGGCGGTGTCGCAGAACAGGCCGAGCCGTCGCACGTAACCGTCGGCAGTGAGCTTGGAGCGAAGGGAGAGCTCGCGGTTCCAACGAACCACCTCGGGGGATCGGCGGAACCGGGCATGGTCCGCCCGTCCCTGACGGAAGACGAACTCGGCCACGGGGACCTTCAGGTACCCTCGATGGCATAAATGTTTGGACGGGCCCGCCGGGATTCGAACCCGGGTTTGAGGCTCCGGAGGCCTCCGTGATATCCAAGCTATACTACGGGCCCGACGGTTCGGCGCGGTGGGGGAGTCGGGTGGTGCCTAAGGGGTTTCGGGCCCGCGCGTCTCCGGCTCCGAAGGGCGGCGGGGGCTCCCGCGCAACGCCTATCCGCTTTCGCTGCGCTGGCGTCGACCGATCGGAAAGGTAGTCGCATGACGATTCGATTCCTCTGGTGGATCCGCATCCTATTGCTCGGACTGGTGGCGGAGTTCGGGCTCGGGCTGTGGCTGGCGAAGTACGGTACGTTCCCGGTGACGCACAACGTCGTCACGACGCTGATGTACCGCGGTGACCCGGAGCTTTCGGCCCACATCGGTCTCGCCGTGATCCTCGTCGTGGTCGCCTTCATCGTCGCCGTCAGCGCCTTCGGGGGCGAAGCTCCCCCGCGCCTGCGCTGGTACACGCTCGGGGGATTCCTCGCCCTGCTCGCCGCGTACGAATCCGGCATCGAGTTCATCCTGTCGGGATTCGCGAACAACGACTACTCCTACTCGATGCTCGCCGCGTTCTTCGTCAGCGGGGCGTTCTACGGACTCGCCCAGTGGCTCCTCCGAAAGGAGGCGCCTCGCGCGCCGACACAGTCTCTGGCGGCGCCGAGCGCCTGAATCCGCTCGGCCTGGGATCTGGCGCGATAGGTCACGCGGGCGCGCGCGACTCGCAGCTGCGGCGGCGGTTCTCCCAGAGACGCCAGTAGATCCAGTGCAAGGGCCGCGCGAGCGTGGGGAACAGGTCGTACAGCCCGCCCAGCCGCGGACCGAACGTCGTCGCGACGAGCGGCCCCACGATCTCGGCGCCCGAGCGGCGCTCGTCGGCCGTGACGACGTGCGCCGCCCCGAACCGCATCTCCTCGGAGAGATCTTCGAGCGCAACGCGGGCGTCGGGGCCGTCGAACGCGACGGATTCGAGCCTCCCTCGGCTTAGCCCCTCGGCGGCGCTCGCCAGGAACCGGCACGGCCCGCACGTCGGGTCGTAGAACAATCGGACGGGGCGCACTGGGTCGGGCGGCATCGCCCCTACGAGGGGCGCGAAACAAGAAAGCGCCGGCGGCTCACGCCGGTTTCGGCTTCTTGATCTTCGGGACCGGCGGACCTTTCGATTCGGAGTAGCCGCACCGTCCGCACGATCGGCGATCGCCGTGCTCGGCGAGGAACGTCCCCGGGCCGCACTTCGGGCAGGATTTGTGGGTCCGTTGGAGGGTCGGCCCGGATGCGTCGTACAGCCCCACGCGCGCTTTTGCCACGGGGGTCTACTCCTTCTTCGCGTCGGCGGCGGGAGCGGTCTCCGCGTGGGCCCCGGCGTGCTTCGCCGGCTTTCCCTTGTGCGACTCGCCCTTCGGCTCCTCGGGCTTCGAGTCCGCGGCCTTGTGCCCGTCGCCCTTGTGGGCGTCGGACTTGTGACCCTCGGCCTTGTGCGGCTCTGCCTTCGGCGGTTCGGCCTTGGGCTCCTCGGATTTTGCGGGCTCGGCCTTCGGTGCTTCGGCCGGGGGAGCCGCGGGAGCGGTCGCCGCTTCGGCGGGCGTCGTGGCCTTCCCTTTCTTCTCCTTGAGCCCGTGGCGGACCAGAATATGCTCCCGGGTGATCTTCGTCAGCGCCGCGACCGTCTCGTAGACGTTCGCATCGCCCCGGCTCACGGCGGTTCCGAAACGCGCGCGCATCCGCTCGACGATCACGCGGTCCTTCGGTGCGTGTACGAGCTTCGCGAGCTCGGCCCGCACCTCGTCGCGCTTCGGAGTGGCGGCGGTCGCGTGCGCGACCTCGAACCGGTACTCCTGGCGATGCAGCAGCGGGTTCGCGCGCTGCTCGATGATCTTAATCTCCAAGCTCCACCCTCCGACGCACCATCCGACCGATGAGCTGACGCACGTGTTCCTTCGCGTCCGCGTCGACGCGGACGAAAGAGACCCCCGCACCCGGGATTCCATATATAACAGTGGCCCCGGCGGGAAGCGCCTCGACGAGCGCGAGCGAGCCGAGATCCTCCTCTCCGTCCACTTCGATCAGTCCACCGCCCTCGGCGAGCAGGTCGCGCACCGCAGTGCGCAGGCGGTTCGTGAGCATCCCCGCGGGATTCTTCACGCGCACCGTACGACGGGCCGCGAGGGCGTCGAACGCCCGGGGATCGATCGGCTCCGCCCGCTGCGTCTTGAAATCGACGATGCCGATGAGCGGAGGATGGTTCAGTTCGAGGGCGCGCGCGGTGACCCGATCGCCGCACGCCGCGAATCGGTCGAGCGCGAGGATCGCGCGGTCCGCCTCGGCCCCGGCGAGGACCGGACCGTACCGTTGCGCGAGCTGCGGTCGAAGGGCGTCGGGGACGACCCAGGCGATCTCCGCGTCACTTGACGCGGAGGGCGTACCGGCCCGCGGCATGGATCCCCATCTTTCGGGCGATGTCCGACCGCTCGGGGTCGATGACGACGAGATACCCTTGCCATTCCCGGGAGACCTCGCCGCTGCAGCGCGGGCACTTCGGCTGGTCGGTGATCGTGTTGCAGCTCTTGCACGCCTTGAGATTGATCATGGCGCCTCACCTCGCCGCCGCGGGGGTCTCCTTCGCGGCCGGCTTCGCCGCGGGAGCCTCCGTGGTCGCCGGCTTCGCCGCGGGCTTCTTGGCGGAGGGGGCCGCGGCCGTCTTCTTGCCGCCGCGCTCCTCGGCCTTGCGGTGGAGCTCGGCGATCCACTCGAACCGTCCGAGCGCCGGCTGGCGCATCGTGAGTCCGATCCGGCTGTCGCGCGGTGCGATCTCGGAGAGGGAAAGCGAGACGACCCGGGCGCGGACCTTGTAGCCGACCTTCAGGTCCTTCTTCGTCTCGACCCCGACGAGCCGCTGGTTGTGCTCGTCGATGTTGACGCGGTCGTCCATGATCTGCGAGACGTGCAGGAGGCCGTCGAGCGGGCCGAAGCGAACGAACGCGCCGAACTTCCGGATCTCGACCACCGACCCCTCGATCACCTCTTGGATCTCGGGCCGGAACAGGAGCGCCTGGTACTCGACCTCCTGATAGACCCCGCCGTCGCCGTGGATGATGTGGCCCTCGCCCAGGCCGTGCACGTCGCGGATCGCGACCGCGAGGCTTTGGCCGTCCACGAGCTTGCCCTCGAACTGCTGCTGGGCGAGCTCCGTCAGCACATTGTCGAGCTCGGCGCCCAACCGCTGGGGCGGGATCCGGACGACGTCGCGACGATGGTCCAAGTAGTACATTTCGCGCCGTCCGAGCGGGGGAAGATATAAGATGGTTGGGGGCGGGCGCGCCCCCGAGCCCCGCGCTCCCGCTCCTGTCGGGCGGATCGGCCCGCTTCCGGCG
>JBAUAJ010000100.1:0-14299 GCA_049675585.1 Thermoplasmata archaeon
CCCGCCGGGAGCGCGCGGGCGATCGCCTCGATCCGGGCGGCGAGGGAGCGGCCGAACAGCGGGTGGACGTGCGCCGCGGTGTAGAAATCTCCCGTCGGTCCGAGCGGAGAGAGCGGGCGGGCATAGAATCCGACCGTCTCCGCGTAGAGGGCGACGTCCATGAATCGGTCGAACGGCACGAATCCGTCGGGGTCGGCCCGGGCGCGGATCCGGGCCAGGATCTCGGTCGACGCGGGCGGTCGCGGCGACGGCGCCGGATCTGGACCGGACGCCACGGCGGCCGCCTTCGATCGGCTAGCCGATGTACCCGACGTCCTCGCGGGTCGGCGCGGGGGCCCCGCTCGGCGTGTCGGGGGAGCGCTGCTCCACTTCGTGGATCTTCTGTGCGATGCGGTCGATCTCCCGAGCCTTCGCTTCGAGGGCCGTGAAATCGATCTCGACCTTGAGGACCTTGCCGAGGACCTTCAGAACGGCCTCCGCGCTGTGGGGGTCGACGAAGTAGCCGCTCGTCTCCCCCATCAGGCAGACGCCTTCCATTCCGAACATGCGACCGAGGCCGAGGAAGAGGCCGCTCGCACCGATGAGCCCCCCGCCCGGGTCGTTGCGCGAGAAGACCACGCCGAACTTCTTCATCGCCTCCACGCGGGCCGCGCTGGTGGCGGCGCCGAGGACCCGCGGCGACTCGACCGCGTGACCCTGCGCGAATCCGGCGAGCGTGTAGACCTCCTTGACGCCGAGCCCCGAGCAGTAGTCGAGCACCCGCTCGGTGATCTCGTACTGTCCCTCCGGGCTGATCCCCTGATAGTCGCCCCCCAGGACGAGAATGTCGCGGCCGCTCGAGGACGGCGCTTTCCAGAAAGCGAGCTCGTTCGAAACGAGCCGGATCACCCCGGCCTCGCTCACGTAGACCTGGGGCGGGAAGAACTTCGAGTGGATCGTCGCGAGCGGCTTCGCCGGAAGCTGGTCGCGCAGGTAATCGGCCGCGAGCTTCCCGACGTTGCCGACGCCCGGCAGGCCCTCGACCAAGATCGGGTCGCGGAGCGAGACCTTCTCGAGCGGGCGAATGACGACGTCTTCCACGGGGTTCCCTCGGGGCGTTTACCGGCGGCGGAGCGATAAAGGTTCGGTGGCGAAAGGGTAGGCCGCTATCCCGCGGGGGGAGGCGAGTCGACCCTCCAGCCGCGTTCGGAGAGGCGGGCGCGCCAGATGCGGGTGAGGTCGGGTCGATTTCCGACCTTCTCCACGGAAAGGATGTGCCGATGGCGATCCGCCTGCGGTTCGGCTCTCAGGGTCAGGACGAGGTCGGCGAGGTCCTCGAGCCGCGTCGTGGTCGGACGTTCGTGCGAGGGGGAGTGCACGGCGATCAGGGCCTGGCCGCCGATCGTCTGGCATCGGTGGCGGATCTGGCGGGCGACCGTGATCACATCGCGGGGCTCGAGCACCTCGAAGAAGAAGTCGACCGAGTCGACGACCATCCGGAACGGAGCGTCGAGCATGGCGAGGTCGGCGAGCATTCGGTCCGTCAGGCTGAACGACGCCCGGGCGTGGCCCTCCGGCTCTTCCCGGCTCAGATCCTCGAGCGACAGGCCTCGCTCGCGCACTCGCGCGATCTCGAGCCCCCGCACGAGCACCCGCTCATAGTACTCGTCGGCCAGGTTGACGATCTTGATGTCGGCGGGGTCCCAGCCGAAGTCGTCGAACGCCCGGCGGACGTCGTCCGTGCGTTCGTAGGTGGTGTAGAACAGGACGGGCGTGCTCCCGACCCCGGCGTTCGCGAACTGCTTCGCGAGGAGGGGCGCGCCCGAGCCGGAGGTTCCGGCGAGGACGGCGAGCCATCCGGGGCGCAGCGCGCCTCCGAGCGGCTGGTCGATCTCGGGGATGTCGAGGATCCGCTGCGCTTCGACCATGCTTACCGACCTGCCCGCCCGACGTCGATCGTCTCGTCCACGACGAGGTTGAGCATCTGGTCGATCGCCGCCGCCTCTTCGTCGGTCGTCTCGAGCACGAGCGTGAGGACCTGACGGCTCTTGAGATTGTTGAGCAAGATGTGGAAGAACTCGGAGAGCAGCTCCGGCGGGTTGTGGATCGCGAGGGAGTTGACCGAGTCGATCACGACGGTCGTCCGTGGGTGCGGATATCGACGGAGGAGGTACTCGACCCGGAGCATGATCTCCTCGAGCGCCCGCGGACTCTCCACGTAGGTGGCGTTCGGGAGCGGGTTCGAGTAGTTCATCATCAGGTGGCTGATCGCATCCACGAACGAGATCCGGTCGGGAGTGACGTCGAGGGCCTGGGCAAGCGACCAGACGAACGCCGCGGGATTCGTCACCGCGACGTAGACGGTGTGGTTCGTCGCCTCCGCTCCGACGTCGCGCAAGGTGGCGTTCAGCACCGCGAAGTAGTGGTCCGCGTACTCGCGCGGGTCCAGCTTGAGGGCTACCGCGCTGCCGAGGGGAAGGGCGCGCAGGCGGTCGCCGACGTCGACGGGCGGCATCGCCTACGTGCCTCCGTCCGCGCCCCGGGCCCCCTTGAGGTGGGGGGCCATCAGGAGGCCGATCGGGGTGAGCTCGATCACGTACTGCGTGCGGGAGTGGGCGGTGCCCCGCATCTTCACGATCTGCAGCACGCGCAGGATGTCTCCCATGCGGCGGTTGTTCCAGAGCAGGATCACGCCGTCCACGATCGCTTCCTCGACTCCGTGGGCCGAGTACCGTCCCGAGGTCGGTCCGATCTCGGAAACGAGCAGCGAGGTGCATCCGGCGTCGCTCAGTTCGCCCCCGAGGCGCAGCAGGAAGTCGCGGATCTGTTCGTCCCGTCGGATCCGGTAGCAGAGGGAGGTGAGGCTGTCGAGCACCAACCGGCGGACCCCGAGCGTCCGGACGAGGCTCGAGATCGTGCGCAGCAGGATGTCGATGTCCTCGGGGGCGAGCTCCTCGCGCTCGAGGCCGAGCTTACGGTAGATCACGGGGAGGTCGACGAACACCAACGATCCGTCCGAGACGAGCTCCGGTCGGAAGAAGTCGAACGTCGAAAGGTTCTGGATCAGCTTGCCCGACGACTCGGTCACCGAGATGAACAACGAGCGTTCCGAGCGCTCCGCGCCCCGTACCAGGAACTCGAGACAAAGGGTCGTCTTCCCGGTGCCGACGCTCCCGGCGACCAGGACCATGTTCCCCCGGGGGATCCCGCCCTCGAGGATGTTGTCGAGCCCCTCGATGCCGGTCGTGCACCGTTCGAGCGTGGTTTTCGGGCTCGCGAGCTCCCGTGCCTCGGCCACGGGAACGGCGCCCGCCGGGGGTTCCATCGAGGGAAATTAGGCCCGCCCGTGGCTAAGAGGGTTGTGGGAGAGAGGAATCGTCCCGGCCCGGAGCCACCGCGACGGGCGAGATTCCTGCCAACCCGCTCGGGACGAGCCACCAGACCGTGCCGTCCGCCGTTCGATCGATCCGGCGAATGGCCCCCATCCGTCCGAGGCGCCCTCCCGCCCGTCGCACTAATTCCGGGCCGGCCCCCGTGCATTCGCGAATCTCTCGGAGCGATATCGGCACCAGATCGTCGCGGTCGCTCGAGAGGCACCGGACCCGGATCCAGCCGAGGAGGTCGTCCATCGATCCCGGTGGGTTCTGGGGCGTGATAGTTCCGAACCCGACCGGCTCGACCGGCGGCGCGGGCGACGCAGATCGGACCTGCGGATTCAAAACCGTCCCGGAGGCGGGGGTCGGCCGATCGCCCCGGACGGTACGACGCGGGATTCGAGCGGAACGAACCCAGCGGACCGAAGCTCCCTTCCCCAGCAGGACCGCCGCCTCGCCGCGCCGGAGCGAGAGCAGCCGCTCGGCCGTCAGCCCCGGTGCCGCTCGAGCGAACTCCCGGGCTTCGTCGGGCAGACCCCGGAACGTCGCGAAATCCGCGACGTTCGTCCAGACCGCCTCCCCGACGGCCTCCGGAAGTGAGGCGATCGATTGCGTGGCGAGCAACACATGGACGTCGCGGCGTCGGGCGAGCCGCAGCATCTCGGCGAGGCTCTCGTGGGCGAACCACTGCGCTTCGTCGAGCAGGACGAACGTCTTGCCGCGAGTGTCGGAGGCGAGGAGTTCCGACCACACGAGCGCGAGATAAACGGCGAGCAGGTAGCGTGCCGTTGTCTCCCCCACGAAGGCGGCATCCCCCGATACGAGGACGATCCCGCCGGAGGCCACGACATCGCCCGCGGCGAGGGTCGGTGCCCGAGCGCAGAGCATCCGGTCGAGCGTAGGATTCCGGACCACTTCGAGGAGGAGGCGGCGGGCGCCGTCGGCATCCTCGGGCCGCTGTCGAATCCGATCCGCGAGCTCCCGCATCGACTCCTCGGCGCCCGAAGGGACGGGTCGGCGCGTGAGCCCCGAGGTCGTGAGCAGCGTGTGGGCATCGGCGAGCGTGCCCCCCGGGAACCCGGCGGCGGCGCGGATCGCTCGAGTGAGCATCTCTTCGAGGCGCGGCCCCCAGAACGAGGAGTCCACGTAGCGCCCGGAACGCACCCTGCGGAGCGCGTGAACGATGTCCGCGAGGCGTCGCTCCGACCGCACCGGGTCGTCCGAGAGGGCTCCCCCAATCCCCTCGAGCGCGTTGATCGCGGGCCCGCCGGGTTCGCTCGGCGCGATCAAGACGCTCGACCGGCCCGCCGTGCGGAGCTCCGCTCGTATCTCGCGAGCGGTGTCGCCCATCGGGTCGAGCACGATCAGTCCACCCAGGGCGGCGGCGCGGACGGCGACCCCGATGAGGAGCGAGCTCTTTCCCATCCCCGTCTCGCCCAGGACGGCGAGGTGACGCCCTTGGCCCGATTCGACCGGGGCGGAGATCACCGTCCCGGTCCGAGTCCGGCCCAAGGGCAGTCCGGCCGTGGCCTCCGCACTTGTCCCTCCCTCGGTCCCACCCCCGTCCCCCGCCGGGAGTACGCCGGTCAGCTCTCGGGACGACAGGCGAAGGCGCGGGGCCAGCAGTCGGGTGATGGTAGGACCCGCGAAGGAGATGGTACCGGCGCCGGCGCGGCGCCATCCGGATTCCGCCGCGCCGATCGCATGCGCTCGCTCCGAAGCCGAAAGCCCTACCGGCATCGAGAGTTCGACCGCCGCCGTCCAGTCCGGCCCTTCTTCGCTTCGGGGTGGGACGATCGGCCGGGGCACCTGTCGCCGATCGCCCATCCGATGGAGGGTGAAGTTCGAAGGCTCGGGGGGTGGATCTAGGAACTCGAACCAGGGGGCGGCCATCGGCGCCGGGACGATGCGGCACACGAGTCGGACGCCGGGGCGGAGCGAGGAGAACGCGAGGGCACAGGTCCGGATCATGATCCCGGGCTCGGGCGCCGCCGCCACGTGCTCCCCTGGGTGCCCGCGCCGCCACGCCGCCCTCACCTGGACCGGGGATTCCGCCCGCGGGGGGTGCACGCGGTGCCACTGACCGGGATCGTAGGCGCTCGACAGCACCCGACTTACCCAACGTTCGCCGCTCGTGCCGCGCACCGACAGGTGGATCATCGGGTCGATCCCCGAGGAGAGGGAGAGCTCGAGGGCCGTCCCGGTGCCGTGCGCGGCCACCACGGCAGTTTCGAGTCGGGAGGACCAGCGTGCGGACTCTTCGCGGGACGCGGGTCGCTCGAGCCGGGGTTCGAATCGCCAGCTCAACAACTCCGGGGCCGGTCGGGCCATCGGGACTCCTCCGGACGCGGGACGGAAGAACGCCAATCAAAGGCCGGCGTGCCGGCGTGAACGGTGAACGCGGCCGCGTCAGCCTCAAGTAGCCGGCGCCCCACCGGAGGCAGTACGGGTCCTCGATGCCGTCGCTCGAAGAGCACATCCTCGCGGTCGAGGAAGAGATCCGATCGACCGCCTACAACAAGGCGACTCAGGGGCACATCGGCCGCCTGAAGGCGAAGCTCGCGGTGCTTCGCCTCGAGCGGGAGGTCCGGGCCAAGGGGAAGGGCGGAGGGACCGGCTACTCGGTCCGCAAGAGCGGGCACGCCACGGTCGGGCTCGTCGGATACCCTTCGGTTGGAAAGTCGACCTTGCTGAACCGGCTGACGTCGGCCGACAGCGAGATCGGGGCCTACGATTTCACGACCGTATCGATCATTCCCGGAATGCTCCGGTGGGGCGGAGCGTCGATCCAGATACTCGATATGCCCGGTCTCGTCCCGGGTGCGGCCACCGGACGCGGCCGCGGTCGGGAGGTCCTTTCGGTCGTTCGGTCGGTCGACCTGATCCTCTTCCTGATCGATCCGGAGCATCCGAACCTGCGCGCGCTCGTGCAGGAGCTCGAGGGGGCCGGAGTCCGGATCAATGCTCGACCGCCGCGCGTCGTGATCCACCGGGTCGACCGCGGAGGTCTGACCATCTCGAGCACCGTGCGACTCACCCACCTCGCGGGCGGCCTCGCGACTCCGATCGCCCGAGAGTTCGGGCTGCACAACGGCTCCGTGGTCTTCCGCGAGGACGCGACGGCGGACGAGTTGATCGATGTGCTCGCCGGGAATCGGGTGTACCTGCCGGCGCTCCTCGCGGTGAACAAGTCCGAGTACCTCACCGCCGAGGACAGGTCCAAATTGGCGACGGCGGTCCAGCCGTACGTTCCGTCGTACATCAGCGCCCGAGATGGAACGGGGCTCACCGACCTCGTCGACCGGATCGGTCGTGCCCTGCGATTCATCCGCATCTATGTGAAGCCGCCCGGGCGCCCGCCCGACCGGGACGAACCGGTGATCCTCCGTCGCGGCGACACGGTGACGGAGCTCCTCCGCCGGCTCCCCGGAGAGCTCGAGCGGACGTTCAAGGCGGCTCAGGTCTGGGGTCCGAGCGCCCGGTTCCCGGGACAGACGGTCGGGAAGGACCATGTGCTCGACGACGAGGACGTCATCACCGTCATCGTGGCCCGCGGCTCCTCCCGCTCGGGCGACTGACGGTCGCGCTGCGGGCCCGGCGCGGGGCGCGACGAATCCCGCCGATCAGGTAATGCCCTCGGTGGAACGGATCGAGCCGGACCCCCGTCTCGAGGTCAGTTTCCGCGGAGAGCGACGCCTCCGCCGCGTCCCGGTGCCGGACCGCCGAACGTTCCCGACCCATGCTGGCGGTCTTGAGCGCGACGAGGAGCGCCGACCCGTCTCCCCGGAGCAGTAACGCAGCGTTCCGTTCTACGATCTCGGCCTGATCCGGCTGCGCGATGTCGGCGTACAGTCCATCGGCCGGTGGCACGAGGTCGGCATACCCACCCGGGTCGCGGGCGTCCCCGAGGATCGGAAGAAGGTTGGGCCACCGCTCGCTGGTCGCGAGCAGTCGAGCGAACGGCCGCAGGCTGCGTTCGACGGCGTAGACCCGCCCGGTCGGACCGACGAGGTCCGCGACGTGCGACGCGGTCGTCCCGCTCGCCGCACCGAGGTAGAGCCACCGTTCTCCCGGTCGGGGGAGCGGTCCCTCCCAGCCCGCGACGATCCCCGCGGCGAGCTTGGAGCGGGCCGGTTCGAAGCGGCGGAACTGGCGCCCGTCGCGCTCCTGCCAACCCTCTCCGTAGACCGACGGGAGCTCTCCGACCGTCTCCGTCCACAGTTCGTCGCGGTCCTCGATCCGACGCCGGAGCAGCCGAGGGGACGACCGGTCCGGTTCGAACCGTCGGGCGGTCCTCACGTTCGCCCCCGGCGCAATTGGTCGATGCGACGATCTCGGCGCCGCACGAGCAGCGGGGCGAGGTTCGCGCGCGTGCTCGCATCGGCCCGGACCGCGATCGCGGCGAGCGACGCGAGCGTACGAGCGTACGCGGCGCGCCGGTCGATCGGCACGTCCGCCATTCGGTCCGCGCGATAGATCGCTCCGAAGCGAGGTCCTCGTACTGGCGAAGGTCGTCGCCGCGAACCGAGGAGCTGCAGCCGAGCCCCGCGCATCCGGCCCAGGGCCGCAACGCCCCCGCCGGCCGCCACCAGCCGGCCGGCGACCCGCGGGCCTACGACGGCGGATAGATTGGGGACGACCTGACGGGCCATCCGCTCGAGGGTCTCTTGCAAGGCCCGGTGGTGATCCGCGAGCAGATCCCGGGTCGTGCTCCAGCGCGCGAGATATTCTACGAGGGGCGAGCCCGGCACCGCCATCATCGCCTCGGCCGCCCGGTGCTCGCGTCCGACCGCTCGCTCGAGACGTTCCTCTTCTCGGGCCAGCGTGACGAGCAGCTCCTCGGGCGATCGGAGCGCCTCCGCGAGCTCGGCGGTCGCCACGTCGCGAATGAACTTGCGTTCCTCCGCGGCCTCCCGCAGAGGGAGCAGGCTCCGTGCGCGATGCCACTCGGCCTCCGAAGCGATCCCGACCGGCCGGTCGCATCGAACTCCCAACGCGTGCGCCAGGCCGGCCGGGGCGGCCCGGAGCTCGACGCCCTGCGGAAGCTCGGCGATCGCGGAGAGAAGTCCACTCGGCACGGTGTCCGGACGCAGATGGACCGCCGGGCGGATCGGCCGTCGGTCCGCCGCGGGCGAGTAGGCCACGGGACGATCGTGACCCGGAGATACCAGAAACAGCGACGGGCCGAAGGCGATCACAATGGCTGCGCTCACACCTCAGAGCTCCCGGAACCGAAGGAAGCCGGCGGGAACTTCGTGCCGGTCCCCCGCATGGCGACGGTTCCCAAGAGAGGGCCGCGTTGAAAGGGTTTCCCGAGCCGAGCCCTCGCCGGGAGCCGATCGGTCGGGCCGACCGAAGAACGAGTTCGGCTCGGGGCCCGGGTCGGCGGCCGCCTTCGCCGGTGGAGCGCCTTCGTTGAGGACGCCGCGCGATCTCCTTTCGAATCTACGGAACGCCTGGGTCGCCGACCCCGACGGGAGCCCCGACCGTTATCGCTCAGCAGCGGGCGTAGCTCGTCCGGCCGCGCCGTGCTCCCGCCAATGGGGCCCCGGCACTCTCATCAGAACTCGATGAGGGATTTCTGGAAACGGTGACGCTCCTCGGGGACCTCGACGGGATAGCGTCCCGTGAGGCAACCCAGGCAGAGGCTCTCCCCCTTGAGACCGATCGATTCCACCAGACCTTTCATCGAGAGGTATCGGACGCCGTCCGCGCCGACGATCTTGGAGATCTCTTCCTCCGTACGCCCGTGGGCGACCAGCTCCTTGCGCTCCTTCATGTCGACGCCGAAGTAGCACGGAGCGAGGATCGGCGGACAGCCGACCCGGATGTCGACGCGGGTCGCCCCGGCGGCCCGGACCATCTGCACGATCTCGCGGAGGGTGGTGCCCCGGACGATCGAGTCATCGAGCAGTACGATCCGCTTTCCCTTGAGCAGCCCCGGCACGGGATGCAGCTTCACCCGCACCTCCGACTCGCGCCGGTGCTGGTCGGGAAGGATGAACGTCCGCTCGACGAACCGGTTCTTGATCAACGCCTCGGCGTACGGGATCCCCGAGCGCTCGGCGAACCCGAGCGCCTGCGGGCGCGCGGAATCGGGGACCGGCACGACCAGGTCCGCCTGGATCGGGCTCTCCTCGGCGAGCCGCTGCCCGATGCGGTGGCGCACGTCGTACACCGGCTGCCCCTCGGCGATCGAGTCCGGCCGAGAGAAGTAGACCCACTCGAACATGCAGTGCGCCCGATCCCCGTTACCGGGTATGTGGGACGTCCGCGCCAGCTGCCCTTTCTCGAGGACGATCACCTCGCCCGGAGCGACGTCCCGCAGCGCTTTGCCGCCCATCAGTTCGAGGGCGACCGATTCGCTCGCCACCGCCATTCCCCCCTCGACCGTCCCGACGACCAGCGGCCGGATCCCGAGCGGGTCGCGGAATCCGTAGACCTTCCCGCCGGCGAGCAGGACGACCGCGTAGCCCCCGACGATCTCGGTGCACGCCCGTCGGATCGCGGCCTCGAGGTCGCGAGTCCGCCCGAACTCGAGGGCGATCATCTGGGCCATCGTCTCGGTGTCGGCGTTGCCGAGCAGGTCGACCCCCTGCGCCTGGAGCCGGCGGCGGATCCGTTCGAAATTGACGATGTCGCCGTTGTGCGCGATCGCGGCGTCCTGGTCGTGGATCTTCACGACGATCGGCTGGGCGTTCTCGAGATCGCTCGAGCCGGTCGTGGAGTAGCGAACGTGCCCGATCCCGACGGGGCCGCGCAGAGTGTCGAGCATCTCCTGGGTGAAGATCTCGTGGACGAGGCCCATTCCCTTTCGATTGAACAACTTCCCGTGGCTGCTCGTGCCGATGCCGGCGGACTCCTGTCCCCGGTGCTGGAGCGCCCGCAGGCCCCGGAAGAGGTACGGCGCCGCTCCCTTGCCCTGGAGCGATACCCCGATCACTCCACATTGCTCTCGCGCCGGCATTGGTTGAGAGGAGACCGGCTATGCTGTCTCCGCTCCGGCTACTCGACTTCGGGTCTTAAACGGTTCGCAGCCGATGGCGCCCGCGCCACTCGAATGCGCCGTCCTGGCCGGGCGCGCCCGTCCATGGGCCGCCGAGATTGATCGCCCCCGACGGCTCGGCTCGCGCCGAACCGTCGGGAGCACGGGGGAAATGATTCGCTTAGCCGAAGAGAGCGGAGAGACCCTCGGCGGCCTCCTCTTCGGAGACCCCCTTCTCTTCCTTCTTCTCCTCTTCCTTCTTTTCGGCCTTACCGCCCTTCGAGTCGGCCGCCGGCGCCGCGGCGGGCGCCGCAAACGTCTCGGCCTTCGTGAGCAGCTCGGCGAGGTTCACGCCCTCGAGGGACGCGAGCAGCGCCTTCAAGCGAGGAGTTTCCGGCGCCACCCCCGCCGCGGTCAGGACCCCGGAGAGCCCCTTCTCATCGATCGGCTTCTTCGCGGCGTTCAGCAACAGCGCACCGTAGACGTACTCCATCTCTCTCACTCCATGGACTTCGGGGGAACCCTCAGTGACCTGTGATTTTACCGATGGCCGCCGCCTCGCGGATCGCTTGCGCGAACAGCGGGCCCACGGTCTCGGGCGTAGGATATCCCGCGGCGACCGCCACCGCCAACGCGGCGCGGTGGGCGCGGGTCACGAATCGGGAGATCGTTTCGGGAGCGAGCACGCCGAGCTCGAGCGCGACGCCGAGGGCCCCGTACACGGCACGGGAGAGGTCGGCGCGGCGCGCGTCGAGATCGACCGCCAGCACGTCCGACGGATAGAATGTGTCGCCGTCCACGAGGGCGCGCAGTTCGAGCCCGACCTCGAGCGGTCGGATGTCCATCCGGGTCAAGAGACCCGCGACCTCTCGCGAGATCGTCCCACCGGCTTTGACGATGAGCGTGTCCTTCTTCAGGACGACCTTGCCCTTCTCGATCGCCGCGGGGAATCCGGCGTGCTGGAGCTCCCCGACGATCGGACCCGGTTTGAAGCTGGTCGTGCCCGCGGGGACCAGGATGTCCGCGGGCGCGATCTCCCCACCCCGCGCCGGGGTCGGCGAGCGGGTTTGGGAAAACTCGTGGGCGAGGGAGAACGGATTCCCCTCCGCCGCCAGGATCGCCGTTTGATCCTGCACCTGGGCGAGGAGGGGGCGCAACGACGGGCGCTTTTGCGAGGCCCGCTCGATGGCATGCCCGATGGAGCTGTTGGTCGCGACGACCATCGGGTGATCGCGGTTGCGCAACTCCCGCCGCATCGTCTGGAGGGCCGCGGCCGGAACGCCGCGCAGACCGACGATCGCGGTGACCGGGCGGGAGAGCAACTGCTGGGTGAGCACCTCTACCTGGGCGATCCTCTCGGGCGGGACGGACCCTCGACCCGGCATCGATCCAACCTCACCAGAGCCGAACGGCCGGCCCCATCGTCGTCTTCACGTACACGGACTCGACGTTCGTTCGGCCGCGCTCGAGCTTTCCGACGATCCGAGCGAGGACGACGTCGAGGTTCTGGGCAAGTTGTTCGGGCTTCATGGCGCGGGTCCCCAGCGGCGCGTGGAACGTCCGCTTTCCCTTCGAGCGAACCCGAACCGATCGCTTGAGCGCGTTGATGAGATTCGTCGGATCGCTCCCCGGCGCCACCGGTCGGGGCATCTTCCCGCGCGGACCGAGCACCACACCGAGCCGCTTACCGATCGTCGGCATCAACGGCGCCTCGGCGAGGAAGAAGTCGATCCCGCCGACCGCCTTTTTCGCGCCCTTCGCGAATTCATCGAGCTCGGCGGAGGTGATCACCAGGTCCGCGACGTTGCGGACCTTCGCGCAGAGTTCCGTCGAACCGATGACGGCGACTCGGACGGTCTTCCCGCGGCCGTTCGGCAGCGGGATCTCGTCCTCGACCCGATTCTTCGGGGAAGAAAGATCGAGGTCTTTGACGTTCACGGAGAGCTCGACGGTCTCGGTGAACTTGCGTTCGGGCGCCTTCCCGAGGGCTTCGGTAATGACGTCCAAGGATGGTCGGTCGGGCATTAGTTTCTCCGAGGTGGGAGCGCGAGCGCGGCGAAAAGGCTTCCCTATATGAGCGTTCGCACGGCGTCCGCCGAGCGTCGAACGGCCGGCGGGCCCTCGAGCGGACCGCGCAGCTCGGAAACGGACGGCGCGATTTGGATTACGCCCCAAGGCCTTTATACGAAATCAACCTCGGCCGCGCCCGATGCACTATCCTAAGAACGTGTCCACGTACTGCCCGAAGTGCAAGACGCACACCGACCACGAGGTCGAGAAGGGCAAGAAGCGGCCCGCGTCCGAAATGAAGTGGGGTCAGCGCCGGTTCCGCCGGGCGACCCGGGGGTACGGTGGCTTCCCGCGTCCGAAGCCCGAGGGGCGCGCGAAGGCCGTGCGCCGCGTCTACCTCAAATTCAAGTGCAAGAAATGCAAGTATACGGTGCAGCCCCGCAGCTGGCGCGCGAGCCAGCTCGAACTCGTGGAGCAGCACAAGTAGGGGAGATCACGATGCGAGGACCGGCTCCGTTCTGGGTGGTGAAATGCCCCGACTGCTCGACCGAGCAGACGATCTTCAGCCGTCCGGCGACCGTGGTCAACTGCGGGGTCTGCGGCGCCAACCTCGCGATGCCCACCGGGGGCCAGGCGCAACTCCGGGGAGAGCGGGTACGCTCTCTCGACGCCTAGGCGGGACCGGCGGGACCGATGCCCCTGCGTGCGGAACTCCCCGAAGAGGGGGAGCTGATCATCGGGACGGTCACCTCGATTCGGAACTTCGGCGCTTTCGTCACGCTCGACGAGTACGCGAAGAAGGAGGCGTTCATCCACCTCTCCGAGGTCGCCGCGGGCTGGGTCAAGTACATCCGGGACCACATCCGAGAGGGTCAGAAGATCGTCGCGCGGGTCCTTCGCGTCGACACCTCGAAGAACCAGATCGACCTCTCGCTCAAGCGAATCAACGACCACCAGCGCCGCGAGAAGGTCCAGGCGTGGAAGAACGAGCAGCGGGCCATGCGGCTGGTCGAGCAGGTCGCGACAGCGCTCGGAAAGACCGGCGATGAGACGCTCGAGTTGATCGGGCCGTCGCTGATCGAGAAATACGCCTCGTTGTTCGGCGCCTTCGAGGTTGCTTCGGCCGATCCGAAGCGGTTCCAGAAGGAGATCGAGAAGACTCCCTGGTCGACCGCGTTCCTCAAGGTCGCGCGGGAGAACATCGTCCCGCCGCAGGTCACGATCCTCGGCACGCTCGAGATCACCGACCGGGCTCCGGACGGGGTCGACCACGTACGGGCCGCGCTCTCCGCCGCCGAGGCGGCCGACAAGGAGTCGGTCGAGGTGCAGTACGTCGGAGCGCCCCGGTATCGGATCAAGGTGCAGGCCGCGCAGTACAAGCAAGCCGAGGAGACGCTCAAACGGGCGACCGAGGCCGCGCTGAAATCGATCCGCGCGGCGGGCGGAGAGGGGAGCTTCGCGCGCGCATGACGGATTCCCTGTTGCACGTCTGCCGCGCCTGCGAGCGCTACACCTTCCGCACCACCTGCCCGAAGTGCGGGCAGCCGACCCGCACGCCCCACCCGGCTCGCTTCGACTCCTCGGACCGGTACGGGAAGTACCGCCGACTCCTGATGGCCGAAGGAACGCGCCCGGCGCGGACGGAGTGAGCTCGAATGTCCGCCGCGATCCACCGGATCAAGGTCGTCAACGACGTGAGCGACCTCGTGCCGATCCTCCGGGCGGTCGACTCCCCGGTGAAGCTCAAGCTCGTCCAGCGGCTCGGCGAAGGCTGGCTCACGATCGAGGACGTCCAGCACGAGTTCGGCCCGGACGGCGTGAAGGCGCTCGCCTTCTTCGAGAAGCTTCGACTGATCGATACGCGCTGGGTCGCCCGCGAGGGGCGCCGGCAGCCCGACAAGAGCTACCACTTCTACTATTCGACGATCAATATCAGCACGACCAGTCCGCT
>JBAUAJ010000101.1:0-4502 GCA_049675585.1 Thermoplasmata archaeon
GTGCGGGGCGGCATGGTCGGGGACGGGCGCTCGGGCGCCTGGACGGGCGGCGCCATCATGCCGGGGCGCGGGGCGCCCTGCTGCTGCTGGAGCTTCCAGGTGCTGAACGAGGTGTACGTTGGCTGGCGCTTCCACCAGTCCCAGAACGACCCCTCGTTGTAGTTCTCGCCGAGCTCCTTCTTGGCCTCGGCCCGGAACCGCTCGGTGAAGTCGGCGTACCCATCGCGCTCCGGGTCGCGGCCGCCCTCACCGGGCTTTCCCAGGAGCTGGGCCGCGCACTCGGGGCAGAACTGCGAGCTCGCCGGGATCGTGGAAGCGCACCGACTGCATCGGACGAGGTCGGATTCGAACTCGGCGCCGCACTTCGGACACGACGCGGACGCCTCGGGGACGAGGGCGCCGCATTCGCCGCATTCGACCACCTTGCCGGCCGCCTGGCGGCGGGCGACCAAGAAGAACGCGAGGATCCCGACGACGATCGCTCCCGCGATGGCGAGCCACAGCCAGAGCGGGAGGCCGAAGAATTTCTCCGTGAGGATGTTCTGCTTCGGAGCCGGGGTCGCCGGGTCGAGGTACGTCCCGTTCATCTCGAAGGTGTAGGACGCCCCGTTGTACAGCGCCCGCACGCTCAGGAGGTACGTCGTTCCGGCCGAGAGACGTTCGGACAGCGGCGGGATCGAGTCGAGGTTGACCCACGTGATGTTGAAGTACCCCGCCGCGTGGGAATTCTCGCCGATCTCGATCGCCGGGCCGCCCGTCGTCGGGGTCGCGAGCACCTCCAGCGTCGCGGCCGCGGTGCCGTTGAACGTCACCTTACCGGACGTCACATAGAGACCGTTGACGTTGATGTGGGTGCCCGCGCCGACCGCGAGCCCAACGGTGGCGACCCGGAAGAGGTGCATATAGCTCGGGTAGACGTCGACCTTCACCGGCACGGGGAAGGTGCCGCCGCCGAAGGCGAGCTCCCCGTGGTTCCAGACGATCCCTAGGTCGAAGATGTTCGTGAAGTTGCCGCCCTTCAGGCCCGTGACCGCCTCCGTGACGGTCCAATTGAGCCCGAACGTGTGGTGCTGGCCGGGGAGGTCGAGACTGACCGGGATCGTCGAGTTCGTGAGCAGCTCGGTGCCGTTCTTGAACCAATACAGGCCGGGAGTGAGCAGAAAGATCGGGGCCGTCCCGGTATCGTTGACCGTGACCTTGACCTCCAGGGTCTCCCCGATGTGGATGATCGATCCCGGGACCACCACGCCGTTGCTGTAGACCGTGAGCGAGCCGGCGACGGTGTCGAGGCCCGCGAAGTACGACGGGAAGTTCTGGGGGTGGGCGAAGTCCGGGAGACCGTAGGCGGGAGTCCCGAGCGCGACGCCGACCGGGTACGGGCTCACCGACCCGTTGAACGCATGCTTGTTGCCTGCTGCGACGGGGATCGTGACGAGGAAGTGGTAGCCGCCCATGAAGATCCCGTCCGGCAGGGTCGAGCTCGTGATCTCGTTCGACACGAGGAGCAGTGAGGCCGATCCGCCGAAGCCCGACGTCGCGTACGACGGGAGCCCGTGCTGGTGGTCCCAGTACTGAACGTACTTCCAGATCGGAAGATCCCACGTCGCGAGGTCGTTCGCGCGGTTCGCCGTGACGTTGTTCTGCTGTACGGCGTTGTAGGCGTAGAAGGCGGTCACGTGGCCGCCGTAGACCGGTAGCTGGCCGCCCAGCCCCGAGAGGTTCACCTGCGCCCACCGGTAGAGGTAGGCGTGGCTGGTCGCATCGGTGATCACCACGGACGTCTCGAAGACGCCCGGGATCGGGTTCGGCGCCACGAGGTTCCCGAGGCTCGCATTCGCCCCGTTCGTGAGCGAGAGCTTGTTGGCGAGCCACGGTAGGGGGTTGTGCATCGAGATCGGGGTCGCCCCGACCGCGGCGAACGTGAGGTCCATCGAGGTGTCGACCGTGTTCACATGGGTCCCGACGCCCGTGGCGAGCACGTCGTAGGAGACCGGGGGATTGAGCTGGAAGAACACGCCCGAGGTGACGACGATGTCCCCGCCGGCGTTCGCGATCGCCGAGAGGGCGACCGAGATCTTCGCCGGGCCGACGCCGAAGTCGCCCGTCAGGTTGAGGTAGCCCATCAACCCGACCGCGTTGACGGCGGCGGTCAGCGCGGGGGAGAACAGGGCCGCGGCGCGGCCACCGTCCGTGCCGTTCTGCAGGGTGACGGTACCGAGGTCGTAGGAGTGGCCGTTGAACCAGACCGTGACCGTCGCCGTCGTGGTGTGCAAGAACGAGTTGTTGTAGTAGACGACCACCTCGCCGCCGGTCACCCCGGACGGGTAGAGCCAGTCCTGGGTCAAGGCGGCCGAGGAGTTCGACGTGTCGGTGATCGTCAGGTTCTCGTTCGATCCCGGCACGAAGCTCACGTTCAGGCGCGGGGTCCCGTTCGCATACCGGTTGTTGGTGACGCCGAGAGGGACCGGCCGCGGGGTCGCGTTCAGTGTGAGGTTGTCCGCGAACGTGGCGGAGAGGTTGCTGTTGAACAGGTTCACGACGCCCCCGGCGGAGGCGCGGAGCGTCGGGGCGAAATCTTCGGCCGCCTGGAGCACCGTCGGCTGGTGGAAGGAGAGGATCTGGGGGTTGCGGGTGATGACGGAGCCGTTGAGCGTCAGCGACGCCCCGGCCCCCTCCACGTTCACCCATCCGGGGAACGCGAAGGTGGAGTCCTGGAGATCCATCGTCCCCTGGATCGTGAGGTTGAGCTTCGGGTAGGCGTTGATCTCGAACATGTCGGTCGTGACGGTCGAGTTGTCGACCTTGACGGTCCCGCCGGCGAGGTCGGTGAAGTGGTCGATGTGGCTCAGCCGGACCTTCGGGGTGCCGGACGAGCCGATGAACTGGACGAACGAGAGGTTGACCTTGTTGATGTACAAGGTACCGCCGGAGTCGACCGTGATGTTTCCGGCCTGGAAGTAGATCGGGGCCCCTTCGGTCGAGTTGATGTAGTAACTCTCGCCCGCGGTGACGACGAGGTCACCGTGGGTCGGGGGGGCCGCCGGCGCCGGTTGCGCCGCGACGGGGGCCCGGATCGCCGGGAGATGCGCCGGAGCTACCGAGTTTTGCCCGCCGGAGGCGCTCGAAGGGGAAGCGTGGGATAGCCCGACGGCCGCGAGGCCGCTCGCGAGCATGAGGACGACCACGAACAGGGCGGTCCAAGTTCCCAGCGTCGATCGGCGCGTCGTTCCCACTGAGCCTCCGGTCGCGGGAGGGTCCTCCCGTGAGCGATTCACATCCGATGAGAGGCCGACTCCCCCTATTTAAAAAATATCTCCCCATTTGCCCCCGCTTCGCCGAGGGCCGGCCCTCGCCCGGTCGGCCTAGTCGTGGGGTCCCCGGACCACCACTTTCCCGAACAGGTCCTCCGCGTCGAAACGCCGGAACGCCTCCTCAGCTCGTTCGAACTTCGCGATCGAGTCGATCACCGGGTGCAGGCGACCGGCCGCGAGATGGCCGAGCACCTCGTGGAACTCGTTCGCCGTCGCCATGGTGCTCCCCCGGATGGACGCCTGGCGCCAGAACAGCGTGCGCAGATCGACCTCCACGAGGGGACCCGCGGTCGCACCGATCACGACGACCCGGCCGCCTCTCGCCAGGGCCCGGATCGATCGAGGGACCGTCGGAGCCCCGACCGAGTCGAAGATCACGTCGACCCCCCGCTTCTCGCTCCACAGCCACAACGCCCGGTCGAGCGGCACCTCCTCCCCGAACGGGACGAACGCGTCGGCGCCGAGCGAGCGGGCCCGTTCCGCTTTCGCGGGGGAGCGGGAGGCGACCGCGACCGTCGCCCCGAGCAGTTTCGCCACCTGACCGGCCGCGGTGGAGACTCCGCCCCCGGCGCCGACGATGGCGACCCGGTCCCCGGGTTGGACCCCGCCGACCGTCCGAAGCGCGCGCCAGGCGGTTTGGAACACGAGCGGTGCGGCGGCCCCTTCGGCGAACGGCATCGACTCCGGGAGGGGGTGCACGTTCCGGCGCGGCATCGTGACGAACTCCGCCATCGAGCCCTGGGTATGCTCGCCGAGGATCCGATAGTTGCGACAGAGCGCCTCCTGCCCGGCGCGGCACGCCTCGCAGGTCGTGTCCCAAATCCCGGGATTCAACAGGACGTTCGTCCCCGGCCGCAGGTCCGTGACGTCCCCGGCGACCTGGTCCACGGTCCCGGACCCGTCCGACCCGAGGACGTGCGGCCGTTCCACGACGACCCCGGGGATCCCTTCGAGCGTGAATCGGTCGAGCCGGTTGAACGCGGCGGCCCGGATGCGGACCCTGACCTCTCCCGGCCCCGGGGACGGTTCGGGGATCTCCACGAACCGAAGGCGCTCGAGCCCGCCGTGCTCCTCGAAACCGAAGCCGCGCATACTCCTCACCCCGGGGCGCGTCGGTACCAGCGGGTCCCGCCCGCGCTGTCCTCGAGCTCGATGCCCGCGGCCTGGAGGTCGTCCCGGATCCGGTCCGCC
>JBAUAJ010000102.1:0-70959 GCA_049675585.1 Thermoplasmata archaeon
GCTCTTGTGGGCGTCGAGTCCGACATACCATACGTTCTGCATAGGGCGCCTCGGGAAGGTTGAGACGAGGCGCCGTTCATACACCCGCCGTGACATCGGGCGGGAGAGGACATCCCATCAAGCGCTAAGGGGCGGGACCGACGCCACTTCTGACGAGGATTAGTGGCTCCTAGGGACCACTCGGACCCACCCCGTCTTGGACCCGTTCATTGGCCGCTTTGGGGCGGGGGGGAGTAGCTCGCCGGGGCTACCGGCCCGTCCCCACGCGAGCCCACCCTTCGCGGGCCGCGGGTGTCAACTCCCCCGGTCTCGAGCTAGCGCCGGATTGAAATGGGCCCGCTGCCTAAAGATAAGCAGGATGACGGCAGAGCGCCCCGAGAACGGTCCCCCGTGGGGGTGGATCATCCTTGGCATCGCGGCCGCCGGTGTCGGAGCCGGCCTTGCGGGGTACTTCCTTGGGAAGTCGGGGACGGAGAAGAAGGCGCGTGAAGAGGAGGAAGCAAACCCGGCCGTGGTGCGGGAGGGGGACCTTGACGCATTCCATGGGTCCATTGTCGTCTCCCGCGCTCCCACTGACGAGCTCGGCTTCAGGTACACATGCGGTCCGGAGCAGAGCCCGGGAAAGTGGCAGACCCCCAAACTCTACCCCGACGCTATGTCCGCCCGTCAGGCGCTTGCTCTGCCACGATTGAACTGTGCGGACACTGTCTCGCGGATTCGGACTCCGGCTGGAACCCCCCGCGCGTTTGGCACCGCCGCCCCAGCCTTTGGCCGCGCTGGTGGGGGATGCCAGATACTGGTGCGCCGGACAGACCTCCTCACTTTCGACTAAACAGAGCGTCATAAATAATTGCGAGTGTATGGGGACCGTGAGGTCCCATGCGTCCGCTGACGGTCCCTGACGCCGAGAACGTGATCCTCGCCCTACAGGATGAGATCCGACGGTCCGACGAGTCCCGGTACGACCACCGATTGCACGGCCTCCTTCTCGTGGCGCAGGGGATGACCGCCCCTCGGGTCGGCCGCATGCTCGGGGACTCGACCCGGACCGTCCAGTACTGGGTCCGCCGATTCGACGAGGAGGGGCTCGCGGGTCTCGCCGAAGGAGACCGACCCGGCCGCCCCCGCCGGCTGACCGAGGCTCAGATGCGATCGATCGAAGCGGCCCTGCGACGGACTCCCGAGGCCGCGGGGCTCTCAGGCACCCTCTGGGACGGCAAGACCCTCTCCGCCTACCTCGAGCGCCAGTTCGACGTCGACCTTGGCGTCCGCCAGTGCCAGCGCTTGTTCCGTCAGCTGGGGTTCCGCCTCCGGAAACCGCGACCGGCGCTCGCCTCGGGCGACCCCCTCGTTCAGGCGGCGCACAAAAAAAACTCCAGGCGTTGAGCACGGACCCCTCGGTAGACCTCTGGGCGATGGACGAGGTCCACTTCCAGCAGCACGGTTCCCGCTGTCGGATGTGGGTCCCTCCCGAGGTCCGCGACCCGGTCCTCCTCCATGCGTACACCCACGCGTCCGTCGGCTACTGGGGCGCGGTTCGATTGCGCGACGGAAAACTGGTCTATCGGCGCGAGGAAGGAATGTTCAACCGGGTCACCTGCACCGAGTTCCTCCACCAGTTCTATCGCGACAGCACGCGGGGCCCTCGCCGCGTGGTGGTGATCAGCGACAACGCGCAGTATCACCACGCTCGGCTTCACAAGGCGTGGCGCGCGGAGGTGGCTCCGAGGTTCGAGCTGTCGTTCCTCCCGGCCGCGAGTCCTCAGCTAAACCCGGTCGAGCGGGTGTGGAAGCTCACCCGTCGTCGCTGCGTGCACAATCGGTACTTCCCGAAGCTCACGGACATCGTCGAAGCGGTCGAGGGAACCTTCGAGGAGTGGAGACGCGGTAACGAGACCCTTCGGCGCCTATGCGCAATTACTTAGGACGCTGTGTTTAGATCCCACCGTCGACGCCGGCCGCTTCGTTCACATTCGAGCCCGCAGGGGCTGCTACCAGTCTCGGAGGGGGGCATTAGGAAACCCTGCTCTCCGCAAAGGGTCCGGCACCGCTCCAGGGTGGGGGAGGGTCTGCAAGGTGCGGATTTCAGGCGTGGGAAGGCATTTGCACGACCTTCACCCTGCCTCGTGAGGGGACCGGGTGACGACCGATTTCGAGAGCCTCCTCGCGAAGTGGGATTCGATCTTCCTCAATACAGTCGACCCGACCCGCGAACGGCGGATGGAGGCGATCGTAGGGGTGCTCGGAACCCATTTCCACGGACCCATTCGGGTTCTCGACTTGGGGACAGGCCCCGGACCACTTGCCGGTCGGATTCTCAAACGCTTCAGGGGAAGTCGGGTCATCGCGGTGGACTCGGACCCCGTACTCCTCCGGGTCGGAGAGCAGGCGCTGAGTCGATACGGAAGCCGGATCACTTGGGTGTTGGCCGACCTGAGGGAGAAGGATTGGTCCTCCGGGTTCCCCACCGAGAGCTGCGATGCGGCTGTCTCCTCGTTGGCCTTGCACTGGCTGGAAGAGCGCGAAATCAGGATTCTCTACCGCAACCTGCGACGGCTACTCCGACCGGAGGGTTTCCTGGTCAACGGCGACTTCCTTCCTTCCCACCGTGCCAAGAGAGGGATTCGTGGTGAGGGAGCTGAGAGCGACGGGGACCGGCGAGCCGAGAAGGTAGACGCGAGCGTACGAGCCTTCAAGCCGAAGTGGGAGCGGTGGTGGGGCGCGATAGAGAAGGACCCTTCCATGCGCGCTGCCCTCAGAGAACGCCAGATTCGCATGCCGGGACCCCTACCTCCCAGAAGGAACTCGGGACCCGAGATCCCGGTGCCCCTCGAGGCTCACGAACGCGGGCTGCGAGACGCGGGCTTCCGTGAGACCGCGGTTATATGGCGGGACCAAGGCTTTCGCGTGCTGGTTGGAACCAAGTGAGTGACCTTGCCGTTGGATACCCACGCTTTGGGAGCAAAGTCCCCCTCCCGGAACCGCCGCGTGGCCGCCGTCACCAACCGTTAGGGCGTGACCGAAGGGCTGCGTTAGGGGATAGGCTGAACCGGTCGCGCGTTGCCTTCGCGTATTGACGAGACCCCGGCTTCTATTGGAGTCGGTCAGCAAGCTCCTTGGTACGAGTCGGTTCCGGTGAAGTCTCTTCGGCCCGCGACTTCTAAGGAGCAAGGACCCCCTCGAGCACCGGACGCACGTCAACTTCGAGCGGTGACTCGGAGGTCGGACTGTAGCTGGTCACCGTGGGAGTGATCTGAAGTCCTTCCGTTCGGGACCACTCCGACACCGTGGCGGGTGCACAATTCGTTTCCGCGACCGCCCGAGCGAGCTCGTCGAGCTCCTTCGCGCGGCGGAGCGGATCGTCCTCGTTGAGAATTCCCCACTGATCCCACACCAACATCTCGGCCTTGTTCATTGCCGCCAGATCTTGGACCACGTGGTGTCGGAGAGAGAGCCACCCTCGAGTGTACGGGATCTCCAAGTCGGGTGCCACCACGAACCGCTCTGGGTCGACTTGACCCGACCGGGCCGCAATCCAAGCGCGAGGGCCCGTCACGAACTGGTCGCGCGGAACGTCAAGGGGGTCGAAACCGACTCTAGCGACGATAGTGTTGGTAATCTCGGGTTCGACAAGTCGCCAGCGCTTCTCTTCGGAGTCCCAGATTTCGGCGATGACGTGGTCGAGGTACCAATCGGGCTTGAAGTAGGTTGCATACCCGAATCGGACCCTGGCGGGAATGCCCTTGTGGCGCGCCATCGAAACGAACAGTACAGCGTAGTCTCGGCAGCAGCCGGGCAGTCGCTCCTCGAGAGGTCGATCCCTTGAGAGTTGCGGCGGGCCCATCTCGAGCAGGCGGCCGAACATCGCTTCCGCATACCGCAGGTCGACCTCCTTGAGACGATCTCCGGTAATGGGGGGTGTGCTCCCATCGCTGTTTCCCATGTAGTGGGCCACCAGCCGCTGGCTGACCTCGCGGAGCGCGCTCAGGCTCGAAGGGAGCTCATCGATCGCCGTTACCGACCGGCCGACCCTAGTAACTCGACTCTGCGCTCGCCAAGCACCGGCCTGTTCCTCAAGGTTCACGGACAGCATAGAGTCGAGTATCGAGATTATTTTTTGCCCTAACGGACTGCCCCCGAGTCGGGCCGCGAGAGACGGAGGGGGTGCATAGAGCCAGCGCTTTCTACCCACCTCCAGCGTCAGTTCACGGTCAGAGGCCGGACCCTGGGGGTGCGTCGGATGTCCTGCCTTTGGTGCCGGAGACGAAATCCCTGCCCCCACCCTCAACGAGTGGGTTTCCAAACGGGGTGCGTCGCCCGGTCGATCTCGATCCGGTTCGCGGGCTCCTCGCGACGGCGCTCCGCGACTTCGGCGAAGCCGGGCCCACACCTGTCGAATCCCCTTCTCGGTGTTGAACGGGACTACGAACTAGAGTCGAATAAAACCGGGGTCATTCTACGCAGGGAGTCCGGAGCTAGGTGGTTCACCTATGATCGATTTCCCTCTGTGGCTGCGCGTCTCGCACCTGATCAACGCCATCTTGATCATCATGATGATGCGCAGCGGCCTCGAGATCCTCTCCGCGCATCCCAAGCTCTACACCAACGACAACGCCCTTGATGGATCGGAATGGATCAAGTTCACGAAGAAGAAGATGCCCAAGGACCGGCTCTGGACATCATCAGACGAGGACGAGGCATTCCCCTCCTGGCTCGCGCTTCCCGGGAGGAGCAATCTGGGTTTGGGGCGGCACTGGCATTTCTTTTCGCTCCTCTTCTGGGTCGCCAACGGCGTCGTATTCTACGTCCTTCTCTTCGCGACGGGACTCTGGACCACGCTGATCCCGACGTCCTGGTCGTTCTTTCCCCAAGTCGGGACGGCGATCAGCGCTATTCTCGGAGGTCACCTTCCCCCCGCAGGACATCCGTTCGATGCCGTTCAGCAGCTCACCTACGCCGGCGTCATCTTCGTCCTGGCCCCACTGATGGTCGTCACCGGACCGGCGCTCTCGCCGGCGGTGGGGGCGCGTTTTCCGTGGTACCCCAAGCTCTTCGGGGGCCGCCAAGGGGCGCGCACCCTTCACTTCCTCGGGTTGGTAGGGCTGGTCCTGTTCGTAATCGTTCATCTCACGTTCGTCGTCATCGACGGTTTTCAGCAGAACATCGCGAACATCGTTCTCGGGGGCGGAATGATTTCCCTGACCGTCGCGGTCGTTCTCTTCCTCCTCTACCTCCTGGTCGTGATCGCGATCAACCTCTGGGAGAGCCACTATTCGCTGGGCTCGCCACGGAAGGTGCAGGTAGGGCTCGACCGGGTGATCGCCCCGGTCAAGAAGGCGATCTTTGGAAAGGTGGTCTCGCGCCAGAACCGGAAGGAATCCGAGATCAGCCCCTACTTCCGCGTGAACGGCCGCCCGCCGGAAACGACCGAGTATCGAGAACTTCTCGAGAACAGCTTCTCCAGCTGGAGACTGCGAGTCTACGGTCTCGTGGACCACGAGCTCTCGCTCTCGCTCGGCGACCTGCGGGCGATGAGAAAGGAGACCCAGATTACCGAGCACAGCTGCATCCAGGGTTGGACGGCGATCGGCAAGTGGGCCGGAGTCCCGGTCTCGTTCGTCCTCCGGCTCTGCGGTCCGAAACCGAACGCACGGTATGCGGTCTTCCACTCCATGGGGTTCGGCGAGCGGGACCAATACGGCCACGGCGAACCCACCAAGGAGTTCTACGAGGTGATCGACCTCGAGCTTGCCGGACATCACCAAACGATTCTCGCGTACGAGATGAACGGGAAAAATCTCCCTATAGAACACGGCGCCCCGCTCCGGCTTCGGGTCGAGACCCAATTGGGATTCAAGATGGTCAAGTGGCTCCGATCGATCGAGCTCGTCGACGATTACCGCCAGATTTTCGGTGGATTGGGAGGTTACCGTGAGGACGTTCAGCATTTCGCAGTTGGCGCGCCAATCTGAGACCGTCGCTTATACCCTCCCCGGCGGGAGCAGCGCGAGATCTTTCCGGATCGGTAAGCCCCTCGCCCTGCAGGGAAGGAAGCTTGGGCGGGTCGGCGTCGCGAAACCTGAGCCTTCGGCTGATGACGCCCTCCCTGTTGCGCGTCCGGGTCGTGGGGCTCCACGCGACCGGCGGGATGCCAAAGGCCCCACCCCTGCAACTGAGGACATCTCGAGACTCCCCGTCTTCACTGTCGGGCACTCCACGCGCCTGATCTCCCAGTTCATCGAGTTACTCACTGGATTCGCGATCGAGCGGCTGATCGACGTCCGGACCGTGCGTCGGTCGCGGCACAATCCCCAATTCGACCAGGACGTCCTCCGTCTATCGGTCGCGCCCTTCGGCATCGTCTACGAACCCGCTCCGGACCTCGGAGGGCTTCGCAGGTCAAGCAAGGTCTCGAGGAACCTGGGTTGGCGTAATGCCAGTTTCCGCGGATACGCGGACCACATGGAGACCCCCGAGTTCGAACGAGCGCTGAACGACTTGATTGCCGGCTCTCGGCTCAGCTCGACGGTTATCATGTGCGCCGAGGCGGTTCCGTGGCGCTGTCATCGGTCGCTGATCTCGGACGCGCTGGTCATTCGGGGAACGGTCGTGCGTCACCTGATGGGCCCCGGTTCGGTAATCCCCCATCGGCTCACCCCGTTCGCCGTCCCGCGAAACGGTCGCCTAACATATCCCGCAAGCGAGCAAGGAGCCCCCACCCCTTGACGCGGCGAACCCAGCAAGGCAACGTTGTCGCATCCCGGTCGGGTCGAGGGCCGGGAGCACTTCGGCCCCGGGAGCGTCGGGACTCTGGCTCTGGAAGATTCGCCGCTCGCAATGGAAGTAGAGGTTGCATAAATCGAGGTGGAATCGCCAACGACTCCGGTGGCCGCCTGGCGGCGCCCGTTTAGAAGAGAGTGGTGGCTTCCGAGCGTGGTTTGATCCCGGGTGCGATCCCGGCCGCCGGCTTGCCCGAGCGGCCAAAGCCTTCCGCGGGACGCATTCGCGATTCCTTCCCACAGGCAACCCGGAGGTAGCCCGACTTTCCGAGGGCAACTTCCTCCCACGACGACGGCATGATCCCGCGCGAGGGCAGCGTTCATGCGGGCTATGTCGTTCTCGAATCAACCGGCCCTCCACATTCATCCCCGCCCGAGGTCGATCTCCCGGGGGTATCAGAGGTCGGAACATCTCGAGGTTCTGGAGTTCACTTCGCTACAGATGCCAGGTAGGGCCCCCATAACCGTCCGGCAGTCTCGGTGATTTGCCCCGACCGAATGCGTCGGTCCGCGCGGTCAGCGGCCGTCCGGTTTTCTTCTGGAGGAACGCATCGATCGCGATAGCGGCCGCGGTCCCAGCGGCCATCGCGTAGACCACCGATTTCCCCCCGCAGGCGAACACACCATCGATGTCGGTCATCCAACCTTCGCGCTTTCCCTCGGGCCAACCCATTGAGGAGAACTTGAAGTCGAGCGCAGGGGACAGTCGGCTGACGTCCGCCGTTTCGCCCACCGCAATAATCACCGTGTCGCAGGCGACGGTTTCTTCGGTGCCGGGCACTTTGATCACGGTCGGCCGGCCCTTCGGGTCGAGTGGCCCCGGTTCCGTACGTTGGAGCACGATGCCCTCAACGTGGTCGGAGCCGATGATCCTCACCGGCGCGCGCTGAAAGAGGAAGTTGATCCCCTCCTCTTCCCCCCCGGTCTTCTCCTCTGGCCCGGCCGGCATCTCCTCATTCGTCCGGCGATACACCACGGTGACATCCCCGTTCCGGGATAGTCGAAGACTCGATCGAGCCGCGTCCAACCCCACGTCTCCCCCACCGATGATGACAATTTTTCGCCCTTTGCGGCCGAAGAGACCGTCCGGGCCCTGATTGACGGCGAGCAGGAACGGGAGCGCGGAGAAGACCCCCGGAAGCTCCTCCCCGGGAATCTCCAGGGGTCTCGGATCCCACGCCCCGATCGCGACGAAGACGGCCAGGTATCCATCTTTGAGTAGACCTTCGGGGGTGAAATCGACCCCCACGCGCTTTCCGGGGACGAAGGATATGTCGAGACGTCCGAATCGAGCGAGGTCCGTGGCCAGATCGTTATCGCCTTGGTGGTATCTCGGGATGGTCGCGATCTGGCCCCCGAGGAACTTCTCCGCATCGTAGACGGTGACCGAGTAGCCCCTCAGGCAGAGTTCCCAAGCAGCCATCAGACCGGCCGGCCCAGCTCCGACGATCGCCACGCGTTTGTTTTGAGGGACGCTCGGAACGTACAATTGGTCCGAACGGCCGAATTCGAGCGCGGCCCGCTTCAGATGGCGAATGGCGATAGGGACCCCTCGTCCCCCCATGATGCAGTCCTCCTCGCAATAGTGGTAACACGATTTGCAGAGAACGGTGGCGAGCGGGTTGTCCTGGAGGGTCAACGTCGCCGCGTCGTCAAACCTCCGCTGCGCGATGAGCGCGATGTACCCTCGACAGTCCTGGTCGATCGGACAGGCTTGAACGCAGTATGGCATCGCGCATTGGATGCAACGCTGGGCCTCGAGGACGGCATCCTCGAGAGAGTACGGCCGGAGGACTTCCTCGAAGGTCGTCCGGCGATCGGCGATCGTCTCCTCAGCGATGGGGGTCCGTGCATACCTCGAATTCTCATCCGTCATGATGCAAAGTCCCGTAGCGCTAGAGATTCCGTGCCCTTGACTTGGTGGCCCACCTGGAACTGTCCGACATGCAGAGGCTTAGCGCGGGAAAAGTGGCGAATTCGGTCACGGTTAAAGCAGTTCTGCCGGCAGGGGCGTCGGCATGAGCTGGAATCCGAAATCGATGGGGCGTCCTCGAAGAATCCTCGATCCCACTCAGCGGGGCGGGAGCGGGTGCTGGTGGGTTTGCGGTGAACGGCCCTCGGCTCACCGACACTTGGAGGTTCTCTGGCGGAGTCTCGCTACTAGCGGCAATCCCTCTCCACGCGATGGCGCCGATCTTGTCCACGATCCACTCGATGGCTACCTCGTGTTGTTTGGCGGAGAAGGCCCTACTTCACCGCCGAACGACGCCTTGGAAGTCAGCGCGAGCTTGAGCGGTGCCTCGTCCGAACTGTCCGGAACGAACGGGGCAATAGGGTTTTATTCGAGCGTCGCCGGAGCGGGAGTCGCCGCTGTAGCGGTTCGTGTATTGTTGCTCGTGATGGAGTGAACTCCCCAGGGGCCCTCTGAGGGACATCCACCGCAATCAACGTTATTCCCGGGAGAGGTCCGTTAGGAACTCCGTACGTGTTTAGCGCCCAATCGGGCCCACTAACAGTTTAGGGCGTTGTAGAGTTTCACCGCGGGATCCTCGCCGCGGGTTCGCCATGTCCCGACGATACTCATCAGGCGGGCGAACACATTCGCCCCTCGCTCGTTCCTCAGGGTTCCGATGATCTTCCGGACCACCACCGCTTCTCGTAGCGCCCTCTCCCCTCGATTATTCGTCGGCTCGACCCCGGGCCGCCTCAGGAAGGTTAGCCACGACCCCATTCCATTCCGAAGATACACCCCCACCTTTCGGAGTGCCTCTGACCCACCCCGTTCGTATTGCCGCTGAAGAGAGTGGAGCTCCCGCTGCCCCAGTCGCTCCAGTCTCGAACGATTCCTCGCTCCGTCGTCGTCGGCCAACTCTTGGGTGAGGATTCCGTAGAGCGCCTTCAGCTCCTCCGCGAGTATCTTCGCCTCCTCGTCCTCCTTGCCCGCGGCCTTCGCGATCCTCAGGAGATGCGCCCAACACCGCTGGAGCGAGTATCCCAGGTAGGCGGTCCACCCATCGCAGACCACGGTGCCCCCGTACTCCTTGCCCAGTATCTCCTCGACCACGGAGGCACCTCGGCTCGGCCGTATCACGAGGAGGACGTCGCCCGCCACCGTGGTGAACCCCCACAACCACCACGTCTTCCCGTCCATCAAGAAGCTCGTCTCGTCGGCGTGGACCACCGCCGATCGACGGATCCGCCGGCGGATCGCTCCATACTCCTCCCCGAGCTGATCGCTCGCGGCCCACACGAGTCCCTGGAGCGTGGCGGTGCTCATCGAAGCGCCCTCCCGCGCGAGCCGTTCCGCCAAACGACGGTAGGGAAGTCGCTCGAGAATCTTGCCGATCACGACCTCGCCCTGGAGTTGCGGACCGTAGCCGGAGGGAGCCCTGCCGTCGGGCAGGGTGCCTCGAACTTCCTCGCCACAATCGAGGCACGCGTAGACGGGGATGGTGAACTCGGTCGCCACTGCCTTCCTCGGCGGAGGGAGCTCCACTTCGGTCTTCGTATCAGTTCCGGTGCGTCGGAGTCGGTGGCCGTGGCATCGGCCACAGGCAGCGGCGCTCAGGGTCACCCTCCGATCAGGGACGAGCGGCTCGCGGGTCATGCCGGGATGGCCGGATTTGGGTCCGGGCCTCTTCCGTTCCTCGGGCGGAGTGAGGGGCCGCTCGCGGGAGAACCCGGGAGAATGATGGAGCACGCTGGGAGGGACGTTCGGGTTCTCGTGGACCTTCAGACGCCGGCGGAGCTCCGCCGCCTCCTTGCGGAGGCGCTCGATCTCGGCCTCCTGTTCCCGGAGCTTCTTTCGAAGCTCAGCGGCCTCCTCGGGAGTGAAGATGACCTTGTCACCGTCGGCGGTGGGAGTGAGCCGGAAGTACCAGTCCCGAGCGACCATTTGCCCTCGGGTGAGGGGCTAACGGCTTCCTAGATTTACAATTTGGGTACGCGCAGAAGCGACGGGGATCTCCCGTCAACGTGTGACGAATTCCCTGACGGAGCTAAACACGTACGGAACTCCGACCGCGCTCCATGGCTCCACGACCTTTTCCCTCGGGGGTAAGTGGCCCCTTCGAACCCAGAGGGGGTTTCCCGTGCTGGGAACCCACGATGCCTCGGCGTTAAGCCAATGGTCGAGCCCCGTCCCTCGGGTCGGGCTTCGTGCTCCCACAAGTCGTAGGCCATCCCCCGGATCTCCTCGTCGCGTGTCAATGCCCGCTCCCCCGGATCCCTCAATCTCGCGTCGACTAAGCTTGGAAGTGAAGACCTTACTTACGGGTTCTGAGGGGCGAAGCGAGGGGACAGTCGCACGCAGTACCACCGCGGGCCTGATACGGGGACCGCGAGAGCGATCGCGGACCGCGATCAGCGAGCGGAAATGTCAAGGCCGAGACGCCAAGCGGGCATCGCGGAAAATATAGGTCCCTCACCCCTCGCCACGATGTGCCCTTCTCCGCCGCCTCCCGTCAGTTTCTCACCGCGGCGTTGGTCCACCTCGCGGCGGCAGGCGCCGTGTTGCTGCTGGGCTCGGGCGTGGGGGCACTCACCATACGCTGGGACTTCCTCGTCTGGCTACTTCTCATCGGCTTTGCCGGGTTCACCACCGCCGGGTTCGCCCTCCACCTCTTTCCAACTATCTCCCGGCGCCACCAACCACCCTCCAGGGTCGGGCAGGCAGCGTTCCTCCTCGCCGAGGGTGGCCTCGTCCTCGGAGCGGCCGGCCTCTCAGAAGCGACCTCGCCTGCCCTCCCTAGGTGGGTCTTCTCACTAGGGGCGCTACTCTTCCTGTGTGGCGAAGGAGCCATTGTAGGTCTCTTCGCTCGCGAGCTCGTCCAACCCCGGTTGAATGCCCCCGGGCCCGAGACCCGACCCGGCGATGCCGTGACGGTCCCCCTCTTTCTCATGTCGTGGATCTCGGCAGTGGGCTCGGGCGGGCTGTTCTTCCTCTCCGGCCTCGCCGAGGGGCCCGGGTTCGGTTGGTGGATCGCGGCGGTGCACCTGTTCGTTCTCGGGCACGCCATCCTCCTCATCACGGCGGTCAGCCTCCGCCTCATCCCCCGTTCGCTCGACGCCAACGTTTCGCGCCCGGTAGTCTACCTTGTCGCCGGCCTCGCTATCGCCGGCGCGTTCCTCGTACCGGTCGGGATGCTAACGCTTCCGCTGCGTTCCGCCCCCGACCTCGCCTTCTTCGCGGCACCCGAGGCGGCGTTCGCGGTCCTGTTCGTTTCTGTGCTGATAGTCCTCGTGAGCCGGGCCCGGACTCCCCGCGCCGAAGCTGGCCTTCACCTGACGAGCCTCTCGTTGTTCCTGATCGGTGGAGCGATCGGACTCTGGATGGTCTCCGAATCGGACTACACCCTGGTCGTTACTCACGCGCTCGTCAACGTCCTCGGGTTTGTGGGCCTCACGATCCTGTTCATGTGGTTCGGAATGATAGCCCCATTCCAGAGGATCTCCCATGCCTGGACGCGACGCATGCTCTGGGTTCTGTCTGCAATCTGGGTTGTTGGGGTGGTCACAGCCGCAACGGAGGGCGCCGGCGGGTGGTCCGGCACCGGTTGGTTATCGTCGTTCTCGGGGGCCCTCCTTCTCGGAGTGGCCATCACATGGGGGGCTGGTACGGTACCGGTCCTTTATCCGGGACTCAATCCATTGCCGGGACTGACCAGCGGTGAGATCCGGGTCATTCGAGATCGATGGAAAAACCGGTGAACGACTCGGTGGAACCGCCGTCCCAGATGCTGTCGGGTGACCACCGAGAGCTCGACCAGAAGTTCGAGGAGTTCAAGGCGACTCCCGTGTCCGAGATGGCCCAACGTCGCGAACGGTTCGACCGATTCGCGACCGACCTGCGTCGCCACATCGAGGTCGAAGAGCGTCTCCTCTTCCCCGTCTTCGGGGAAGGGAATTCCTCCCGCCGCCTGCTGGTCGACCTGATGCTCGACGAGCACCGACGGATCGAGGAGGTGCTGCAAAGGATTCACCTCCGGCTGGACGCCGGCCCTGAGTCGACCGAGGGCCTCGAATTTGAGCTCCTCAACGTCCTCTGGGCCCACGACGCTCGCGAGGAAGAGTCGGTTTACCCTTGGTTTGATTCGCATCTCCCGTCGGATCTGACGAGGACGGTAAACCGCGAGCTCCGGGAGTCCGCGCCCCCTTCGGGCAATCCGTAGCCAGTTCCTCCGCGGAAGCCCCACCCTCCTCGTCGGCCGGTTCTCATGTATCCTACTCGGCGGCGGCCCAGTCGCTCGCCAGGGTTGGACACGAACTGAAACCGTCGATCCATTGCCGTGTTCGGTAGATTCAGCGACCTACCGTCACTCGCGAGGAACGTCGTTCTTACAGGGCGGGACCCACCCCCCAGAACCGGGCGTAGGGAAGCTCGACCATTTGGTTGGTCGAATGGATTCGGCCCACCGATAGCGGCGCATTGCAGAAGATCGCCTATCGGAGCTCGAGGTGACGACGGGGCAACCAGTCCTCCGAGGGGCGATTCGATCCACGCCTATGACTCAGAACGGATTCTCGCTGTAGTCGATCGGCACGTCCACCACGGAGGGAGTCTTCGAGTTGATCGCCTCTCGCAGGACTCCGGCAAACTCACGGGGATTGGACGCCCGGAATCCTCGGGCGCCGAACGACTCGGCGAGCCGGACCAGATCCGGATTCCCGAACTCCGTGCCGAAGGTTCGGCCGGCCTTCGCGAATTGCTTGATGCGGATGCTTCCCAAGCCATCATCACGGAACACGATATTCGTCGTGGCGCAGCCTTCACGGCGAGCCGTTTCGAGCTCTTGGACATTCATCAGGAAGCCTCCGTCGCCACTGACGGTCACGACGTGGCGGTCGGGGTACAGGATCGCGGCCGCGAGGCCCCCCGGCAACGCGATTCCCATCGAGGCGAGCCCGTTGGAGATGATCACGGTGTTTGGTCGGTTCGCGGGGAAGAAACGGCCGACCCAGAGCTTGTGCGCCCCCACGTCGCTGATGACGATGTCTTCCGGAGCGAGCGCCGCCCTTAATTCGTGCAAGATACGGCGTGGATCCGATCGTCCGTCGGGAAGGTCGCGACCTCCTTCGAGCCCCCGGAGGATCGGTTGGCGGAGGGTCGAGACCCGGCGGTCGTCCTTGGGCGTCGGGATCCGTTCCCGGAGCAGCTGCAGCGACTCGCGGATATCGGCGACGATCTCGACCGAAGGAACGTAGTGTGACGAGACCTCGGCGGGAGTGAAGTCGACGTGAACGATCCGTTGTTGGGCTCGAGGATTCCAGTGCTTGGGGTCGTACTCGACCAGGTCGTAGCCGACACAGATCACGAGGTCCGCCTGGTCGAAGCCGAGGGTTCGGTAGTCGGACCCCTGACGCGCGAGAACGAAGAGATTCATCGGGGAATCCCACGGGAGGCATCCCTTGCACATCAGCGTGTGCGCTACGGGGATCCGGAGTTCCTCAGCAAACCTGGTCAGCTCCCCGGGGGCATCGCCGCGGATCACTCCGTTCCCGGCGAGAATCATCGGTGCCCTGGATTGACGAATGAGCTCGGCGGCTCGGTCAAGACTGGGTCGGTCCGGCGACGGACGCCGAGCCCGTTCCCACGGGATCGGACGGTCCGTGATTTCCGCTTCCGCGACGTCGGCGGGGAGCTCGAGATGGGTCGGTCCGGGTTTCTCTGTTTGCGCGACCTTGAACGCTTTCCGGACCGCCTCTGCGGTCACCCGCGGATTCCCGATCCGAGCGTGCCACTTGGTGATAGGCTCGAACAGCTTGAGCACATCGATGTATTGGTGGGATTCCCTGTGGATGAGGGAGAGGTCTTCTTGAGCGGTGATCGCGACCAGCGGTGCCCGGTCGAGATAAGCGTCTGCCACACCGGTGACAAGGTTGGTGGCGCCCGGCCCCAGCGTAGCGACGCAAACGCCGGCCCGCGTCGCCAGCCGGCCGTAGAGGTCCGCCATGAACGCTGCCCCCTGTTCGTGCCGGGTGAGGACGAACCGGATTGAACTCGAGCCGAGCGCCTCCATCAGCTCGATGTTCTCCTCTCCTGGGATCCCGAACACCGTCGTCACGCGCTCGTTCTCGAGGGCCTTAACGACGAGCTCCGCGACGTTCATTGGACTTCGGTCATCTCCTGTTCAGAACCCGGATGATTTCATGTTGACCACTCGAATTGCGGCCGCCACATTAGCAAATCGGGCGTGGGGGTTCGGGGAATAGAACCTGGGGTTTCTGACAGTGTTGGAGGGGCGGGCGGATTCGGTTCATCGCACCGAGCGGTAGGAGAATCGGTTTGCCATGAATGAAGGATGTGGTTTGTCAACCCACAGGTTGAAAGCAGCGACGAAGTGAGCGTTGCCAGGGCCAAGACGGGACTTCCGACGCAGATCTCCGGTTCACTCTCGGACGGTAGGCGGACCCTGGGGCCGCGTCGTAAGTGCTGAATCAATGCTCAGGGGTCACTGGATTCGCTTGCCGTTGGGATTCGGAGCCCTCTTGCTCTCCCCTCGAACGCGGTGCCTCGCTCCGGTAGTCGGAATCATTCGGAGTCGGGTCGCGACCTCTGCTATGAGCCCCGTTCGGAGCAACGGCAAGACCTTTAGGGGGGGTAGCTTAGCCCCCCTCCCTCACCCACAACCGTGGAGCTCTTCAACAGGAACGTTACTCTTCTGAGGTTCCCTGGCGGGGGGGCCTTTTCGAAGAAGATTCTCGCGACCCGGGCCGCCTCGGCTGAGAGCGAGCCCCGAGTTTCCCGGATCTCGCCGCCCTCGACGTTTCCCGTGAAGAGACGGGGGGTCGTGATCACTGTTCAGGTGCCAACCCGAGTAGGGGGCCTTGAGCTCGTCTCCGACGAAATCCGCTACGCCCCTCAACACTTTGTCGTTCCGAGCTTGGTGTACGTCCTCGACGGTCCGGACGCGTCGACCGAGATTCTTGGCTATCGAAGGGGTGCGATTCGCGCCCTGCTCAGTTCCACGTTTTCCGGTCAGGACGCCGGTCCCCCGGAACCTCAGGCGCTGCGGCCGATCTCCCGGATATTCCGGAAGGGTGATGTCTTGCTCAGGGCCCGCTACGTCCTCAAAGGCGGGCGCGCTGATGAACCGATTATCCGGACGGATACCGGGCGGAACCTGCCATTCGAAGATCTCGTGAAGGTTGCGGACCCGGTCGAATCCATCACGATTCAAGCTCCCACGAATCGAGGGAGCCTCACGTTCAGAGTAGATTACGGTACGAGTAGCGTGAGTTTCTATAATTCTAGCCGCGTGCCTCTATCGTGGGATGACGTCTTCCAGACTGTCGATAAGCGCCTGTTCTGAGTCCGGGGTGGGTGGCGATGTCGAATCTTGATGAATTTGGGAAGGGCGCGCTCGAGAAGAAGGCGAACACGGTCCACTCTTCCCCCCTTCATACCCTGACTCTGCTCTTTATCGGGAAACAGGGAGTTGCGACGTGGCCTCAATTGGAGTCCTCTCTGGCCATGATCGGATGTGATGATGCCGTCGCGGCCACCCTCGTTGGTCAACTCGAAAAGTTGGGACTTCTGATCGACCATTCGAGCTCCGCCGTGAGTCACCTATCGATACTAAAGCTAACAGACGAGGGTCGGGAGGTTGTCAATCTCATCGGGCCCTTGGAAAGAACCCAAGGATACCCGGTAACGCACCTGTTTGTAACTCTCGCGGTTGGGAGGAGGATAGTGGCGCGAAACCCGAAGTACGTGAACTCGAACCTTCTTCCAGCAGTCTCTTCTCTCGTCGACGACCTAATGGATAAGGTGGTTGCGCCCCAGGCCTAATGTCGACCGCACTGCCCCCGTGGGTAGTAGATGCGGTCCGTTCAGGGAAACTCGCCCTCTTTCTTGGCGCGGGATTTGGGAGCTTGGCGCGTTTGCCGAGCAGCCCAGAAATCGCCAACCTCCTGGCTAGAGACCTCAGAGAGAGTGGTGTCGAGGAAACTCGGGTCGCCGAGGCGCTCGGCCGAGGACTGCAAGCCGTGGCCGGGCTCCACGAGATGGAGATTGGCGCCACGCGCTGTCAGCACCGCGTCGCCGAGATCATCACCGAGGCCGAGAAAGGCGCGGACGAGTCCCTCCCGAAGCTAGTTCACAAACTTGGAACTGTACCGGTTATCACGACGAATTACGACTCCTTGTTGATGCGCACCGCGACCTCGCAAAAGAAGTTCAGGGCGATTTGGAAGGGCGCTCAACTCGAGTCCACCTGCGTCGGCATCAATTGCTATTACGCCCACGGACTGGCGACGGACCCGGCCTCGATAATTATCACCGACAAACAGTACAACCAGCCACATGATGATCCCTTGGACGAGATGCTTAGGACCATCCTTCGGACGCACAAGGTCGTATGCTTGGGCTTCTCCGGCCGGGACGAGGATTTCCGGAAGCTCCTATCCCGCCTTTCAGTCGAAGCGAGTGGTCCCCAGCACCATAGGGGTCTTCTCGTCGTCGGGGCAGGACACGCCACGCAGAAGCAGCCTTACGAGGCGGAGCTCGAAGACTACGGATACGAAATGTGCCCTCAGGACGCCGGAGACGTTCTCAGGAGTCTCGTCAAACTAACGGAAGAATGGCTTAGGGAATCTCGCCGTGAGGTTGATGAGGAGGTAGTTCGCGATCCTCTGCTAAGGAAGCTGAAGGAGGACCCTGCCTCGTTCGAGGACCTCTCGTCGCTGGTCGACCTATCTAGTCCGTTTGGCGCGACAGCCTCCGGCTCGGACCCCGTCGCGGAGGTGGTGAGGACTCTCCGTTCCGGCTCCTTTGGTAGTCAGTCCTCAGCCGAAGTGGCAGCCCAGGACTTGATCACGCTTTCCATCGCTCACGTAAGCCGTGAATCCGGAGCACGGGGCCAGCCACGTCGGTTCGCCTCAACATTGAAACTCCACAAGATCTGCTATTTTGCACGCGAGTACCTTCTGTCAGTGCCCCTCCAGTTCGAGTTCCAGCGTTACCCGTACGGTGTTTGGTCCCCGGCGCTGGAGAAGTCTATCGACGCGATGGTTGAGGGGGGTCTCATTGCCCGATTCACGGGTCGTGCGAGTGAGGGAGAGCCCCATCACGAACGCCCGGGTGAGTTCGAGCTTACAAGGGCGGGTGAAGAAGAGTATTCGAAAGCCGAGAGGCGGCTGCAAGAGGGCCCAGGCGGCCTCGGGCCAGAGAGGGTCACTCAACTCAAAGATTTTGTCTGGTTCCTCTACGGGCAGAAGACCGTGGTACTGGGACTCGCTTCGAAACGCGACTTCATCGACCGGTCTTGGGGCAAGGAACTCCGAGCAGCGGTGATGACGCGGATTGACTCGGCTCTCAGAGACTTGGCGGTCAAGGATCCGGAAAAGGAGAAAATCAAGCAGCGCATCGCGGCGGCGCTTTCCCCCACCACCCACGCTGGCGCAGCCATCGCTTGGGGTGATCTAGGTCCGGACGGAGTCGTACGCGAACTTGCGCGGCGTTCGCCCCGAACCGTGTTCGATCCGAGACGCATCGCTTGGTCCGAGCAGAATGGAGTCCCGACCAATTACTACGTGCCATTGGGAGCATATCGCGAGGACAGCTCTGTTGTGCGTTGGGTGACCTCCCGGGTCAAGGAGCTACTTCCGAAAGACTGTGCAGCTATCGTCGTTCTCGCCGATGGGATCGCTTTTGACGCCGCCAAAAGCGTCGCTGTCGAGAGACACAATGTGCGAGTAATCGGTCCCGTAGGGGGTGAATCCGTCCTGTCCGAGCACCCCGAGTTGGGGGCTCTCAGGGGTGTTCGGGTTGCAGTCATGACCAACGCCACGCAGACTGGCAGAAGCGCCGGGTCGGTGGTTCAACGTCTAAAAGAAGTGGGATTGAACGTGGGCCCGGTCATCGCGATCGCCGACCGCGGCGTGGGGGCTTCGGAGCATCTAGCAGCGCAGGGCGTTCGACTCGAGGCCCTATTGCGGAAGAGCGACCTAATCGACATCGTGAGAGTCGCATATGTTGCTTGAGCTCCACGACCAGCCGCTCGCCGGCAGGATCAAGGTGGGAGGCCTGCTCTACGGCGATTTCTTGACGACCCAGTATGAACCGACGCACTACTTCGTTACATTGAACGAGCTCGTAATTCAGGATGAGTTCGCGAGCGCGGTCGTATCCGCTACCCATGACCCTCGCGTATCTGAGCATTCTGTGGGTTTTAGTGGAATGAAGGGCGTTGGCCCGCTGGAAGCATGCGACGTCGTGCTGGGCTTGGCTTGGGCCCCCGAGACGATTCTACTCGGCAACAAACTCGCAACGTCTCTCGGCAAGAAGTTCGGTTTTGTTGAGTATGCTCGCCCCCGGTACGCCGCGGCAAGGTTTCGAGCAGATGACGTCCGCTGTTGCCGCCTGAAAGCCGACGAGAGGGTTGTTGTCATTGACGACGTCTGTGTCACCGGGGACGGACTCGCTCAAGCTTGCGGAGTAGTTCGGGACTACGGGGCGACTCCCTATGGGTTGGTTGTCGTGGCTCGTGGATCGGCAGAAACAATTCAGGGTCCGATGGCGGGAAACGACGTCCTCGTCCTCGTAAGCCCTGAAGATATCGGGACCCCCACCGGACCGACCTACGTACCGCTCGACATCGCGAAGATCGAGGCGCAGCGGGGAGGCCCGAGAGCCCCAGCTGCACGTCAGCCTCCAAGCAGCTAGCGACTGTCGACCCGGTTGTCTGAGGGTGTGAAAGAGTGCCGGAGAATCTCCCGAGGTTCGCATTCTACTACCCGGGCCCAATTTGGGCGGATGCGGGCTGGATCAAGAATCTCATTCTCTACTTCGATGGAGTGGCCCTGCTCGTTCCCAGCTACTTGCGGACCAAGCCGTTCGATGTTGGTGGGACCACCGCGGCTGAGCTGCAGCAGGCTGGTTTGCTCAAAATACTCGAACCTGAGTCGTTCATCGACAAGAAATCCGTAAAGGAGCTCAGTCAGTCCCTATCGGCGATCCTCGAATCCGGTAAGCTCGATAAGCTGTCTACGGAGCATACGGTATTCGCTGAGCTATCATATTCACGTCTGGGCAGTGCCGCCGACGAGCGGCTCGCCGAGGAAGTCTATCGCGAGCTATCGAAGCGGGGGCTTGCAAAGGAAAGCGAGGACGGCGTGTCGATCCCAATGCACCCATCGGTTAGGGCACTTATTCTCGTTCTTTGGTCACAAATCCTTCGACCGATCGGAAGGAAGCACGGCCTGGACCTGCAACCCGCGACTGACAGACCACAAATGAACCAGGCCCTGGAGGAACTCCTTGGCCTCCGAGCCGTCCCTTCGCCCAGTGACGTAATCTCCTGCGATACCATTTCGGCCGGCGTCGACTTGGCTAACGCCCCCATTTCCAAGGTCCTAGCGTTTCGCGAGAAACATCACGAAGAATTCGGGGAGTACGCGCGGGACCTACATCGGTTCGTCCACGACATGAGCTGCCTCGCGACCGAACCGCGAGCTGAGGCATTTGCTGACAGACAGGAAGAGATCAAGGAGGCAGCGGGAAAACTCAGATCGATGTCTCGACGAGCGTGGGCAGGACGCGCTGCGTTCGGTCTGGGGATTCTTGGGGCAGCATGGAACATCAAACGAGGGGATGTCATTGGCGGCGCTCTCTCGGCCGGTGCGGGCCTCACGGGCGCGGCGGCAACGAGACCGTCCGAAGCCTCCGCGTACTCCTACCTTTTCAGAGCTTCGAAAAGCCTCAACTGACCTGCCAATCTCGAGCGCGGTGGCCGGTAGTGGTTCGAAGGACGTCCCCTGACGCAGGGTGTCGTTCCAGCGGGGAGGGTCGTTAGGCATCGGGAGGCCGACTCTCGCAGCGAACCCCCGGCGCTCCTTTTTGAATCGCGCGACCCTCCGGCGCCATGTATGAATACCGGCGAGACGTTTGACCAATTCCGATCCGCCATCGAACGGTGTCGAGGGCTTTGGAGGTCCATCGAGGTCAGCTCCCTCGCCGCCAAGAGGGGGGGGACGCTCTACAACTCGATCACGGCCGTGCGACTTCGCCCCGAGCTCCCCGAGGAAATCCCGAAGCTCCAATCCATCGAGGTGGAGCGGCTCCTCGCCGGCCGGGTAATCTACCCCATCGCCAAGCTGGAGGAAACCCTGAGGTCAATCCAGTCGGACCAAATCCCGTTCGGCACGGTGACGCTTTCCCTGGAGAATCCACCCGACCCACCCGCTAACCAGGAATCGTTCCCCACGGGCATGTACAACTGGTACTTTCGGGACCTAGATGCTCCCCAAGGTAACTGCTGGCGAGCCACCAGCCCGCCGTCGCGCAGCTTCGAGCTCCACGGCAATAGTCAGTCCCCCATGCGCAGGTTTTGGTCCAACTCGGAATGGAAGTTCCTCGAGGACAGTCTCGCCTTCAACGACCCTCCCGCCGCGGACCTGGCGGACCTGGCCCAGCACGTCGTGCGTTGGGACTGCGGGTTCGACAACTGGAACACCCAGCCGAACGTCGCGATCATCGCCCCGCTCTACTCGGCATTCGGTCCCGAAGTGATAGCATCCAAGACGAGCGTGACGGTCCGGGCATCCGGTCCGAGCAGCGCGTCCATCGACGACTTCTCCATCGCTTCGGTTGTCCGGGGCCAGGAATCAATCGAGCGGACCCTTCACCGATCGGGCAATCTCCAAGTCTCCACCTCAACACCGAGGCTGGAGTTCGGCGTCGAGATTCCCGCCGCCGACGGCCTGTGGCTCGATGCGAGCCTCCTTTTCCGAGGATTGAAGGCCGGTAGGATCACTATCCCGATCTCGTCGGAGAACCCTCGGATCCTTGCTCACGCTCACTTCGACCACGAGTGGGGCCTGATCAACGACGCACTCGGACAAGGACAGAAGCAGCCGGATGCCCGAAAATTCGAGGTCGGGGTCGGTTGGCTCTTCCACCTCCTTGGGTTCCAGGTCGCCAACTACGGATTGAAAGAGCTCAAACCCGACGAAGAGGTGGACATCCTTGCGTCCGTTCCATTCAGGCCCAAGGTCCTGGCCTTGGAGGTTACCACCCGGAGCCCGATGAACCGGGACAAACTAGTCAAACTCCGGAAGCGCGTCGACGACCTGGCCCCGGTTCTCCAAGGGGTCGAGGTGCTTGGGGCCTTCGTGTCGGCCCACCCCTCTCCGTTCGATATCGAGGTGACCGATGCTCATTCCCTCGGATTGGGAGCCATATACGGGCAGGACCTCGACCGGCTCCTAGGAGATGCCATCGCTAACCGGACTGCGGAGGAGTTCTTCGAGCAGTTGAAGCGCAAGCTTCAGGATCCTAACTCCCAGGGCGTGGGCTGATCGGGAAAGCTAGCAGGGATCGCCACGTTGTCATCAAGTCTGGATCGAACGCAGCGATCAGAGAAACCGCCCGAACAGGGCAGGTCCGCCTCCGCGAAGGCGAATCACCCCCGAAGAAGGGGAACAGGGCCGGGACGCATGCCAGCCCTTGCGACGCGGACTGAGGGTTTCTCCCGATAGTGTGGGTTGGGAAACCGGGGGTGGAGTTCAATCACGGCGACTTTGGGTCAGGCGGGAGAGTTGCGGGATCCCCGGCTCTTCCTGGACCCCAGAGCACCGTCCTCTCCCCGGACCACCGCCCAACCGAAGGCTTGAACTGCCCGACGAGTGTGACGCGTTCGGATGGAACGGAAGGGCCGGCTGATGCTCCTTGCGCTGGTCGTCTGCGTCGTGGCAGCGACGGCCATCGTGATGGCGGTACTGTTCACGGTTCCTCTGGGATCAAAGTCGTTCTCGGGCCAGGTTTCGTCGGCAGGCCCAGCGTCGTCTGGGGCTTGCGGGTCTTCTTGCTACTTCGGGTATGTGACGGAGAACCTTCCCAGCGGGGTGACCGTTTCCGTCTCCTGGCAGGACACCAGCGGTACGTTCGTTTACTTCGATGTCTTCTCAGAGTCCAATCCGACCGGTGCTGGGTGCGTTCAATCCGGGACGTCTGGCTCGTGCTCGTTCGCCTCCAATGGAGGCACCTACACCTTCGCACTGAGCGACGAGGCATCTTCGGGAACTACTATCGTCACGTTCTCCGTGTCGTACCCCGTACCGTACCTTTAGTGATTTGCGGGTGCAGCCCGTCGCCCGCGCGCCCCCGTCTCGGTGAGCGGGGTTGCCCAATAGGGCGATCGGATGGGGCTCGGTTTTACTCACATACGCATCGCAGCCGCCGAAGGTTCGAATGTGACCGGACGTTTTCACGTCGCTCGCGAGATCATCCGGGAGCTGGCAGAGCTCTGACGGACCTCGTTGGTGGTTCCCGCCTGAGAACGGAGCGAACACCCCCGAGCTTGATGTTCATGCGCTGTGAGATCATCCGTAGGCTCTCGCCCTGGGCCTTCCGCTCCCGCACCTCACTCGCCACCGACTCGGAGATCCTCCTCGGGGCGCCGAACTTCTTGCCCAGCGCACGTGCCCGGGCGATGCCCGCCTGGGTCCGCTCCAGGATGAGCTCCCGTTCGAACTCTGCGAGAGCGGCCAGCATATTGCGTTGGAGTCGACCCGTCGGCGTTGACGTGTCGATCCCCTGATCGATGACGATCACGCGGGCTCCCGCCGCGTCGGCGTCGTCCCAAAACCTGAGAATCATCCCGAGAGACCTGCCGAGTCGGTCCATCTTCGAAACGACCACCGCATGGAACTCGCCGGCCATCATCCGCTGCCGGAGTTGATCAAGCTCGGGCCGGTTGTCTCGTACCCCGGAGATCCCGTCATCCCTGAAGATTGCGACATCGGTCCATCCTCGAGCTTGGCAGTACGCCGTCAACTGGGCGACCTGGGCCTCGGTCGATTGCTCCTTGGTCGAGACCCGGGCGTAGATTGCCACCCGGGTCATGCGGAAGCCTCTCCTGCCCTCGCGACTCTCGCGGTGGCCGCATCAGCCCGCTCTCGGGCCAGCACTGCGTACTCGGGGTTGAGATCGACGCCAATCGAGCGTCGGCCCAGCCGACGCGCCACGGCCAGCACCGTCCCGCTGCCCACGAACGGGTCGAGGACGAGGCAGGGGGCAGTTTCCCGGGTCGCGCATGCGCAGGCTCTCCGGAAGCCGAGGTCGACCCTACGGTAGGTCCCGTCGTGGATGCCACGGACCGCGATCCCCTGACCACGACCGACAGCGAGCGACTTATCCGGGAACCAATCGTGGCCAATCCCTCCGCCCCGCGCGACGACCTTGTGGAACCAGGGAGTTCCGCACGTCGCGCACGCGCCACGCTCCGAGGTCCCGGCCCGAATGCAGACCTCCGCGAGCGCCTCCGGGAACGTCGCGAAGTGGGCACCCGGGTAGGGCTGCGTGGCGATCTGCCAGACTGACCGAAGGTTACGCCCCTTCGGGTCGGTATTCGTCAGCATCGGAAACCGACGAAAGTCGCCCGTCTGGTGCTTGGACGTATAGCGGGGGTTGTCCCGCGGGTTCGGGACGTGGTGACGGAGCCGGCGCAGCGAACTCTCGTGCAGCGGCTCGCGCACCGCCTGGGCGTCGTAGAAGTACCGTCTCGATTTCGTCAGCTGGAAGACGTATTCGTGCGACCGGGTCGGCCGGTCGCGCACCGGCTCCGGCATCGGGTTCCGCTTCGCCCAGACGATGTCGGAGCGGAGGTACCAGCCGCGGCGCTGGAGCTCGAAGGCGACCTTCCACGGGATTCCGACCAGGTCCTTCTCCTTCAGCCCGGGCGACCGCTTGTCGATTGAGCCGGCTTGCTCGGCCCCGGTGTGGTCCCGGATCCTGAGCCGGGAGCACTTCCAGCGTCTTGGCCCCGTCAGTCCTGCCGGGTGAGTGCAGTACGTGTCCCCCAGGTTCAACCAGAGGGAACCATCGGCGCGGAGGACCCGCCAGACCTCGTCGAGGACGTCCGCGAGGTGGTCGACGTAGAGATCGGGTGTGGGCTCGAGACCAAGCTCACCTCGCCAGGCACCGCAGTCCGTGCAGGACTCCGAGAGGCGAGGCGAGCGTGTGGCCGAGGCCCGGTTCAGTGTCTCGGCGACCATCGGGTGGGTGGTCTGGCCGTTTCCCGAGGGGACGAGGACGGTCGACCACCGATGGAGGCACTCAACGCTGCCACCCCAGACCTGAGGCTCGGTTCCGTAGGTTCGAAGCCCCCAGTAGGGTGGTGACGTGACGACGCAGTGGACCGACTCGGCGAGCAGGGTGCGGAGGACGTCGATGACGTGCCCCTGTCGAATGGTGGGCCGGAGACTCTTCAGGACCGCGGTCAGGGTACCGCCCCCTGCCAGCGCTGCCATCGGGCCGCGTTGACCTCGCCCCGAGTGCGTGCCTGACGCCCTTCGACCGATCGGACGAGGGCGAGGGTAAGCGTCCGGCGCGCCGCTGTCTCCACCGCGATTTGTTCAACCTCGCGGCGGACCTTCCACCCCGGTTCCGCATGGGTCCGGACCACCTGAAGGGTTCGGAGGTAGGCGCTGTGAACAGTGAGCAGGAGGTTCTCCAGCTCGCGACGGGAGAGGTCGGAGAGGTTCAGGTAAGTGGGCATCAGGCCGTTCCCTCTTCGGTCCTGTAGTCCCCGCGGAGGGCAAGGATCAAGCCGAGTACATCTTCGGGACTGGAACCCCGGAGCGGCGGGGCGCCCGCGATCCGCGCCTTCAACCAGTTCAGGTTGTGACCCTTCCCGAACTGCTCCGGGCCGTCCCTCCCGTTGGCGTAGAACGCGTCTGCGACGGCCCTCAGCGCGTTGAGCCGGGCCTGCTCGGTCGCCCGGGCCGCCTCCTCGAGGCGTTGGGTCTCGAGCAGATGGTCTCTCGCCGCCTCCAGGATACGGACGTGTTCTTGGTGCGACCGCAGTTCGGCTTCGATCTTGGTGAGGTCAGAACCACCGCGGAGTCGGTCGAGGGCCTCTCGCAGGACCCGACTGAGGACCACGTCGGTCTCGCGCGCCCAACGCAGGAGAGTTACTGGAATGGTAACGGAGACGACAACGGTCTCCCCAACCTTCTCCCAGCGGCGCTCCGGCCCGTGGGCGACTGTCGCAGAAAGGGTCCTGGGAGACCCGGGGTCAACCCGGGTTGGAAGGGTCGAACTGATTGCCATTCAGACCCCTCTCTCGGCGTGAACCCGGGTTGGAACCCGGGTTCGGGGACACAGAATCAACCCGGGTTGGGGACGGTTGCCAGCGCCACTCTGACGGAGCGGAGGCTTCACGACCGGGGCGGACGGGGCGGGGATAGGCGGACGGGAGGGGCGTACGACCGGGCCGGACCCGGGACGGGACGGAACGGGTCGGAGTGCGGGAGCGGTACGGCGTGGGACGGAGAACGGATGCACGTGGCAGAGTGGAGGCGAACGGTACCCGGGACGGAGCTCGATGATCCCCTGGGTGAGTCCGCAGACCTCGCAGAACGAGATCCGGAGGGTCGGGTTCCTTCGGATCGGGCTGCGGCACCGGGCGCAGATGAACCGCGGCTCGCACCCGGCTTCTGGCTTGGGGGTGACGGTCGGGTTAGCGGACCCGGCCACTCCCCCTGAACAACCAGATGTCCGCCTCCGAGCCGGCCTCGTGGGTGGCGAGGAGCGGAAAAAGAGGGTGGAATGGGTTGGTCTGGGGCGTTCAGCTACTTGTTCGGAGGTGGGGAGAGGTTGCCGAACGAGTTGCAGAGCGTAGAGCCCGTTGAGCCGGTCCAGGTCCCTGTGGTCGCCCAAACACGCCGCCGGGGCGATGAGATGGCCAAAACGGGCAGAATCCCTGTCGGATGGGCTCGGCCGGATTTGAACCGGCGATCTTCGCTGTGTGAGAGCGACGTCGTAACCGCTGGACCACGAGCCCGACGGAAGGGGCGAACGGCCCACGCGCATAAGGGTTCACAGCGCCAGGACCAGGGGGAGCAACAGACTCGCTCCGACCGTAAGTACAAGCCCGCTGGCGAGCGCAAGACTCCCCGCCTGGGAATCTCCGTAACGGGTCACAAAGTAGAGTGTCGTGTCCATCGACGTGGCGCCCCCCAGAGCGGTGAGGCCCTCGCCGCGCAGGCGCCGGCCGAGCAGGGGCGCGGTGAGCATGGTAAGGTCCTCCCGCAGAAAATTCGTCAAGAACGCGAGCAGGCCAAGCGCCGGGCCCGCCCGTTCCGCCACCAGGGGGCCCGCCAGAGTGTACCAGCCGAAGGCCAGCGAGGTCGCAAGCGATGCCGGGAGTGCTGTCCCAACGACCGCAGAAAAGAGGAGAGCCGCCGAAACCGCCCCGGCGACCGCCGCCAGGATCGGGATCCAGGCCCGGCGTACGCTTTCCCAACTCAACTGGAGACCGAAGGCGACCAGAGCGAGCAGAGCGTAGAGCGCCCAAGGGATCCCCGCGGCGAACGGTACCTCCAGCAGCCGGCCGATCGCGTACCCCAGGAGCAGGGCGGCGAGAAGGGCGATGGAGATCGGAACGCGGGGGGTGGAGCCGCTCGGGGGCCCGGCCCCGGGCGTGGCCATCCGGGCTCGCGAGATCAGAAGGTACGCTCCGGCCGTCAGCCCCAGGATCAAGGCGGCGAACACTGCGGCGAGGGGGAGGGTTCGGGCGAGCTCAAGGACGGGAACGCTCGCCAGGGACGCCCCGAGGAGCCCGACCAGCACGAGGATCGTTGCGAACGTGGCTCGCCCGACCCAGGGTCCGGGGACGCGAACGAACCGGCCGACGATAAAGCCGGCCCCGAACGCCACGTAGAGAAACGGGTCGAACGCCACGGGCGGTTAGCCCGGCCACGCGGAGAGGCCGCCGCGAGAACCGAGATTCAAACCGGGGTCGAGCCGGACGGTGTCCTCCCGCCGGGCGCCGTACCCGACGAACCCCACGGGAACCTCGATCTCGGCCGATATGTGCCCGAGGTATTCGCGCAGCGTGCTCGGCAGGGCCGAGGCTCCTTCGCGCCGCAGGCGCTCCTTCTGGCGTTCGTGGATCTCGGGCCAGCCGGGGAGGCGTTCGTAGACCGGTATCGCGCGGGCGAGATCGTCCGCGTTGGTGGGAAGTATGTTCCGCACGGTCGATCCGTCCGGCATGACATACTGCGAGCAGACCGAGACCTCCTCCAGCCCCCCGAGGACGTCGACCTTGGTGACCGCGAGCGACGTGAAACCGTTGAGACGCGCCGCGTAGCGCAACAGGACGAGGTCGAGCCAGCCGCAGCGTCGGGCGCGACCGGTGGTTGCTCCACGCTCCCCTCCGACCCGGCGGAGGAACTCCCCGACCTCTCCGGAATCCTCGGTGGGGAACGGCCCGGCGCCGACCCGAGTCGTGTACGCCTTCGTCACGCCGATCACGGAGTCGACCTCGGTCGGCGCGATCCCGCTCCCGACCAGCGCGCCCGCGCTGGTCGGATGGGAGCTGGTCACGAACGGGTAAGTCCCGAAGTCGATGTCGAGCAGGGCGCTTTGCGCGCCTTCGAGGATCACCCGTTCGCCGCGAGCCAGCGCATCCCAGAGGAGCGGCTCGGTCGAGCGGACGTGCGGGGCGAGCCGGCCGCCGACCTCCGCGAGGCGAGCCGTCAGCTCGTCGACGGGCGGCAGATTCGACAGGTGCGATTTCGTCGCGTACAGGAGATCGAGCTGGTCCCGCAGCGTCGCCGGACGCAGAAGGTCCGCGATGCGTAGCCCCGTCCGGGCGGCACGGTCCGCGTACGCCGGGCCGATCCCCCGCCGGGTGGTGCCCAGCGCAACGGCCCCCTTCTGCCGGGAACGGAGATCGTCCTCCCAGGCATCTTCGATCTCATGGATGGGCAGGATCGCGTGCGCGCGGTCGGAGATGACGACCTCGCCCCGGAGCAAGCCCCGACGCTCCAGGTCGAGGATCTCCTCCTCCAACGAGATCGGGTTGATCACCATCCCCGGCCCGCTGACCCCGGTGACCCCGTGTCGGAGGACCCCGCACGCGAGCTGGTGGAGCACGACGACGCCTTCGGGAAGATGGATCGAGTGGCCGGCGTTCGGTCCGCCCCCGGTGCGGACGACATAGCGGGCGTCGGCCGCCAGGTAGTCGGTGATCTTCCCCTTCGCTTCGTCCCCGAACTGCGCCCCGACGACCACGCAGACGGTCAAGCTTCGAAACCTCCCCAATCGCCGGGTCGAACGGGGATAAAAGGGTCCCCACCGTGCGACGAGTTCGCAGTCGTTCGAGCCGCATTCCGGCGAGCGCCACAACCATCAAGAAGGGACCCGTGGTCGTCGCCTGAATGGTCGCCGAGCGCACGCGAGAGGTCGAGATCTCGGGCATCCGCAAGATGTTCGAGGCCGCGCCTCCGAATTCGATCAACCTCGGGCTCGGTGAGCCGGATTTCAATCCGCCGGCGGCGGTCGTCGAGGCGCTCTGCCGCGCCGTGCGCGGGGGGATGAACCATTACGGCCCGTCCGCGGGGATCCCGGCCCTGCGGGAGAAGGTCTCGGAGCGCTACCGCGACCGGGACCCCGCGACCTCCCGGGAGAATGTGATCATCACCGGGAGCGGCACCGAGGGGCTGATGGCGACGGCGCTGGCGCTCTACGACCCCGGCGATGAGATCCTCGTGCCGAACCCCGGGTTCGTGCTGTATGGTCCCCACGCCCGATTGGTCGGCGCCGTGCCGGTGCCGTACTCGCTGCCCGAGGAGGACGGCTTCCTGCCCGATCCGGACGAGCTCGAGAACCTCGTCACCTCTCGGACGCGGGCGATCGTCGTCAACAGTCCCTCGAATCCCACCGGGGCCGTCTTCCCGAAGGCGATGGTCGATCGGATCGTCGCGTTCGCCGACCGGCACGACCTCACGATCGTCTCCGACGAGGTCTACGAGGAGATCACCTACGACCGCCCGGCCACCTCGTTCTGGGGCCGGTGCGACCGGGTCGTGATCGTGAACTCGTTCTCGAAGACCCTCGCGATGACCGGCTGGAGGATCGGTTTCCTGGTCGCCCCGCGACCGCTCGCGGTGGAGCTGAACAAGATGCACTACCATCTGATGGCGTGCCCGCCGACGCCCGCCCAGCTCGCCGTGCTCGTGGGCCTCGAGTCGAATGGCGCAACCCGGAAGATGGTCGCGGAGTTCCGGGCGCGGCGCGAGATCGTAGTCCGTCTCCTCTCCAAGATCCCGGGGCTCTCGGTCGTTCCGCCGTCGGGCGCGTTCTATGCGTTCCCCCGATTCGATTGGCGCTCCTCGGCCACCGACGTCGCCTCGGCGCTGCTTCAGCGCGGTGTGATCACCACACCGGGAGACGCGTTTGGGTCCCGCGGAACCTCCCACCTGCGCCTATCGTTCGCGGCGTCGCGATCCGACCTGAGGAAGGGGATCGCGGCGCTCGATCGCCTGGGCCGGTCGCTTTCCGGAACGTCCCCGTCCTGAGCGCGTCCCGCCCCCGCTTCCGTGGGGTTCAACCCCCGAGGAGCTCCCGGTAGAGATCCCGGTGGCGACGGACCGCTTCCGTCCATGAGAACGCCGCGGCTCGTTCACGGCCGCGGGCGGTGAGCCGGTGCGTGGTCTCGGGATCTCCGAGCACCGCCCGCAGAGCCTCGGCGAGGCGATCCGGGATACCGTACGGAACGAGACGGCCCGATCGTCCGCCTTCCAAGACCTCCGGCATTCCGCCGATCTCGGTAGCGATCACCGGGGTCCCGGCCGCCATCGCCTCGAGGAGGACGATGCCGAACGCTTCCCACTCGGACGGCAGGACCACGGCGGTCGCGCGCCGAACCGCGAAGCGCCACTCCGGACGATCGGGTCCGGGTACCAGCCACCGGATCTCCCCGGCGAGCCCCAGTCGGCGAGCCTGCTCCTCGAGGGCCCCCCGTTCGCCCCACTCGGGCCCCATCAGGACGAGCGGGAGTCGCTCTCCGGCGGGGACTCGGGCGAGCGCATCCAGCAGGAACGGGAGCCCCTTGTTCGATGCGATCCGCCCAGTGAAGAGGAAGTATTGCTCCGGCAGCGGCACCGGGGGAGCCCGGTCGCCCGCCGGGTCGGCCCACTCGGCGAGGTCGATCCCAGGCGGGATCACCCGGATCCGGTCGGGCGGGGCGAACTCCCGGACGAGCCGGGCCTCGAGCTCGGTCTCGACGATGAGCGCGGCGGCGTGTCGGTAGGCGGTCATACCGAACACGGCGTCTTCGACTCGAAGGAGTCCCCGCTTGAGCGGTGGCTCTCGCCGGTCGGCCGGATGGTAGTGGGTCGAGACCACGAGCGGGATCGATCGACGACGAGCGACGGCCGCCGCCTGCAGCACATGCCCGTACCGGTGGGAGTGCGCATGGATGACGTCCGCCCGACTGTCGGCGAGCGCGTCCACCAGACCGACCATCATCGGAAGGGAAAGCCGCGGCATCACCGAGCGACGGATCGCCCGGAACCGATGCACGGGGATCCCGTCGACCGACGGACGAAAGGCGTCGCCCCGACGCCAGGCCGGTTCGTCGACCAGGTCGCTCGCGTAGACGTGGGCATCGTCCCCCGCGGCGCGCAGCCCCCGGGAGATCTCGCGGACGGTCGTCTCGACCCCGCCCGGCGAATCAAATCGAAGCGAAACCTGGGCTACCCTCACGTTGCTCCGTCGTACGCTGCCGCGGATCGTCGCGGTCCGTTCGGGGGCGCGTTGGGCCGGTACGCCGGCCGATCGCGCCGCCCCCACTGCGGCGCCGCCGATACCCGGCAGGCCGGGTCATGAAGGCGGAGCTAATGAGATGTACATGGGGGCCATCGGTCCCGGTGCCACGGGGAGGGGACGACGATCGAATGCTGCTCGGAGTGCTGGGCCGCGTGATGTGCGCCCTGGGCCGACTCCGCGCCGGCGAGGAAGGTCGGGACCTCTTTCACGTGGGCGAGGAGCTGATCCGACTCGATCGCTCTCCGCCTCACCCGCGGACGACCTCTCGATAAAGGGCGCGGAACCGCTCCGCGGAGACGGACCAGTCCAGCTGTTGAACGTGGTGCCAGCCCGCCTCCGCGCGAGCGAGGGCCCCCGAAGGATCGTCGAGGATCGAACGGATCGCGGCGCGCATCGCGCCCGCGTCGCCGTACGGCACGAGGAGGCCGCGCTCCCCCTGGCCGAGCACCTCCGGGACGGCGCCGATCGCCGTGGCGACGATCGGGGTCCGTGCCGCCATCGCTTCGAGCAGCACGAATCCGTACGCCTCCCATTCGGACGGCAGGACGAACCCGAGCGCGCCCCGGAACACCGCGCGGTAGGCGCCCCGATCGGGCACGTGGCCGAGCCACCGCACGCGATCGGAGATCCCCCGGTCGGCGGCGAGCCGTTCGAGCGAAGCGCGCTCCCCCCAATCCGCGCCCATCAGGACAAGGGGCAGCGGAGGTGTCGCCGGTAAACCCGCCCATGCCTCGAGGAGGTTCGCCAGCCCCTTGTTGGAGGCGATGCGCCCGGCGTAGAGGAAGTATTTTTCGGGGAGAGCGAGCCCATCGGCCCGGTCCTGCGCGGGGTGGTTCCACTCGTCTAGGTCGACACCCGGCGGGACGATCCGCACTCGGTCCGCCGGGGCGAACTCGCCGAGCAGGCGGGCCTCGAGCTCCGACTGGACCACGATCGCCCGCGCCGTTCGATAGGCCGTCGCTCCGAAGGCGAAGTCGTCGAGGCGCAGGATCTGTCGGTTGCGCCAGGACTCCCGTCGGTCCGCCGGATGGTACGACGTCGAGACGACGAGCGGTATCCCGCGCCGCGCCGACACCGCCGCCGCTTGCAGGACGTGGCCGTAGCGGTGGGAGTGGGCGTGGATGACGTCCGCCCCGCTGTCGGCGAGCGCATCGATCAGGCCGACCATGAGCGGGAGGGTGAGGTGCGGCACCAGTCGCTTGCGTACGGCGAATCGTCGCACGGGGACCCCATCGACCTCCGGCCGGTAGTTGTTGCGCCGGTCCCACCCCGCCTCGTCGTAGAGGTCGCTCGCGAACACTTCGACCTCCTCCCCCGCGGCTTTCAGTCGCCGCGAGAGCTCGCGCACGTTCGTTTCGACGCCGCCGGGCGCGTCGAAGCGCAGGGTCACGTGAACGATCTTCACCGGGTGAGGACCTCCGCGTAGAGCGCATCGATCCGGCCCGCGATCTCGTCCCAGGCGAACCGAGGCACGACCTCCCGACGGCCGCATTCGCCGAGCTGTCGTGCGAGCGCCCCATCGGACCAGAGTCGCTCGATCGCGCCGGCCAGGGCCGACCGGTCCCCCGGCGGCACGAGCAGGCCGGACCTCCCGTCCTCCACGAACTCGGGGATCCCACCGACCCGCGACGCGATCACCGGAGTTCCCTGGGACATCGACTCGAGGAGCACGAGGCCGAACGCCTCGTACTCGCTCGGCAGCACCGTCGCGCGCGCCTCGCGATACAACGCGGCGAGGTCGGCATCGCTTTCCACGTACCCGACGCGGTGGACCTGGGGCGCGATCCCGAGCGAGCCGACCCGCGCGTCCCACCGCGCTGCCATGCCCCCGTCGGCCCCGACGAGGAGGAGATGCGCCGACCGATCGCGACGTGCGAGGGGTGCGAAGGCGTCGGCGAGTTCTAGCAGACCCTTGTTGGAGGCGAGCCGGCCGACGAACAGAAGGAACGGCCCCTCGATCCCCCAGCGGTCCCGGGCGACCGTCGATCCGACCGACGCCGGGGGCAGGGGCGTGTACCCGGGCGGAATGATCGCGAGCGGGGGAAGTGGTAGGCGGAGCGACCGGAGCAACCGCTCCTCCTCGTGCGTCTGCACGATGATCCGAGCGGCGCTCTCTACGACCGGCCCTGCGAGCCGGCGATCGTAGAACCCGCGTATCCGATGGCGAAGCCAGCCCCCCTCGATCGACCAGATCGGGTGGAAGTGGGCGGTCAGCACGAACGGCGTGCCGGTCCGCCGGGTGTGACGGCGCGCGACCGCGACCTGGTTCGTGCCGTACGTGTGGGCGTGGACGATCTCGGGGCGGCTCTTCGCCAGGGCCCCGTCCAGGCCGCGAAAGAACGTGTAGTGCAGCTCGCCCGGCAGGGACCAGACCGGCAGTCGGTGGATCGAGCCGAACGGCGGAGACTCCTCGCGGGGCACCTCGGGTCCGAGCCGTTGCCACGGGAACTCGCGGTAGAGGTCGCTCGTGAAGATGTCGAGCGTGTGGCCCCGGGCGGCGAGCCGGGGGACGAGCTCGCCCACGTGCCGTTCGACGCCCCCGGGGGCGGGCGGATACCGCGTCGTGAGCTGGGCGACCCGCACACCGGGCGGCTACCCGCCGGGTTACTTGATGGCGCGGGAGGACGGCTCGGGCCGACTAGGAGGAGGCGCGCGCGCTCGCGAGGCGCTGGGCGTACTTCTTGTACACCTCGGTCGCCCGCGCGACCGCCTCGGTCTTCACGTACTCGTTCGCCTGGTGCGAGAGCTCCTCCTCGCCGGCGCCGAAGATGACGACCCGTGGGTTCACCTGAGAGTAGTGGACCGCTTCCGAGGCATGGACGAGCACCGTCGGCTCGGCCTGCGCGACCTCCCGCAGCAGGCGGACGTGCTCCGAGTTCGGGTCGATCTGGACGGCGGGCATCGTCAGGATGCGCCGCAGCGTGAACGGCGTCTTGATCCGGCGCAGGTGCTCTTCGATCTCGTGGTAGAGCTGGTCGGGGGTGTACGGCGGAGGGAACCGGATGTCGACCTCGCTCGTGCACTTGTTCGGCACGACGTTGAGCCGGCTGCCGCCGCTGAACGTCCCGATGTTGAGCGTCACCGAGCCGAGTTCGGGGTGGGCGATCCGCCCCTTGAACGACTCGAGGCCCCGGAGGATCCGCATCATCTTCGAGATCGCGTTCTCGCCCAAGTGCGGCATCGCGCCGTGCGCCGCCTTCCCGCGGGTCTCGATGGCGAGGTCGAGCACGCCTTTCTCCGCGTAGGCGACCCGGAGGCCGGTCGGCTCGCCGACGACGACCGCCTTGGCGCGGCGCAGAGGCAGCGTCTTCGCGAGCGCCGTGGCGCCCTGCATCGATGTCTCTTCGTCGGTCGTCAGGGCGAGGACGACGGGGATCTTCCGGGCGACCAGGTCCTGGGCGGCCTCGAGCATGGCGACGACCGTCCCTTTCATGTCCGCGGCGCCGCGGCCGTACATCCGGCCCGAGGCGAGCTGGCTCTGCGAGAAGCTCCAATAATCCCCGATCGGCGGCGTGTCGAGGTGCCCGGAGAGGACGACCCCGCCCTGGCCGAACTCCGCGAGCAGCGCCGGGGCGTGCGGATCGCCGAACAGCGTGTTGCGCATCCGGATCTGGTCCGTGAACGACTGGACGTAGTCGAGCACCTCCTGCTTGTCGGCGAACGGATCGCTGGGGATCTTGATCAGCTCGGCGAGCATCTCCACCATCTGGCGTTTCATACGACTAGTATCCTCGTTCCGTTCGGTGGAAAATCCCGCGAACGAACGCTTCCAGCCGATAGCCCGGAAGTGACTTAATCGTTCGCCCGGCCCCGGCGGACCGCCGGAGAACTCCGCCGGAGCGCTCCCGGACGACTCCGCATCGAACCGAACTCGCTTAAGCCCCCCCGGACTCCGACCCGCGGAGGAGGGACGATGGCGGAGAGCCCGACGGTGCGGATCGTCGACACTCGCGAGGAGTCGCTGCGCGGCGCCATGGTCGTGGTCGGCTTCCCGACGCACGGGCTCGTCGGCTCCGTCGCGGCGAGCTACCTCGTGCATTCGCTCGACATGTCGCTGGTCGCCTACATGATCTCGGAAGAGTTCCCGCCGACCGTCATCATGGAGGAGGGGGTCGTGAGCGCCCCCGTCCGGCTCTACGCGAGCAAGCTCGTCTGCGGCGTCGACCGATCGTGCGACCAGCTCGTCGTCGTGATCGCCGACATCCAGCCCCCCGTATCGATGCTCAACCAGCTCGGCCGCGTACTTCTCGACTGGGCCGAGGCGAAGGGGGTCCAGCTGATCGTGGCGATCGAGGGCCAGCCGATCGAGAAGGAGTCCGCCCGGGGGGACGCCCGCGTGGTCGCGATGGCGAACCGTGCGGCGGCCCCGCTCCTCGAGAAGTATCGGTTCCAGGCGGCGAACGGGGTCGTGACGGGGCTCGCGGGCGGCCTGCTCCTCGGCGCGATCGGCCGCACCACGCCCGTGCTCTGCTTGGTAGCCCAGGCGCACAAGGATTACCCGGACGCCCGGGCGGCCGCCAAGGTGATCGAGACGGTGAACCCGCTCGTTCCGCTCCTCGTCCTCGACACGAAGCCGTTGCGCGAGAAGGCGCGTCAGATCGAGTCGGAGGTCCGCAAGACCCTCCAAGAGACCCGAGAGTCGATGTCCCGTATGCGGGCGGCGGAGCCCGAAGGGGCGGGTGAGATGTATCGCTGACACGGCGCCGAGCCGCTCCGAGGCTCCCGTACCGTCGGACCGTCCGCCCGTGACGCTGCGGGGATTCCTCTCCCTGGACGTGCCGTTCATCGCGTCGATCGTCGAAGAGGCGCTGCACGAGCGCTACGACCCGTCGTTGTACGCCTCGCTCGGCATGGACTGGCCGGACGGGTTCCTGATCGCCGCCGACCCGGTCGGGGTCCCGGTGGGGTTCCTGCTCGGGGTCAGCCAGGTGCCGGGCGAGGCCCGCGTCTTGATGTTCGCGGTCGCGCGCGGACACCGGGCGCAAGGCATCGGGGCGCGGCTGATGGACGCCTTCCTCGAACGGTGCCGCGGGCGCGGCTTCCGGCGCGTCACGCTCGAGGTGCGGGTGTCGAACGCCACGGCGATCCGGTTCTACGCCCGCTACCAGTATTCTGTCACCGATCTCCTGCGCGCGTACTATTCCGACGGCGAGAATGGCTACCAGATGGCCCGCCCGGTGTGAGCCGCGCCCCCCGTAGGCGCTAAGACCTCCGGCTCGGGTGGCGACGCAATGCCCGCTGCATGGCCGACCGCGGCCGATCTCATGTCGAAGCGCCCGGCGACCCTGCCGCACGATGCCCCCGTCTCCCGCGCCCTCGGGCTGATGCGCACCCACGGCTACCACGAGGTCCCGGTCCTCCGGCGCTCCCATCTGATCGGGATGATCACGGTCGAGTCGATCGCCCGCCGGGTCCGCCGCGCGCTGATGACGAAGGTCGAGCACCTCTTGATCGTTCCCCCGCTCATCACCCCCTCGAGCACCTATCCGGAGATCGCCGAGACCCTGCTGGCGGCCGGGCTCCGGGCCGCGCCCGTCGTGGGCCGACGGGGCGAGTTGCTCGGGATCGTGAGCCGCAGCGACCTCGTACGCGAGCTCGGTCACGTACCCCTGTTCTCCCGCGGTCCGCTCCCGACGGTGGAGGAGGTCTCCCGGCCTCCGTCCATGACGGTCCGCGAAAACGACCTCTGCCGGAACCTGGTCGATCAGATCCGCCTCCTCGAGGAACATCCGTTCCCGGTCGTCGACCGGAAGGGCCGGCTCGTCGGGGCGGTCGGCGTGAAGGATCTCACCGAGGTCCTGTGGCGCCCCACGGCCGGAGGCAAGCGCGACGCGCGGGACGTCAGCACGGCGCTGAACGTCGAGGTCGGCTCGATCATGCACCGCCCGGCGGTCACGGTCCCGAGCGGCACGGACGTGGTGGCCGCGGCCCGGCGAATGACCGAGGAGGCCGTCTCGAGCGTCTTCGTTGTCGAGGACAGCCGTCCCACCCGCGTCCTCTCCGAGTCCGACCTCCTCGGGTTGATCGTCGCACGCAGCCGACCGGCTCAGGGGAAACCCCGGGTCGAGGACGTCTACGTGGAGATCACCGGCCTGCGCGGTGCGGGCGACCCCGGCCTGATCGCAGAGATCGACGCGCTCGTGGCCCGCGGATTGGGCCGGATCACCCGGTACTCCCAACCGAGCCTGCTCTCGCTCCACTTCGCTCCCCACGCGACCCACCGCACGAACGACCTCACGGTGGAAGCGCGGCTCCACACCAATGCGGGGATCTTCTACGCATCCCACACCGGCTGGAATCTGATGGCCGGCGTCTCCGGTCTCCTCGAAGATTTGACGGCCCAGGTCCACCGGGTCCACGAGGCGGCCCGTCAACGGGGACGCCAGCGCGGTCGCTTGACGCCCGAGGAGGAGACCCCGGCGGACGACCCGGACCTCGAGCTAAAGATCCGCGCGGCGACCGGCGACGACGACGGGGCGTAGGAGGCGACCGGTATGCTTCCGGGCGGCGGACGCAACCCGCGCCAGGTCGAGATGATGATGCGCCGCATGGGCATGACCACCGAGCCGGTCCCCGGCGTCGAGGAGGTCATCGTCCGCACGGCGACGAAGGAGCACGTCTTCCGGGCGCCCGAGGTCACGATCCTCAACGTGCAGGGGGTCCGAACCTACCAGGTCGTCGGCCAGCCCGAGATCCGGGCGAGGAGCGCGACCTCCGTGCTCGGCGGCGGCGCCGCCGCCGCCTCCCCCGCGGCCCCGTCCGGACCGCCGGAGGACGACATCCGCCTCGTCATGGAGCAGGCGAACGTCTCCCGCGAGGAAGCGATCGAAGCGCTCCTCGGAACGAACGGCGCCCCGGCGGAAGCGATCCTTCGGATCCTCACCCGGGGCGGTCGGTGAACGGGCCGCTCGGGCCGGTCGTCCGCGAGTGCGTCGAAGGGTACCTCTACGCCACCCCGCCCCTCGAGATACTTCTCTTTCGACGGCCCCCGACCCGGGGCCGGATTTGGGTGCCGGTGAGCGGCAAGGTCGACCCCGAAGACGCGAACCTCGAGGCGGCCCTCGCCCGGGAGCTCACGGAGGAGACCGGGCTCACCTCGGCGCTCGCGCTCGAGCCGCTCGACTGGCACGTACCGTTCCGCGCCGACAACGGCGAGACGTGGAGGTTGCACGCGTACGCGGTGCGCATCCCCCGGGGGTTTCTCCCGGAGCTGAGCCCCGAGCACGAATCGTTCGAGTGGACGGCGCCGGGGGAGGCGATCCGACGTCTCCACTTCGAGGACAACAAAGAGGCCGTGCGTCGGTTGGCGGCACGGATCGCGCAGAACTCCCCGGGAGATGCTCCGGGGTCCCCCGCACCCGAGTAGAGCCTTCGGCCGGTCCGATTCCCCAAACCTTTAGCACCTCGCTCCGTCGGGGCCGGCCCATGTCCGCCCCGCCGGTCACCGACTCAACGCCCCGGCCGGCGCCCCGGGTATTCTCCGTCGTCGGTCCCGATCTGATCGCGGCCGCGCGGGAGGTCGCCCCGCGACGCATCATCCTCCAGGTGCCCGCCGGCCTCGTCCGAGACGCCCACGAGCTCGCGGCACGGCTCCGCGAGGAGGTCGGGGCGCCGGTCGACGTGGCCGCCCGCGCGTGCTTCGGGGCGTGCGACCCGCCCTCCCGAGATGAGGCCCCGCGGGCCGATCTCGCGATCGTCCTCGGCCACGCCCCGATCCCGAACGCACTGCCCGAACGGCGGACGTTCTTCGTCGAGATGCGCTCTGCGGCGGGCGACCCGGCCGCCCTCGCCGAGACCATCCGCGCAGGGGGAGTGCCGAAGCGACTCGGACTCGTCGCGTCGGTGCAGCACCTCGACCTGGTCGGTCCGCTCACCGAGGCGTTGCACGCGCACGGGTACGACGTGCGGATCGGATCGGGGGATCATCGACTCGCGTACGCGGCCCAGGCGCTCGGGTGCAACTACACAGGCGCCGAATCGACCCTCGCGGAGGTCGACGCGTTCCTGTTCCTCGGTTCCGGCCGATTCCATCCGATCGGTCTTGCGCTCGCCGTCGACCGGCCCGTCTGGTCGGTCGACCCGTTCCGCGGGGAACTCGAGGAGCCGATCGACCGGGGCGCTCTCGTGCGCGGACGCCAGCTCCTCGTCGCCTCGGTTCGCGACGCGCGGAAGTGGGGCGTGATCGTCTCTACGTTCGTCGGCCAGATGCGCATGCCGACGGCGCTGGCCCTTCAAGAGCGAGCCCGCGGCCGGGGCCTCGAAGCCGAGATCCTGCTCGCCGACCGGGTGGACCCCCGGGACCTCGAAGGGCGCTCGTTCGACGCGTACGTGAGCACGGCGTGCCCTCGCATCGCGATCGACGACGGCCGGAACTACCCGAAGCCCGTGCTCACTCCGCCGGAGTTCCTGATGGCGATCGGAGAGCTGCCGCTCGAGCCGTACCGATTCGATACGTACCACTGAGGATCGCGAGCGGCCGATCAGCGGGAGACCGATACCTCGGCGAGGAATTTTCGGTGCACCCGGAGGTCGCTAGAGAGCTCCGGATGGAACGTGAGCCCCCAGACCCGTCCCCCCCTGACGCCGACGACCTCGGCCCCCCGCCACGCGATCGGAAACGCGTCCGGGCCGACCTCGAGTATGCGCGGGGCCCGGATGAAGACCCCTGGGAACGGCTCGGCCCCGAGCCCTTCGACCCGGATGCCCTCCTCGAACGACTCTCCCTGCGACCCGTAGTCGTTCCGACGCACCGTCACATCCAGGACGCCCAGGGTGGGCGGGTCGCGTCCCGCGGCGCTCGGTTCGAGGCGGCGGGCGAGGAGGATCAACCCCGCGCAGGTGGCGAGGACGGGGAGGCCGTCGCGCAGGCGCGCGCGGAGCGGCTCCCACAACCCGGTTCCCTGGAGCAGGCGGGCGATCGTGGTCGACTCGCCGCCGGGGAGGAACAACGCGTCCACCTCGGCGAGATCGGCGGGCGTGCGGACCGCACGAACCGCTTGGCCTTCGGCCCCGCGCTCGAGGGCCCGCAAGTGCTCCGGGACGTCGCCCTGGAGCGCGAGGACGCCGACGTTCATCCGGAGCCGCGCCGCAGCTCGTCGACGATCTCTTTGGCACGGTCGAATCGGATCTTGTGCTCGGCGATCAGCCGCTCCACGACCCGGTCGACCTCGTCCGGACGTGCCCCCGCGTTCGCGGCGAGGTTGCGGGCGGCGAGCTCCATGTGGCCGCGCTGGATCCCCTCGGTGGCGAGGGCGCGCAGCGCGGCGAAGTTCTGCGCCAGTCCCACCGCAGCGAGCACCTCCCCCAGCTCCCGGGCGCTCTTCACCCCGAGCAGGCGGACGTTCGCTTTGGCGGTCGGATGCACGGCGGTCGCCCCGCCGATGAGACCGACCGGCACGGGGAGCTCGATCGACCCGACCAGGTTGCCGTCCCGGTCCTTCTCGTAGGTTGTCAAGGGCCGCACGACCGCCCCCTCCCCCGAGGCGAGCCACGCGGCGTACGTGTGCGCGCCGCTCTCGATCGCCCGGAAGTCGTTGCCCGTCGCCAGCACCACGCTCGAGATCCCGTTCATGATCCCCTTGTTGTGGGTCGCGCAGCGGAACGGGTCGGCGGCGGCGAAGGCGAATGCGTCGAGGATCCCTTCGACCGTCGCGGGTCCGGTCGAGTGGTCGGTCTGGAGCAGGTCGGCGCGGAAGGTGGCGTGCGCCCGCGCGAGGCGGTGGACGGCGAGGTTTGAGATGATGCGGAGCACCGCGCGCCCCCCGGCCAACCGCGCGACCTCGGGGGCGAGTGCTTCGCACATCGTGTTGACGGCGTTCATTCCGCCGGCGTCGCGCGCGTCCACGAGCAGATGCACGATGAGCATCGTGCCGCGGCTCGACGGCAAGATCCGCACTTCGATCTGCTTCGCGCCGCCGCCGAACTTGACCAGGACCGGATCCTTGGCGTTCGCTGCCTCGAGAAGCGCGTCCGTCCGGTCGAGGATACGATGCCGCGCCGCGGCCGGATCGACGACATCCATGATCTGGATCTGGCCGATCATCACCGGGGGCGTCGACTGGGCCCGGAAGCCGCCGGACGCCCGGGCGACCTTGGCGGCGTTCGACGCCGCGGCGACGACACTCGGTTCCTCGATCGCCATCGGCACGAGGTAGTCCCGGTCGTTGATCCGGAAGTTCGTGGCCACTCCGAGGGGGAGCGGCATGACGCCGATCACGTTCTCGATCATCCGGTCGATCGTCCCGGCGTCGATCCCCGGAGGGAACTCGTACGCGGCCGCCTCCTGTTCCGTGAGACCGGCCCACTCGCGCACGAACGCCCGGCGCTCGGCGACCGACCGCTTGTAAAAGCCGGGGACTTCGGAAGAACCGGTCACGGCTTTTCCTCGGACGTCGCGGCGGCGGCCGACTCGCTCGGCCGATCGGCGCCGACCGCCGGCCGAGCGACGATGACCTTGGCGGTGCGCAGCAGTCCGCCGAAGAACCGGTACCCTTGCTGAACCACCTCCGCGATCGACCCGTCAGGGGCATCGGGGCGCGTCGGCGCTTCCCCGACCGCTTCGGCCTCCTCGGCGCGGAACGGTTCACCCACGCGCGCGACCGGCTCTACGCCCTCGTGCTTGAGGAACGTCATCCACTCTCGGTCGAGCAGGTCGAATCCGCGGTGCAACGGGTCCGACGCGGGCAGCCGGTCGATCGCCTGCCGGGCCGCCCGGAACGCCTCCAAGATCGGAAGCAGCTCGCGGAGCATCGCCCCGCGGCTTTGGCGAGTGATCGACTCCCGGTCCCGTTCCGACCGTCGTCGGTAGTTCTCGAAGTCCGCCAGGAGGTACTTGTACCGCGTTCCCCAATCCTCCGTCGGCTCGGCCGGTACCGTCTCCTCGGACGAGGGCGCTCCGGCCGTAGGAGGAGTCTCGGGCCGGTCGTCGGGCATGAGCGTCGATCGGTCGGAGGTCGGGCCTTCATATTAGCCCTATCGCCGGGCGATTTGGGGAGGGTGCGGACGGCCCCTTTGCGGGTCGCAAAGTGCACCCTGCGAGCCAGTCCGAATCGTGTCCGAATGGTGCCGGATATCGGCTTCGTCATATGTCGTCTTTCTTCCCGAGCCCAAGCGTTATAACGCGAGGCCGGCTCGTTATTTTTGAGCGGCGAATCTCGCCGGTTTCCGATGGTACAGCAGTCCGTTCCGGTCGCCGCGTACGACGCGAGTTCGATCCAGATTCTCGAGGGACTTTCGGCGGTCCGCAAGCGCCCCGGAATGTACATCGGATCGACCGATGTTCGCGGTCTGCACCAGCTCGTCACGGAGGTCGTCGACAACTCGATCGACGAGGTGCTCGCGGGCGCGTGCACCGAGATCCTCGTGACGCTCTACGAAGACGGTTCCTGCTCGGTCCGGGACGACGGCCGGGGCATCCCCGTCGAGATCCATCCGAAGTACAATCGGCCGGCGCTCGAGATCGTCATGACGGTGCTCCACGCCGGTTCGAAATTCGACCGGAACACGTACAAAGTGTCGGGCGGACTGCACGGCGTCGGCGTGCACGTCGTGAACGCTCTCTCCGAATGGTGCGAGGTCCGCGTACGGCGGGACGGCCACGAATACTTCCAGCGCTACGACCACGGAGCCCCCGTGGCACCGCTCGCGGTGGTCGGCCCGGCCAACGCCACCGGCACCGAGACCCGGTTTAAGCCGGACGGGGCGATCCTCGAGACGACGGTGTTTGACGCCGAGACGATCCAGCGCCGGCTCAAGGAGCTCTCGTTCCTGAACGCGGGCGTCAACATCCAGTTCCACGACGAGCGGAGCGGCGTGAAATCGACGTTCCACCACGCCGGGGGGATCGCCGAGTTCGTCGAGGACCTGAACCAGGCGACGACCGTCCTGTTCCGGCCCCCGATCTACCTGCACACGAAGCGCGACACGACGGACATCGAGGTCGCCCTCCAGTACAACGACGGGTACAACGAGACCTCCCTCGCGTTCGTGAACAACATCCACACGGCGGACGGCGGGACCCATGTGATCGGCCTGCGCGCCGCGCTCACCCGCACGCTCAACGACTACGCGCGCGGTCACGGGTGGATCAAGGGCGACAAGGAGGGGCTCACCGGCGATGACGTCCGCGAGGGCCTCGCGAGCGTCCTTTCGATCAAGGTCCTCGAACCGCAATTCGAGGGCCAGACGAAGGGAAAGCTCGGCAACTCCGAGGTCAAGGGTCAGGTCGAGAGCGCGGTGAACCAGAAGCTCACCGAATACCTCGAAGAGCACCCGGCGATCGGCCAGGCGCTGATCGCGAAAGCGCTCCAGGCGGCGCAGGCGCGCGAGGCCGCGCGCAAAGCGCGCGAGCTCACCCGGCGCAAGGGCCTGCTCGATGGAGGTGGCCTCCCCGGAAAGCTGGCCGACTGCCATTCGCGCGATCCCGCGGAGTGCGAGCTCTTCCTCGTGGAGGGAGACAGCGCCGGCGGCACCGCGAAGCAGGGTCGCGACCGCGAGTTCCAGGCGATCCTGCCGTTGCGCGGGAAGATCCTGAACGTCGAGAAGGCCCGGCTCGACAAGATGCTGCAGAACGAGGCGATCCGCGCCTTGATCACCGCGGTCGGGATCGGGATCGGCGAGGAGCAGGACATCGCCCGGCTCCGGTATCACAAGATCATCCTGATGGCCGATGCCGACGTCGACGGAGCCCACATTCGCACGCTCTTGCTGACGCTGTTCTACCGGAAGATGCAGGTCCTCATCTCCGAAGGACGGGTGTTCATCGCCCAACCGCCCCTCTACCGGATTCAGAAGGGCGCGAAGATCACCTACTCCTACTCCGACGAGGAGCGCGACCAGGTAGTCGGCGCCCTGGGCGGCATGAAGGGTGTGACGATCCAGCGCTACAAGGGGCTCGGGGAGATGAACGCGGAGCAGCTCGCCGAGACGACGATGCGACGCGGCGCCCGCACGCTCCTCAAGGTGACGGTCGAGGACGCGGCGCGCGCGAACGAGCTGATGCAGATCCTGATGGGCGAGGAGGTCGAGCCTCGCCGCGCGTACATCGAGGAGCACTCGCTCGAGGTCAAGAACCTCGACGTGTAGCCCGCCCTCCTTCGGTCGGGGTCCCCGGCGCGGCCGAACGAGTTATCGCTTCGGCTCGATAGCGAGCGACGTGCCGACGTCCACGACCACCGTCGCCCCCCTCGTGGTCCGTGACGCGCTCCTGGTCACGCAGGATCCGAAGCGCCGCATCGTGCGCGGGGACCTCCGCATCGACGGGGGGCGATTCTCCCACGTCGGGCCCGGCGCACCGCGCGACGGAGCCGAGGAGATCGACGGGCGCGCCTTCGCCGCGATCCCCGGGTTCGTCAACGCGCACACGCACGTCGCGATGAGCGTGCTGCGCGGGATCGCGGACGACCGGGAGCTGGGAGGATTCCTCGAGACGTTGTTCCGTGTCGACGCCCGCCGCACGGAGGCAGACGTCGAGGTGGCCGCCCGGGCCGGGATCGCCGAGATGCTGCTCGGTGGCACGACATCGTTCCTCGACCTGTACTATTTCGAGGACGGCGTCGCCCGAGCCGCGGAATCGCTCGGGATCCGCGCGTTCCTCGGGTGGGCGGTGCTGGATGCGGACAAGACGACCCAGGCCGGTCGTCCGCTCGACAACGCACGCTCCTTCATCGGCCGGTGGAAGGAGCGGGGTGTGATCACGCCGCTCGTGGCGCCGCAGGGGGTCTACGTCTGCGACCGGGAGACTTGGCTGGGCGCCCGGGAGCTCGCCGAACAGACCACCGGGATCTGTCACTTCCATCTCTCGGAGACGCGGCGGGAGGTCCACGAGCACGAGGCGAAGACCGGCCGCCGACCGGTCGACTGGCTCGAGGAGATCGGCTTCTTCGGGCCCGGAATGGTCGCGGCGCACACCGTCTGGATCACCGGCCGGGAGATCGAGACCCTCGCCCGGCGGCGGGTGGGGATCGCGCACTGTCCCAGCTCGAACCTGAAGCTCGCCTCGGGGGGCGTCGCCCCGGTCGTCGAGCTCCGCGCGGCGGGTGCGGTGGTGGGCCTCGGGACCGATTCGGTCGCGAGCAACAACTCGCTCTCGATGCTTCGGGAGATGCACGTCGCGGGGCTCGTCCAGAAGAACCAGCGGTGGGACGCCTCGGTCCTCTCTTCCCAGGAACTTCTCGACTTCGCCACGATCGGCGGGGCCCAGATCCTCGGCCGGGGCGAGCTGCTCGGATCGCTCGAGGTCGGCAAGCAGGCGGACTTCTCGCTCGTGCGACTCGACCATCCGTCGCTCCTCCCGGCCCGTCCCGAGGCGATCGTCTCGCACCTCGCGTACTCGGCCGAGGCCGATGCGATCGATTCGGTGTTCGTCGCCGGTCGGCCGGTGGTGCGCGGGCGCACCCTCGTGCACGGCCGCTGGGACGAGATCCGCACGGCCGCGGAGCTCGCCGCGGACCGTCTCTGGGCCGACCGACCGGCGTAGCCCGCGACCTAGGTTTCGGTCAGGTCTTCCTCTAGCGCCTTCGAGAGGCCGTCCGCCAGCGAGTTCCCCGAGGCCTGAATTCCAAGCTCCCGGAGGCCGCCCAGCCGCGCGCTGGGACTGGGAGCGACGAATCCGAACAATCGGTCGATCGCCGTTCGATCGACGGTCACCGAGATGGTTCCGTGGTGCAACAGGGCGGACCGGATGAGGTGCTGCGCGGCGCCCCCCAGGATCCGATCGCCCGCCCCCAACACCCACCCGCGTTCGCTGAGCATGCAGTAGTCGTGGGACGTCCCGGGAGCCGGGGTCCATGCACATTCCACACCTAGGGCGCCCAGCCACCGGACCACACCCCGGCCGAGACGGGCGTAGGCGCGGGCAAAATCCCGGCCGACCCTCGGATCGTCGCGGGGAAGCACGACCGTCCACGCGAGGTCGCCGACTTCGTGCAGCAGTCCCGTGCCACCGGACCGCCGCGCCACGATCGGGATCCCTTCCGCTTCGGCCCGGCGGAGGTACGGTCCGCGGGCTCCGACCCCGTAGGAAAGACACCGCGTCTCGAGGAGCGCGACGCGCACCGCGCGGGCCCCGCGAGCCAACAGCGCTTCGTCGCCGTGAGCGTACTCCGCTGCGCCGACACGGCGGTCGACGATCCGCGGGATCGAGGATGCGTCGGCGACGGTTCGGTCGGTCGGCACGCCGTGCTCCGAGGGGCGACTCGCCGACCGGTGGCCGGTCGAAAGGATAAGAGGACGACCCCGCTCGCACTCGCATGGCCGAGCTGAGCACGTACCAGCTGCACCCGGGCGACGCCGCCCCCGACTTCGCCCTACCGGGGACCGATGGGGCGACGCATCGGCTCTCTGAGTTCTCCGGCCAACCGCTCCTGCTCGTCGCCTTCTGGTGCAATCACTGCCCGTACGTCCAGGCGTGGGAGCCGCGGATGGTCGAGATCGGCCGGAAGTACGGTCCCCGCGGGGTCGCGGTGGTGCTGATCAACTCGAACGACGCCGCAGCGTACCCGGACGACGGGGCGGAGTCGATGGCGGTCCGTGCCCGCGAGAAGGGGTACCCGTTCCCGTACCTGAGGGACGAGAGCCAGGAGGTGGCGCACGCCTACGGAGCGCTCGTCACTCCGCATCCGATGCTCTTCGGAAAGGACCGGCGGCTCCTCTTCCAAGGGCGGATCGACGACGACCATCAGCACCCCGAACGGGTGAAGCACAAGTATCTCGAGTCCGCGATCGAGCAGGCCCTCGCCGGAAAACCCGTGACGCCGGCCGAGCTACCGGTCGCCGGTTGCACGGTCAAGTGGCGGCCCTGAACCGCCTCGGCTTCGGCGTCGACCGGATCCGCGCCGGGCCCGGAGGTCCGACTCTCGCCGCTCGAACGACGCTTTGAGCTCGGGTGCGAGCGGCGAGCCCGCCTGGTCCTTCCGCGCGGCGATCGCCACCTTTCCGGCGAGGGCGCGGGCCAGTTTCCCCCGATCGCTCCGGGGGGCCGATTGGATCTGGGGGTGCATGAACAGGAGTCCGTGGCGCGGCGGAGGGGCGCGCCCGCGAAGATGCTCGAAGAACGCGCGTTCTGCCCCCAGCACCTGGACGGTGCTCGCCGGCAGGCGGGCGAGCCGGGCGAGGCCGCCCGCCTGAGCGAGCATCAATCCGGCGAGCTCCGGGCCGAGCAGCGCGTGCAGATTCGGCGTACGCACCGGCACGGACACCGCGACGGCCGCTTCGAGCGCTTCCCGGGCGCTCCCGATGGCGAGGAACAGTTCCGCGAGACGCCGCCGAGCGTCGGTCAGGGCCGGGTCGTCCGGGCCGAGGGAGGTCACCGACGTACCCGAGATCGCGGCCCGGGCCGCCTTCGCCGGGTCCCCCGCCTCTACGTCCGGAGTATCGCGTCCGACCCAGCTCGCCAGGCGCTCGCCGACCAGATTCGCCGCCCGGTCGAGGTCGCGCACTGCGCGGACCGCCTCTTCGACATGGATCGAGGGGTCCCAGGACGCCTCGAGGGCCTCCTCCGCGGCGCGAAGGATGTACTCCCGTTGGAGCGGCGCCTCTCCATCGAACGGTACCGACGGCGGCGCCTCCCGTCCATACGTGATCCCCGGACCGACAAGGCGACGATCCCGACTGACCCACGCCTCCGAGCCCCGCTGGGCGAGTGTCGCCTCTTCCTCCGGTGTCAGCCCGCCGGTGGCGCGCAGGCGCGCGCGGGCGCAGAGCGCTTCCGGGTCGAGTGGGGCCGGGGCCCGGCGAAGCACCGCGGTACCATCGACGATGTACGTCCCGTGCCAGACCGATACGATCGCGCGGGCCATCGTCGTACTCCGTTACTCCATCCGAAGTCCGCCGTTGACATGGAGGGTCGTCCCCGTCAGGTAGCTCGCTCGGCCGGAGACCAGGTACGCGACCGCTTCCGCGACCTCGGCCGGTCGACCGATCCGGGCGAGCGGGATCCGGGCGGCCCTCTCGGTACGTTGAGGGGCGGTGTCGCCGGAGAGGATCGCTGTGTCGATCGCGCCCGGTGCGACCACGTTCACCCGGATGTGGGGGGCGAGCTCGCGGGCGAGGGAACGCGCGAGCCCGAGCCCGGCGGCCTTCGCGGCCGCATAGTGAGCGCCGTGCCGCGATCCTTCGTAGGCGAGCACGCTGGAAACAAATACTACCGACCCGGCCGGGGCCGCTTCGAGCAGTGGGAGGAGCTGGCGCACGAGCTCGGCCGGACCGAACACGTGCACCCGGAAACATGCCTCAAACTCCTCGGGCCCGAGGTCGCGGAATGGGAGACGGGGGTACGAGCCCGCGTTCAGCACGAGCGCGTCGAGGGCCTTCCCGCGCGTCCGAACCGCGCGCGCGAGACGGAGCACGCCGTCGCGACTCGAGAGATCGGCCCCGAGCGCGACCGCAGATCCTCCGGCGGCTCGAATCCCGTCGACGAGTTGCTCGGCCTCCTCGTCGTGGGTGTGATAATGGGCCAGAACCTCGAACCCATCCCGTGCGAGTTGGATCGCCGTCGCCCGACCGATTCCACGGGAGGCACCCGTCACGAGGGCCCGCATCGGCGGCCGAGATTGCGGGACATTAATACTGCGCCCCGTTCGCCTCGGCGAATGGCCGATATCGGGGCGCCCGAGTGGGTCCGCCGCGAGAACCGCGGAGGAACGGTCGTCCTCACGCTGGACCACCCGCCCGTGAACGTCCTCTCGCGAGCGGTGCTCGACCGGCTCCTCGAGCGGATCGAGGAGCTGACGAACGATCCACAGGCCCGCGTCGTGATCCTCGCGAGCGCGGCCGAGAAGGCGTTCGCCGCCGGGGCGGATATTCGCGAGATGGCGCCGATGGGACCGGCCGAGGCTCAGGTTCACGGCGCGCGCGGACAGTCGGTGACGCGCGCGATCGAGCGACTCCCGTTACCGGTCATCGCCGCGGTCCACGGCGTCTGCCTGGGCGGCGGGTGCGAGATCGCGCTCGCCTGCGATTTCATCCTGGCGAGCGAGGACGCCCGGTTCGGACAACCCGAGATCAACCTGGGAGTCATGCCGGGGTGGGGGGGTACTCGACGACTTCCCCGCCGTGTCGGAGCGGCCGCCGCGCGCCGTTGGATCCTGACGGGCGAGGCGGTCCCGGCATCGAGAGCCCTTGCGGAGGGTCTGGTCGACCGGGTCGTCCCGCGAACGGATCTGATGCGGGCTGCGCTCACGCTGGCGGACGAGCTCGCTGCGAAGCCACCGGTCGCCCTCGCCGCGGCGAAGTACGCACTCGCGCGCGCGATCGACCCGAGTATCGATGACGGTCTCGCCTACGAGCTCGACCTGTGGGCCCGGCTGTTCGGAACCGAGGGCCAGAAGGAGGGGATGCGGGCCTTCCTCGCGAAGCAGCCGCTCCTCCCCACGGACCGGGCCGACTGGGCCGCGCAGTCGGTCGGGTTTCCCTGGGCCGACGCCGCGGGCGGGGGAAAGCGGGATAAGCGTCCGCAGCCGAAGCGCGACTGACGCCGCGGTGGCTCAGCTGGCAGAGCGGCTCCTTGGTAAGGAGCAGGCCGAGGGTTCAAATCCCTCCCGCGGCTGATTCCCTTCGATCTCGCCGATCGGCGGTGTCGCTCGGGCGGCACCCCCTGTGGGGGACGTCCTCCAATCTGTACTCGAGAGATCGGATAGAGTTCGATGAGCTCTCGACGCACAAAGACCGCTCGGCGAACGACGCGGCTGCTTCCCCGTCAAACCGGCTCGACCGCCGACCTAAAGCGTCCGGCCCGTTCGAAGGTGCCGCGGGGAGGTAGCGGTTGGCGGAGAGCGCGATCGTAGCCCACGGGCTCACGAAGAGATACGGTGAGCTCACCGCGGTCGACCACGTCGATATGGACGTCGCCCGCGGAAGCGTGTTCGGTCTCCTCGGGCCGAACGGCGCCGGAAAAACAACGATCATCAAGCTCCTCACCGGCCTCAGCGACCCGACCGCCGGCGAAGCGATCGTGGCGGGGTTTGACATACGTCGCCAGCCGATGCACGTCAAACAGAACATCGGGTGGGTAGCGGCCGAGGTGATCCTGGACGACGACCTGAGCGGTTGGGAGAACCTCTGGCTCCAGGCGAAGCTCCAGCGCCTCTCCGACTGGAAGGAGCGAGCGGAGCAGCTGCTCGCCTACTTCGAGCTGACCGACCGCCGCGACGACCGCGTCGGCACCTACTCGACCGGCATGCGCAAGAAGATGGAGATCGCCCTGGCGCTCCTGCACCAGCCGCAGGTGGTGTTCATGGACGAACCGACGATCGGCCTCGACGTGAACGTGCGCCGGATGCTGTGGAAGCTGATCACCGGCGTCAACCGCGAGTTTGGCGTGACGGTGCTGCTGACGTCTCACTACATCGAGGAGGCGGACGCGCTCTGCGACCACGTCGCGATCATCGACCGGGGAAAGTTCGTCGCGTCGGGGACCCCGTCCGAGCTCAAGAGCCGGATCAAGCACGACTTCCTCGACATCGAGACATCCGCGCCGGTCACGGAGGCCCAGCTGCGGTCCCTTCCGGGGGTCGTCGAGGCGCATGCGCAAGGGAAAGGGTGGATCCTGAAGGTCGGATCCGCGGAGGAGACGCTGCCCCACCTGTTCGCGTCGCTCCCCGAGAATTCGGTCCAGCGGGTGAACATCGAGAAGCCGAGCCTCGAGAGCGTCTTCATCGACATCACCGGAAAACGGATCGACCAGGCCGGCGCGGACGTTCAGGATTTCCGCAAATTCTACATGAACATCCGGAGGGCGCGGCAGTGAGCGCCGAGCATCGGTTCGCGCTGTGGCCTCGTCCTCAGAAAGCCGCCGCCAGCGACTACATCGGGCAGGGGAGCCAGTTCTACGGCCTGTATGCGCGCGAGCTGATCAAGACGTTCCGCAACCCGCTCGTCCTCATCATCACCCTCGTCCAACCGTTCATGTGGCTCGCGTTCTTCGGCAGCAGCTTCGCCTCCGTGCCGCTCTCCTCCCTCGATGCGCTGCTGCACGCCCCGCCGGGAACCGGCTACCTTCAGTTCCTCCTCCCCGGGGTGCTGTCCACCTCCATGCTGTCGATCGGGATGTTCGGGTCGATGAGCACGATCCAGGACAAGCGGTTCGGTTTCATGAAGCGCGTGCTGTTGACGCCGACCGGGCGCAGCACCGTCTACCTCTCGAAGGCGCTCGGCTCCGCGACCCGCGGGATGGTGCAGATCCCGGTCATGATCGCCGCGGCGCTCGTCTTCGGGGTCCGTTTCCAGGGGGACCCGCTGATGTGGGCCGGCTGGCTCCTGGGCCTCGTCCTCCTCGGATTCGGCTTCTCCGCGTTCTTCCTCGCGGTGACGGCGTCCAGTACCGACTGGCAGACGCCGGGCGTCATCTCGAACTTCATCACCATGCCGCTCATGTTCGCAAGCGGGGCGCTGTTCCCGTCGCAGAACTATCCCTCGTGGATGCAGGCGATCGCCCACGTCAACCCCGTCGGCTTCTCGGCGCTCCTGGGACGCGGGGTCATCGTGAACGGTACCGCGAACTGGCTCTATCTCGGCTATCTCGGGATATTCGCGGCGCTGATGGTGGGCGTCGGGACTCTGGTCGCGTCCAAATACCTCAAGGTCGAGTAGGCCGCCGCGGCGCCGGACCGGCAGGGGCTAGCCGGGCGCCTTTCGAGCCATCGTCGCGAGGTCGGCTGGTACCGCGATCCCCTCCCGGAGCGCGAGCGCCACGATATGCTTGCACGGAAGTCGGGCCGCGCGCCGACCTGCGATCGGAACCCGGGCCCAGCGGGCCGTCCACGCCGGGCACTCGCAGCGCATCGGGTCGAGCTCGACATGGTACCGGTCGTTCGCGACCCACCGTCCCTCTCGCTCCGCGAGATGGACCTCCCGCGCCCGTTCGACGATCCGCTCCATGATGTGGACCCGGTGCTGCTCGACCTCCGCCACTCGGTGGAGGCCTACGTCCAGGGCCTCGCCGACGGCGTGGGTCAGCTCCGAGTCGGCCGGGGCGGGCGGATCGAACCGGACCGCCTCAAACCGGGCGAGCAGCGGGCGCATCGCCGCGGCGGTGGCCGCCGCCCGTCGGTACCGTTCCGGAGGATTCGCTGCGAAGAGGGCGGCGATCAATGGGCTCGGCGACCGGACGCGGATCCGGAGGCCGCCTCCTTCGCTCGCCTCCGTAAGGCCGCCCCGGAGGGCGGCCAGCTCCGAGAAGACAAGGGTGCGGCCGTACCGGCGCGCAGCGGAGCGGACCGGGCGCGGCCCGTCGGACGACGTCAACCTCCAGCCGATGCCCGAGACGTGGGTCGTCCCCTCGAGGACCGCGGAGATCTCGAGGAGCCAGTCGCCCTCTCTCAGCGGGGTCGATCGGCGTTCGTCAAGAGCCAGTTGAATCGACATCCGAGCTCCCTCCGCCCTCCGTTCCGGGGCTGAGCCATCCGAACCGGTCGAGCAGCTCCCCAACGAGGCGGTCGGACGAACGGTTCAGATGTCCGAGAACGGCGGTTCCTGGTTCGGGTGCTCGCCGGCAGAGAACGAGGCCATCGCGTCCTTCTGCTTCGCGGCCTTCTCGGCCCGGCTCATCTTCACCCGCATCGAGAGCGACCAGTGGTGGCCGAACGGGTCGAGCAGGTGCCCGTACCGCTCGCCCCAGAACTGGTTCTCGAGCGGCATTGTCACCTTCGCGCCGGCGGCCACGGCGCGGTCCCAGAGCGCGTCGACGTTCTTCGAATAGAGGTGCAGGGTAACGGTCGTCGTTCCGACCGCCGCGGGGGAGGCGACACCCGCGCCGGGGAACACGTCCGACATCATCACGATCGAATCACCGATGCGAAGCCGCCCGTGGACCAGCTTCCCGTCGGGCGTCACCTGACGAGCGAGCTCCTTCGCCCCGAACGCCTTCTTGTAGAAGTCGAGCGCCGCCGTACCGCCCGCGACGGCAAGGTACGGGATGATGGTCGGATACCCCGGGGGGATGGGGCTGATGCCTCCGGCCGGGCGGGCCGACCGGGATCGGGATTTGCGCCGTGCGGGCGTCATGAGAACACCGCTCCAGAATGCCGGGTCGCCTACATAATGGCGAACCCGCCCCCCGGTCGGCGGAAAACAGCGCGGAGAGAAGTTCGCACAGTTCGTACGCAAGGGGGATGTTCCTCGAGCCTTCGAATGGGGGCGGCGGGGGAGTGGACGGAACGGGGGTCGAGTCGGCAGGAATTGCGATCTCCCTCGCCCTGCTCTCGTTGATCCTCGGCTACCTGTCGATCCGCGGCATGTACCGTGCGTTTGGAGAACGGTCGCGCCACCAGCTCTGGTTCGGGTTGGGGCTCTCGTGCGGTACCGCGGCGCTCCTCGTGGAACTCCTCGCCTACGTTGGGATCGTCAACTCGGGCCTGCTCCAAGCCTACGTCTTCCTGTCCGCGGCGATCGTCGGCGTCCTCTCGCTCGGCTCGGCGAAGAGCTTCCGACCGGGTCGGTTCGAGGTGGCGTACACGTCGTACATGGCCGTGGCGATCGGGACCGTCGCCTGGTTCAGCGCGTCGACCCCCATGCCGATCTCGATGGTCCGGGCCGGCATCGTCGCCGGTAACCCGCCGTTGCTTCTCCTCATCCTCTCGTCGTTCGTCACGATCCCCGCGACGGTCGTCCTCCTGACCGCTGCCGTCGTGCACCTGCGCCGCACGTTCCGGCCGAAGGGCCTCCTCATGATCACGGGCGCGTGTGTCCTCGGGGCCGGCGGCGCCTTCTACATCGCCTCGTTCCCCGTGGTCCTGTACTACGCCGAGTTCGTGGGGATCGTGATGCTGTTCCTCGGACTCACGGACCTCTCCCGACTCTCGCTCGCGAAACCGGCCACGGCGCCCGAGCGCGCCTCGCTCTAACGGTCCGGTCGCGAATTCGAATCAATGCTCATATACGGCGGCCTCCATGGCCGCCGCGCAGCGGGGTAGGGTAGTCAGGAAAGCGGCCGGCGTTGTCCGACCGTCCTGAAATCCCGACGGGCTCATAACCCGTAGATCCATGGTTCAAATCCATGCCCCGCTACTCTCGCTATGTTCTTATCTCTGCCTGTCCTCAATGAACCCAATGCCGCCCACTCCACCCCGGCCTCCGATTGGAGCTCACGAAGCGGCGGTCAACGTCTACATCGAGAACCGCCTTGCCTCGATCCGAGGAGATGGGCCGATCGGAAACGGTAAGGACCCAGCCAACCCGTCCCGAGACGCCCGGGATGCAATCATTTCGTTCCTCAACGCTAAACGGGGAGAGATTGGAATTCTTCACTTCCGGAACTATGTTGCCTGGCTCCCTGTTGCTGCGAGTAGACTCGGTGTCTCATTCCTCGAGCCCGCCGCCGGCATTCAGGCGAAGTTCAATGAGTCGTTCCCCTCCAAGTCGTCGTCGTCGGATGGATACTCGTTCTTTTCCCGACAGACCGTCGGAAACATGCTCATGGGCTTTTGGAGGTCCCGTCTCGCCGAGTTGGGTAAGCCGTTTCCCGAGGCCCTCCACCTCAAATTCGGCAAATGGAAGTCGCCGTTCAACGCGTCGGACATGCTCACCAGGGATGACGTCGCGAAGCTAGCCGAGTCGGTCGACAACTTACGGGACAAAGCCTGGATCTGGACCGCCTACGCGAGCGGCTGTCGACCTGGCGAGATTTTCAACTGCCGAGTCGGGGACGTCATTCCCAAGGAGGGCTACGTTGAACTTCGCGTCCGGCGGGAAAAGGATTCCGAGAACGCGCCGGCGTTCCTCTACGAGGATGCCGTTCCGGCCATCTTAGCGTGGCTCCGTGCGCACCCGTCCCGGGACAATCCAAAGGCCCCACTGTGGGTTTCCCTTCGATCGGGAGAGCGAGGCCACGCAGCGGGGTACCGAGCCCTCGCCAAGGTCGTTGAAGTCGCGGCGAAGAGGGCGAATCTCGGCAAGCCGGCGACTCTCTACCACATGCGCCGAAGTCGGCTGACAGCTTTGGCCCGCGATCCCGCGATTTCGCAGAGCATCCTCGAGAAGGTCGCCGGATGGACGACAGGATCCCGGGTCGCCAAGCACTACGTGCACGTATCGTCCGAGGACGTTCGCGCGAGCTTGAACCGGCGCTACAATGTTTCCGACGCGAAGTCGGTCGAGGAAATGATACCGGCTCGAACTGTCCGGAAGTGCGTTCGGTGCGAGACGACGAACGCCCCCGAAGCGCACTTCTGTTCGACGTGCGGGGGCCCGTTGAACATCGCCGCCATCGAGGAGATCAAACTTGTTGAGGCCGACCAACGACAGCTCGCGAAGCTCCTAACGCGTCCTGTGGTTCGTCGGCTGCTGATCCAGCAGCTCCGCGAGATGAATTCGGAGGTCGCAGCCGAGGCAGAAAGATGAAAGGGAGTTTCTCCTGGGTCGGTCTGGCTTCTCTGACGCGGGCCGCCTCCGAGCCGTCGGCGGAAACTGCCGAGGAGAGAGAAACTCGTCTTAGGGCACTTAACCCCAAATGGTTAGCGGACTATGCGGCGTTCGACGAATCTCTTCGAAGAAGGGACGGGCGATTCGACATTCGAAAGGCGCATGCCCTCTTCGTCGACCTGGCGGGAGAACTATTGTCCCAGCGTCGGTTCTGGCCCCTGCTCGTCGACGAGAAGTTCGGGCCCCCCATTGATTGGTGTCAGATCCTCTTCCCGTTCGAGCTGCCCGGGCGCGGCGGCAAGGCGGACGGGGAGGCACTAAAAATCGCGCTGCGGCTATGGCAAACGGTGAACCTTAGGTGGCAACTAGCCTACCCAAACACGTACTGGGACTATGTCTCTGAAGTGCTCGGCGAACAGTTGATTTGGCTGGATAGCGTGGAACGGGTGATCCGTCGATACTGGGAGATCCCGAGGGACGGCAGGCTTGACTGGAGTCCTGAGGAAAGGGTGGCCAGACGCCGGCTTCGGCCTCTCATTCCGAGGGAGAAGCGGATAGACCTGGAAGCGATAATGAAGGAGTCACAACAGGAACTTCAGCTCGAGAAGCTGAGCAATGCGCGTTCCCCGGAAGAGGCGTTCCAGCCAATCGAGCAGAGAGAACTTACTCAGCGGTTCTCGGAAAAGATTGTAAGACTCGAGGGAGACCTCATCGAGAAGCATTCGACCCCGGAGTTGCAGGCAGAGTGGGAGAAGATCCTCGAAAGGATTGGACCTCCGAAGCCGAGGACTCAGAGGTATTGGGGCGGCAAGGGCGGACGTGGTCACGTGGGACCCGGGAAGGCTCCGAAGTATCACGTCTATGATGCGGCTCTCCGCTGGTCTTGGACCAACGAGTCATGGCTCTGGCGGCGACACTCGAACGAGATGGACATCCAAAAGATCATAGTCAGAGTGAGAGCCGCGTTCAACTTGAAGGTCGGGGAGAAAGCAGTGTATGCCTTCGCACGACGCCAAGATCGCGCGGCGATGTCGGGCCAGTAGCCCGGTTGGTTTTCTGTGGGGGGCACCACGCCCTCGCTCTCGTCAGGGATTTTTTCGACCAATCGGTCGCAACGGGGTGTTTTTAGGGAACCTCTAAAGGCACCCGGGTCGGCCCGGTTTAAAGAGTGAATTTAGACATTGACCGACCGTGGCGAAGCGGGACGGCACTACGCCCCGCGACGAGTCAACGGGGGGGCGAACGGTACGTGCAGATTTCACTTGGCAATCCAGCGGCCTCGCCGCTGCCTTCGCCGCGATCCAGTCCGAAGCCTGCGCCGTGCAAGTTCCAGTCACCGCTCCCGCGAAGCGCCAAAAATTCCATGCGCGGTCCCCGTAACTTCGCAAGCGGCGGCGGCCCCACAGTCGGGCTCATTCTACACGTCCACTCGTTAGTGGACGCGGAAGAACTGAACGCGGCGGTCCACCGGCGAGCGCCGTCGGTAACGCTAATCTATCAAAAATTCGCGATCGGTCGACTCCTCGTCGTACCCGCACCTGCCGAGGAGGCTCCGCCGTGAACGACGAGACACTAGAGGAACGCCCCATTCGGCTCGAAGCAGAAGTAATCGAGCGTCGCGAGCTGGCTAAAGCCTCGGCGGTGAAGGTCGGGGTAGCTCTTGCCGATCATGAGGACCGCCTTCGGGTACTTGAGGTGGACCTCTGCCCCCGAAAAGTCGACTATGCGCGAGCCACCCGGGAAATCAGAGGGGACCAACTCAATGCCGAACACCGTGAGAAACGAGCGCGTCCATGATCGGGACGCCTCGCTCGACATCCGATTGCCTCGAGGAACTCGTCTGTACCGGTAATCTGATCGCGATCCGAGCAGCGAACGAATCGGTCCACAGTATAGTCGATGCGGATCTGCTCTCCGACAGGGACGAGCGGCTGTGGCGTGGGCCGCTCGAGCATGTCGAATCTCCGGGAAAGTCGCAGCTCCACTCATTTGAGACTTGGGTCCGTCGATGGTTTCGTGATAACGGGGAGCGCCGAACGTGACTATTCTTTTCGGCGACGATAATCCGCTCCGCCCCTTCATCTCCGATCTGATTGGGAAAGCAAAACTTGAGCATCCCGAGATAGACGGTAAGTCCATCGAGAGGGAGGTTCGGGCGCAACTAGGCACGCTCGGTCACGCCCCGACATTCAACGAGGGAGAGGAGGTTGTCCAGGCCGTAGTAGGGCGGACGGTGCCCATTACGAACGTCGTTCCGCCGGTGGACTGGATTATCGATCCACCGATTGCCGAGGGCGTCGAAGGAGGACTTTTCGAAGTAAATGCGAAGGGTGAACCGAAGCACCCGGACCTCGGCGCCTTCGTAGAAACGATCCAAGGTTGCGGGTCGTTCGTCAGCGTCCTCGAGACCGACAGGCTCCTCGTGTACCGCAACGGCGTGTATGTTCCCGACGCAGAAACTCGCGTGGCCGCATGGGTAGAGCACCGATTCCGTGCAGTCGGAATGACTGCCGGCCGCTCCGTACAGGTGGTGATCGAGGGGGTCCGGAACAGGAGCGGGCCTCGGAGCCGGGCACTGTTCAACCCCGACGGCTACGTCTGCGTCGCGAACGGCGTGATCGACCTCGCGAGCGTCATAGTCGAGCAGGTCGGCGATGGCTTCACCGAGCTAGACCTCTCGAAAGTCAAGTTACTCCCACACACCCCGGAGAAAGTGTTCACTTGGAAGATCCCGGTTGTGTTCGACCCGTTCGCGACGGCCGAGCGGTTCTCGACGGTCTTCATTAAGATACTCCCCGAGGAGCGGGAACGTCGGCACATCCTCGAGGCCTTCGGGTACTCGTTCTTTCGGAATCGACCGTACAAGCAATCTGAGATTTTCTGCGGCCCGGGGGACACAGGAAAGAGCGTCCTACTGAATCTGCTCCGATTGATTCTCGGCAGCGAGAATGTCTCGACGGTGCCTCTCCAGATGCTAGAGTCGACCCGCAACCGGTTCGCTTCAGCCCAGCTCGTAGACAAGATCGCGAACATCGCCACCGACCTCGGGGAGGAGGCCCACGCCCGAACGGGGAACTTCAAGACGCGGACGGGCGACGCCCTCGGGTTCGTCGAGGAGAAGGGCAAGGACGGCCGTACCGAACACCTAACCGCCAAGGAGTACTATTCTTGTAACACGCTCCCGGAACCGGCGACCGCCGATGACGCGTACTTCAATCGATGGAACCCAACCGAATTCACCGTCGTCATCCCCCGAGGGGAGCAGATAGAGAACCTTGAGACGGTACTCTTCAACGCTGAGGCGAAAGGGATCCTCAACCTGCTCCTGGAAGGGTACGCCCGCCTCAAGGCGAGAGGTCGCTTCGACCGCCAGGCGACCGAGAACGTCCGTATTTTCTGGATGAGCCGGGTCAACCCGCTCGCGGTCTTCATCGAGCAGGAGTGCGAGCGGGGACCCGGGAAGGAGGTCGAGGTCGGGGGGTTCATCGACGCGTGCGTCGAGTACGCTCTCGACAGAGGGCGCTCCCTCTCCCCCGAAGCCGTGGGAAGGAGGCTGGGGCCGATGGGGATCGGCCGACGGAAGACGAGCGAGAGAGTGCACGGGACGGCGAAGACGAGGAACATCTACTACTACACCGGTATCTCCTTGAAGGTGTCTGAGACTGCGAGTGACCTCGCCGCGGATGGCCCGCAAGAGCGTCTACGACGTGAGCCAGAGGATGCTTCGGCGGTCTGGGGTAAGAGAGAGGTTGTAGGGCAGGTAGGGCAGGTTTTTGAGGGGTCCAACGCGGAGGCGGGCGCGCGCGCGCGCCCCCGCACGGACTCCGAAAGTCAAACCCTACCTACCCTATTGGGCGTACCCGAACAATATTCAGATGGTGTCGACGAGAGTCCGTTCGATCCCGGGGACATTATCGGGGGGCCTACCCGGGCGGACCGTGAGCGATCGAGAATCGGTGGAAGTGGACTGCTATGACGCCTTCAGCAGGCCCTCTGCGCCACCCGACGGGTGGTCGGCCCCCCCTGTGGCCGTCCGAGCTGCTCGATCGCGCCCAGGAACTCCGGTATGGCGCGGAGCCACTCTCCTGGCCCGACATCGCTATCTCCTTCGGGTTCGAGAAGCGGACCGCAGACGCGCTCCGGCGAGCGATCGGCCGTAGGGGGACCGGCGATACTCTCTGGCGGCGCGGCGAAACCCCATTGAAGGACCTTCAGTCGCTAGCCAAGGAGTCGGACGCACTCCCTCCGGGGGTTCTTCTGGAGCCCCCGGGCGAAGCCTGTGATGAGCTGGCTATCGTCCTCCGTGACCTGGTCGAGCGCCTGCCTCGCGTGGAGGCGGAGCTTGAGCGACTCCGTGCGGAGCGAGATCTTGAGCGGGAACTCGCTGCGTTCCCCGACGACTTCTTCGCAGGGTTCCCTGGGCAGCCCGAGGCTGATCTTCCGTATGACTCCGAGACGCGGAAGCCCGATGTTTGAATGGCGTCCTCCTCAACCCAATCTGCGGCCTCATTCTCTCGCTCCGTAGGGATACTGCAGGCGGAATCGTAAGGCGGGGGCGAGCTGGTCGTGAAGCCGACTGCGTGGAGGCGAGGTCGAGTCTATTACGTCCCGAAAGCCGTCCTCTCAGAAGGAGACCTTCTCGCGCTTGCGGCGAGCGAACCAGTCCGACTCCTCGCATTCCGTCGCACGTCGACTTCCGTTCCCCGCCTCGCTGTGATGAAGGAGCCACCATCCCAAGCCACTCGTCGCCAACTCCACAGGTGGAGTGAGGCCGGTAAGTCAGTCGTCTCGCCGGCCGAGTTTGTGGAGCTTCTTCGCGTGCTCAACCTTCAGGTGATCGAGGACACCAAGGGGTTCTACCGAGTGACCCGAACGGCCCAGTGGCATGCCTACGCTCGAGGTCTCCGGATGCCGGAGATTCGCCGTCGGTCTACTCGGAAGTGAGTACCAACCCTGCGGCATAATACGTATGACGGTACTTTTAGATACCAAATTTTTTTCGGGAGCGGGTTTCCTTGAGCAAAGGTGTCGCGTATAACATGGATTATACGCGGAGCCAGGCGTTCGCAGAGCCCGTTGGACTTGCGCGTGGCCGAGGATCGGCGTATCGGGCCATCTCAGCCCCATTAGGCGCCTCCGTTCATTTGGACTGGACAGGTTCGAATCCGACCAAGTCTAGCATACGGTACATCCTCTTTCCAATCTGGATTGGTCGCATTCAACGACCGCCCCACTCCCGCCTATTCACCGGGTCGGGAGGTGGCTGCGGCGCGGAAGGGGGTAGTGGCTCGGCAACTGGAAACGCAAGTCAGAATTCCTGAGAATGTCCCCCCCCTCCGAACCAGAGGAAAGGCGACCTTCATGGCCCCGAGTGGAGTCCGAGGTTAGAAAATCGGGGCCATATCCCCGGGCGGAGTTCGTTCGGTGCGAGGACTGCCGGAAGGCCGAACGGCTCTGGTGACATCCGCCAGTCGGCCCCCGAGGCGAGCTATCCCCGTTCCGCGATCACACCGTGGGAGATTCGACGGTAGGTATCGCCCGAGTTGCACAGAGCGATCCACCGCTTCATCGCAGATGCGTAGACCCTCAAGCTCCTTGATTCGAGGGGAATCGGGTCGACCTCGCACGTGACCGTACCCGCGGCGAGATCGACGACCAAGAGGCCGAAGCCGCTCGCACGACATCGATCGGGTATCGTCCGTGCCTCGGGGACCCGTGCAACGGTTTCGGGAATCGCGAGGAACCGTTGGTGGCCCTCGTACTTCCGAAGCTGTTGTACTCCGTTGCGTCGCTCGTGAATGGCGGCATGGGACGAGCGTTCGATCTCGACCGGGATGAGAAGGACTTGGTCGACGGAGTAGCCCTGATCGGACTCGACAACTAACAAAATATCCGGCCTGCGTCTCCCTCTCGCTTGCGGTTCTTCGTGGAACAGAAGTCTCCGATCCCTGCCGTAGCTGGCTCTGAACCAACTCGCGAGCGGGTCGAGCAGGAGGGCTTCACGGGGCATATGTATTCAACAGTACGCGCAGGCCTTTCAGACAATCGATTGACCTCCGACGAGTAGCCCAGACGACTCGTACGGAATCGTAACTGATATCAAACCTCGTGATACCCTACGTCGGCCGCAGGGGGTAGTGGCTATTGGGATTCACTATTGATCCGTATACGGCGGCGCTGGTCGCACTGACAGTACCCTTGCTGGTCTTCACTATCTTTCCTGTCGTCAGCACTTGGTCGTTCAACTCTACGGCGCGAGATCGATGGTTCTCATACCTGGCGAACCGGATTCCGCGATTCAAGGATTTTCGGGACGTAATCGCGGAGGGGGAGCTTCGCGGGAAGAAATCCAAGGGACGGGGCTGGAACGCGGTGTCGATTCCCTTCTTCATCTCTACCCTCTCTCCGGTGGTCTTCTTTGTTGGGATTCCCCATTCGAGTGAGGCCGTCGCAGCGGCCTACTTTACGAGTTTCGCAGTCGCACTCCTGGTGATCACAATGATTGTTCGACAGTGGTTGCGACGGGCCGCGATGAACAATCTGAATCTCGCATCCCTAGCCGGTTTCGATTTCGTGTCGAAGACCCCGAAGCCAGCATTGCGCGCGATGGATGCGTTTGAGTCGATGGAAGGTCAGCGGGCCATGTCCCCGGTCTGCATCGGGGAGCCCTTCGCATTCGCAATTTTCTTCTACACAACCATCGTCGGTTGGCCGTGGAATCTGATCGTCGCGATTTCTCTACTCGCCGTTGGAATCTCCATTGCGGCGTATGGTTACAGTTACTATCTTGATACTCGATACGAGGCGGAGAACGCGCTTTTCGTAGCGCTGAGACATAACTTGCCGAGATTTGAAGTCCGAGCGGACGTGCTTCTCTCCAGCGGCGGCCTCTTCGCCAACGAGGTGATAGTGGCGGTCGGTCAGAAGCTCAGAATTCGAAATGACGCCGGGCGCGAGATGGACCTTCCGTGGAAGCGGATCGAAGGGCTCGGAGTCAAACCACAATGGTCTGACTCCGATGGTAGGTAGGCGGTAGCTGGTGAAGATCACCCGGATAGAAGCCCAAAACTTCCTTTCCATTGGCGTCCCGGGCCTCTTGCTCCCGGATCTGGAAGATTACACGATAATTGTAGGTCCAAACGCGAGCGGCAAGACCACGCTTTTCCGAGCGCTGGAGTTCGTTGGAGGGGTGTTCACTCGAACCGTCCTCACCCCCGAACCGTTCAGGCATAACTTCGATCCAGCCGCCGAGCCGATTCTGAAAATCGGAGTCAAGTTCTCCGAGGAGGAAAGGGTGCTGCTTGCCGACCTAGCGGTGGCCGCCGCAAAGACTGAAGCCAGATTCGCCTCGAAGCCCGATATTGATAACAATGTAGCTCGGGAGATTGCAGGCGAACTTCTCCACTACCTCCGCGGTCCATTCGCGGAATTGTTCTCGGAGAAGACGTACTTCCACGTCCGGGGTCAGGACAAACGCATGAATCCCCTGAACTATTTCATCGAATTTGTCACGACGGACGGATCAATCTTTCTGACCCACAACGGGCTAACCCGGTCCAATCTACTCGTCACTGGGTGGCAGCAGATCAACCTCGGAGAAGCCCTCGTGAAAGAGCTTGAGGCGATCTATCCCGGCATCCTCGGGATTGGTGCCGCAAAAAAACCGCTGACAGTCGCTCAGATGAGCGATTTCGGTGAGAAGGTAGGAATTGGGTGGCTACTCGCACGTTTCCATTCAAACGACCCTTACCCGGCGATCATGAGCTCGCTCGGTGTGAATTTCAACCAATACGATGGACAACCTGGGACAGCTGGCTCCGATATCGCCAAGATCCGAACATATCTCGAACGCCGTTCCTACGCCTTGGGCGGCATCGATTTGATAAACTTGGCCGCTCAAATTTTCCAGTACTCACTGGCCCGTCTGTCTGATGCTCGGTCAGCCCCCACGTCGAATCCGCTCCCACCCATCAGCAAGATCGATCCTGAGACCAGTTTGGTGGACGGTAGTTCTGTCGCGGATTCGCTTTTCCGACTGAAGAACTCACCTCTCCCGGCGGAAAGGGGACGATTCCGAATACTCGCGGAGGCCTTCCGAGAGTTCTTCAATTTCGACGTTGATGTTGTTGTAGAGACTCACTCGGTCCAGCCCGGTGCGATCACGTCGAGTAGCGGGGCGCTCCCTCTGGCGTGGGTAGATGGCAAGGTAGCTGTTCAGCCAGAGCCGAAGCCAGTTGACGTCAACGTCGCGTCATTACGATGGAGCGATGAAAAGACCGAGTTCCCATTGGGCGTCGCTGCCGCCGGGCTCTATGAGGCCCTTCTTGTCTTGTTCACGGCAATCTGCCGGGAGAATTCGATCGTCCTTCTTGACGAGCCGGCGCTCAATTTGCATCCCACAAAGCAGCGTGCCCTCGTCGATTTGATTTCGAAAGTTTCCCCTGAACTCGGAAATCAGGTGTTTCTCGTCACTCACTCACCGAACTTGGTCAACGCGCGCGAGGGCCTGTCGGTGATCCGATTCGACTCGAAGGGCGGCGACACGGTTACGTACCGACTTCTTCCCACCGCCGACGAAACCGCAGATCGAGTGATCCGCACCTTGGAACGATTCCCCCGACTCGTGGCTGCGCTCTTCGCGAAGAAGGTCGTGTTGGTGGAAGGCGGAGGTGAGGAAGCCGCCCTCCCCGTGTGGTTCGAGAAACTGGAGAGCGGATCTGACCTTCCTTCGCGAGGCATCGAGTTCATCGATGTCGGGGGAGTAAAGGGCTTCGACGCCCACGTCCGGGTTTTGCAGGCTTGGGGAGTTCCGTATCGGATAGTTGCAGACGGAGGTTCCTCCATCGTGCTGACAAAATTCCCGGGGGTTTCGCACTCCTTCCCTCAAGCAGATTTCGGAGTCCTCCTCGATACCGAGTGCCACGAAGACTACGTGGCGGTGGTGGCCGAGGTCCTTGTCAGGAAACCGGGACACTCCCCGGTTATTGCGCGCGAAGTGGCTTTCAGATGTGCTCCTCCGCCGACGGTCGTCGGAATCTGGGACTTCCTTAAGGCGTGGATCAACTCGGCCTGAGGGGCGAGTTGGGGAAACGGCAAACCTCCATGTGACACTCCTTCCGTCTCACACCGCGTCGGGGCGTGGGTCACGGTCCCGTTCGCAATGATCTCAACCTTCGCGACGGTCGTCCTCTTCGCCGTCGGACTCCCGCTCGTCCTCATCGACGTGCCGATCTGACGGCCATCTTAGCTTTCATCCAGAGGAGGCGGAGCCCGTCGTGGGCCACGCGGACCTTCCTCTCCGTAAGGAATACCTCGACATCCCCCATCGAGAGCGCCGATAGCCCCGTCTTCCGCGCCCACTCCGCGCACTCCGCGACGAGCGGCTCGATTGTAGCGCGGTCCTCCTCTACCTGTCTGGCATGAAGCTCGAGTGCGAGGTCGCTGGCGATCTTCTGGATTAGAAGGTCAAAGGGAGAGCCGTCGCGAGCGAACCCGTACGGAACCAACCCCGGCCGCGGTGCCGTGAGTCTCGCGATGACGAGCCTCCGGAATCCGTTCTCAACCGCGAAGCTCCCGGTTTCCATAGGACCCGGACGCTTCTTGAGATCGTCAACGAATTCTCGGACCAGCTCCTCTCTCTTCGATTCGAGCGTGGTCGCGAGCTTCGCGAGCTCCGCTTCGCGATCATCTAGAGGCGCGTCCGCCGCTTCCTCAAGTGCCCATTCCGCGACCTCGAGGAAGTTGTGGAATTGCCCGTCAACAAGGAACGAAGCCTCGACATACGAAGTCTCGCCGAGGTGCTCGCGATCCTCTCCCGCATCGTCCTCGGCGAGGATTCCTTGACTTAGGTAGATAATCGGGGCCCCGACGCCCTTCGCGAACTTGAGGAACGCGGCTACGTCGTCCCCATCCCATCGAATCGAGTCGTCGTCTCGGAAGCCCACGCACGGATAGATCGGTAAGGAGGACTCCGTGCGGATCCGATCCGCTAGCTTGTCGAGGGGCGGACCCTGCGTCCCCGAGGGACTCGACCGTCGCCTGGCGGGGGTCGAATCTTCTCTATCGGTGCGATCAGGGGCTCGGTGAAGCTCGACCACGTACAAGCCGCCAGTCCCTGAACGCAGACGTGATTTATCAATCTCCCGCCGGCCCGGAGTCACATGGAATGAAGGCAATCTCCTAGCCAGCCGAGCGAAGGGATATGTGTCACGCTCGGGTCATCTCCGCGTGAACGCCGCCCCACCCCCTCGGAAGGTCTTCATGGCCCATTCGGGCGAGGACAAGGCAGGCAGGGCGTTCTTCGATCGGCTCTTCGCTTCCAGCGGAGTGATCGCGAACTGGTACCCATACACCGATGGGCGGTCATTCCCGCATTCGGTCGGAATCCGGAAGGCAATCGAAGAGTCGTCGTCCCTCTTCGTGGTCCTATCGAAGGAGATGGAGCCGAAGGGCCAGACACGGTCCTGGGTATCATACGAGGCCGGGATCGCGGTCGGGTTAAACCGCCCTATCTGGGTCTTCGAGCCTATCGGGCAGAAGATCGAACTTCCAGTTCCGGGTCCCTGGGGGTATATCCAACGGCCCGAGACGACGTCGACATTCCGGACTTTTCCCTACCAGCTGATCGTCTCGAGCGCAGGTACTCAGTACCCGCGGGCTGACTCGGACGTCTGGTTCCACGCCATCTGCGGCGATCCCGAATGCGGCGAGAGGTTCGTAGCTCTTATCCTCGAACCTGCAAATGCGAAATGCCCCGCCTGTCGAAAGGACGGGACGATCCGGAAGCAGGACCAGACTGAACGTCGAATCGCCATCCTCGAGGAACCTCTCCTCAAACCGAGTCCGAATCGACCGAGAGAAGTCGAGGAAGCGGTAGGACTGGGGAATGTTCGTTCGATCGCGGAACCCTATCCTGCCCCGAAGCCTGCAAGGAGATTCCAGTACCGCTCGAAGAAGGAGCCAGTTCACGAGTCTCCTGATCTCCGCGAAAAGCAGAATGAGGAGATTCTCGGTCCGGCCTTCAGCTACGTCATGGGGATCTCCGAGCACTCGACGTGGACCGGAATCGGAGAGCCGCCGTGGGCTGCCCTCGATTCATACAACTGGCTCAGAGTCCCTGAACTCTACCGTCTATGCCTGACCGAGATGTCGAAGCGACTCAAACAGTACGGGGAGGAGTGGGGACGCTATTTCCGATTCACGGGTGAGACCGCACAGAAAACGCTCCTCGATGCGACGCGAGAGAGTCTCAGCGGCTACACGACCGATGACGGCGGATCGATCTTGGCCGGTCGGTTGGGTGTCGAAGGCGGAGCCGTGATCATGATCCAATGGATATCGACCGGGGTATTTCCGTACATTATGATGAATCCCGGGAACTCCGCCCGGGCCTGGGAACAACTCCTCAAGGAGGGACCGGATTCGCTCTACTGGACGAAGCTGATAGTTCAGGCGCTCCGAATCAAGGACCCTGCAGCTCTTCAACGGCTGTTCAATGAGATCACGCAAATCCCCGAAGCCGCGAAGGCACGGGACATCGTGAACGCTTTTCGAAACTCACACCGGAAGGTCTACGAGCAGGCACTGGTTGTGAGGAAGGTACTGGCGAAGCGGCTCGGCGTAAGGCCATAGAAGGCGCGCCGAGTTCAAGCCCGCCGTGTCGAGCCAATCCTGTCCGAGGCGACCATCCCCTTCGCTCTGTCCGAGATTCGCTTAGCGACATCCCTACTCCCCAAGCCTTTCGCGCTTGCCTTCCGAAGCCTCGATGCGAAGAACTCGTCGAATCGATCCACCTCACCGGACCGGAAGCTGTCACGCATTGCCGAAAGCAATGCCGGCACAACCCCTCGATCCGAATCCAGGGCGGGTACACGCGCGGTTCTTGACTTCGCGAAGAAAAGAACGAGTTGGGCATCCGCTCGCGTCGCCATTGCCGACGGAATCAGCCACCGTTGCTTTCGGTATGCCGCACCAACATACAGACTCCGTTGCTTCAGCGCCTCGACCCGTTTCTCCGTAGAGAGTCCGTGGTCTGGTTCCGATCCGGGAGGTCCCCACTTTCCTTCACCGAGGTAGCTCCCCGTAGCCTTGCGGAACTCATTCGTCTTCATCGGATGGTTCTTGAACCTGAGCCAGATCCGGGACCGCTTGCGATCATTCTCCTGCGAACCGGCGGCGAGAATCCAGAACATCTTGCCCTGCTCCTCAATCGCGAGAATTGAGAGTGCAATCGACCGTGCGTAGCGTCCCTGTTTATACATCAGTTCAGACTCCACCACGAGATCGCGGGCATTTTGATGGGTGGCTCGAATGCCGCTGATAACCTCCTCGGAAGTAAGCAATCCAAGACACGGCCGCTCCGTTGATCGACTGGTCGAAGGCGGTTGACGGGTCATCGAATTGAGTTGATGCGACGACGCACTTGAGATTTGAATCGCGCGTCTACCTGCGGAAAGGGCGCGGCGTCACGATAGAATCGCCGCGTCTCTCTGTTGGACCTAAAGCGGAATCTACCGCCCGATGATTACTCCAAAGCGTCTAGGGCGGAGCACAAGGGATACCGAACTAAGCTACTGTCGCAGCGCCGTTTTGGGGCCGAAAACGTAAGAACTTAAACGCACCCACCGACAAATCCGACCGGGTGTTATCACCGCTATCACTTTGACGAATTCGGGAAATCTGAGATGCTTTAGGACTGCGACAGGGGCCCTAAGCTAAGCATTAGCGCCGAACCAGACCGAGGCCGGTGTACCGCGCCTGGCAGCTTTCGGAAAACACCGGCCCCTACAACTTCCAATTAGAGGACGCTTGGACAGCATGTTTCAGCCTTGGCGATATCGGAGCTGAAACGTGGCCCACATTCTAAGGCGGTCGGCTCGGTCATCCTAGCTCATCTTTCGAATGTTGGTCCTTCCCCTTGTGAAGGAGATTCGATAGTGTACCGGGGTACGGCTAGATCTCCGATCAATTGGGCCGGTCGGGCGCAAGACACTGTTTAGAAGCTGCGGACGAGCGAGTGAGACTGACGGCCGAGATGCGCCATTGGAACGATGCGACGCGGACGGGGAGATCCGGTCGGTTCGTCACGGCCCTGCGATGTGCTGAGATCGAGAGATGCAGCGTCGTCTGCTCCCAGTCTTTGAGTGTATCACGGAAGTTGTCCGGCAATTATGTCGGCAAGCCGGAACCTTGGCAAGTTAGAAACATCACGTCACTACGCCTGAATGTGTCGGAATTTTGTAAAGCATCAATAATATAGGTCCTTGACTTAACGCGGCTTTAAGAGGTGGAGGGATGGAAAACGCAAACATTGGATCGGCATCTAAGTTGGGGACCGAGAGCGGGGTGATTGGACCCAGGGGCTGCCATGATTGTTTTGACTCTGCCCGGGAGACCCTGGAACAGCCCGATCCCGCGCTACTTCGCTCGTTTCGCCATCGATCTAGGAAAGGCCTTCATCGGTCCGGCCAGACTAGGGCTCGGACTTCGTCGCAGGCGGGCCTCATCTCACTCCTGGTACTACTGTCGAGTTCAGCCGTAGCACCAGCCCAGATACTCGGATCGACTGTCGCTCATGAAACAATCGGCATTGGTAATCCTGCCGTCGCGGAACTTACGGGAACGCACGCCCCGGCGTGGGTAAATCCGGTACCGAACCTTACCAGTTCATCTCAGCCAAGTCTCCACTCTTCGGTTGCTGGACCCCTTGTTTCGGTTGGCAGTACTCCGGACTTTTCCGCCTACGATCCGGCCTCGGGATATCTTTACGTGCCGAACTACGGTTCAAACCCGGGGACTGTAAGTGTAATCAGCCAGACCACGAAGATCGCCACTCTCAAGGTAGGTAGCGAGCCGTTCTTTGCCCTCTATGATCCGCTCAACGGGTATGTGTATGTAACGAACACGGGCACGTCCAATGTTAGCGTGATAAGTGGGACGACCGTCCTCCCCACCGCGGTTACTGTAGAAAGCACACCTTGGTCCGAGACATTCGACGCGAAGAACGGCTGGGTTTACGTCATGGACTCGGGGGCCACCTACGTCAGTGCCATCGACGGCACCACGAACGAAAAAAACATTCAGGTTGGCTCCGCGGTGCAATTTGGCGTCTACGATAGCGATCACGGATACGTCTACCTAATCCACAAGGGGAGCTCAAATCTGAGTGTTCTCAGCGGCGAGTCGACTGTAAAGAGCTCCATCGGAATAGGGTCCTCCCCGATTGCCGGGTCATACGACACTTCCAACGACTGCATTTACATCTCCAATAGCGGGTCAAACACCGTTAGCGTTGTGAATGGAGCGACCTACGCAGTGCAAACAGTCCCCGTTGGGAATTCACCTCACTCGACGCTCTATAATCCGGCTAACGGGTTCGACTATTCCATGAACTACGGCTCTGGAAATGTTACTGTCCTAAACGTCGTCCCCCACCAGACGAATCCAAAGGCAGGAAGCGCACCGATTTTCGCGGGTTACGATTCTGCGAACGGTTACGTCTATGTCGCGAACGCGGGAGGAAACAATCTTACAGTAATCGAGGGTCACCGGTCCCATCTAGGGCCAGGTATCCTTGTGGGGTCAGAACCGCACTCAGTCACTTACGACTTTGGAAACGGGATTATCTACACTCCAAATTCTGGTTCCGGAACGGTCTCTAGCCTGCTCACAGCAGTGCCTTCAGCTATAGCAACCGTAAGCGTCGCGAGCTCGCCGGGCACGGGTGTATACGATTCAGCCGATGGTTTGGTTTACGTGCCAAACACCGGCAATTCATCCGTGAGCATCATCAACGGGACCGCCGTAGTACGAACGATCTCGGTCGGGCTTGATCCACTGTCGATCACATACGATTCCACGCACCACTACGTATACGTCCTCAACGAAGGCAGCAACAACGTTTCGGTCCTATCTGGGATGTCGACTGTCGGAAACATTCCGGTCGGGACTTCCCCGCTTTTCGGCATTTTCGATAGCTACCATGGCTACGTCTACATTCTCAACGAAGGGTCTTCCAACGTTACGATTTTGAATGGCCTTGCTTACATCGAAAAGAGCGTCACTGTCGGTTCCGATCCGATCGCGGGATCCTATGATGTCGCCAACGACGCGGTATACGTGGCCAACAATGGGAGCTCGTCAGTTACTGACACCGGACGAAATAGCTTAACACCGGTCGAGGAGAATCCTTCGCCCGGCTGAGCTGCTCCTCGCGTCAGTCGCTCAATCATAGAGGTGGGTGGCGGCGGTGAAGGAGCGGATCAGCTTCGG
>JBAUAJ010000103.1:0-12301 GCA_049675585.1 Thermoplasmata archaeon
GTGCTCCTCACCAGCGGAGCCGCGCTCTGGACGGCCGGCGCGGCGCCCACTTTCGGCCGCGGCGTCGAGCTCGCCCAGGAAGCGCTGGACGACGGACGAGCCGCCCGGCTCCTCGCCGAGATGCAGCGACTCGGTCGGCGCTACCTCGCGGAGGCTGCGTGACGGACCATTTCCTCGCCGAGATCGTCCGGGAGGTGATCGCGGATGTCGACCGAGAGGAGTACCTGGGGGAGATCCCGACCCCGGTGTTCGAAGCGCGTCCGAGCCTGCGCTCGGCGATCGACCGGGAGAGGGCGAAGGGCGCCCTCCTCGTCGAGTTCAAGCGGGTCTCTCCCGGGCGGGCCGACCCGATCCTGACTCCGAGGACCGCCGAGGCGTTCGTTAAGGCGACGGACGTCCCCGGCCTCGCGGGGTACTCCTGCCTCGCGACGCGGCCGCGGTTCCAGGGTTCCCCCGCGGATGTCGCGGAGCTATCCCACCGCACGGAGCACCCGATCTTGTTCAAGGATTTCGTGATCGATACCCGCCAGCTCGACGCGGCGGTCCAGTGCGGGGCGAGCGCGGTGCTCCTGATCGCCCGACTCGAGGCGGACGGGCTGAGCCCTAAACCGCTCGCCGAGCTCGGTCGGGAGGCGCACGAGCGCGGCCTCGAGGTGCTCCTCGAATTCCACGATGTCTCGGAGCTCGCCCGCGCCGACCGCGTCGAGGCCGACATTTTCGGGGTGAACGCGCGCAACCTCGACTCGCTCACGATCGACCGCCCGACCGCCGAGCGGACCCTCGAAGAGGCCTGGAACCGCGGCCTGAAGCCGCTGCTCGGGCTGAGCGGCATCGAGAAGCCGGCCGACGCCCGTCGGTTCCTCGACGCGGGGGCCGACGGGGTCCTCGTCGGGAGCGCGGTGGCGCAGGCCGCCGACCCGGCGGCGTTCTTACGTTCCCTGCGGGATAGGCCGGAGGGGGCGACCCGATGAGGACGTTCGTCAAATTCTGCGGGCTCAAGGACGCGACCGCGCTGGCCGAAGTCCCGAACGGCGGCGCGGCCGGGTTCGTGATCGATGTCCCGGGCTCCCCCCGGACGCTGACGCTCGAGGCGGCGGCCGCTCTGATCGAATCGGTACCGTCGGAGGCGGAGGCGTGGGCCGTCGTCGTCAACCCCACGGCCGAGATGATCCATCGGCTGTTCGACGAGGTCGGCGTCGACCGGATCCAGCTCTACGGACCCGTCCCCGATGGGCTCGAGTTCCTCGAGGTGCACCACCTCGTTCCCTCGATCCCGATCCCGGCGTCGGGCGACGCGGGGGAGCTTCCTCCGATACCGCCCGCGGAATCGTTTCCGCGAGTTCATCTGGACGCCGCCGGCCAGCCCCTCCCCGGTGGGAGCGGGGCGCGTCCCGACTGGGAGAAATGCGCCGCGATCGTGGACCAGCATCCCGGTCGCAAATTCGTCCTCGCCGGAGGACTCACCCCGGAGAACGTCGCGGAGGCGCTCGGGACGGTCCGTCCATGGGGAGTCGACGTCTCCTCTGGGATCGAGAGCGCCCCGGGGGTCAAGGACGTCGCTCGGATGCGCGCGTTCGTCGCGGCGGTGGAAGCGTTCGAGGCCGGCCATGCCTAGGCGCTTCGGCGCCTACGGTGGCGCCTTCGTTCCCGAGACGCTCGTCCCCGCGCTCGTGGAGCTCGAGCGGACGTGGCGCACCGCGCGACGCGACCCCGCGTTCCGAGCCGAGCATAGCCGGCTCTCCCGTACTCTCGCCGGCCGGCCGACGCCGCTCTACCACGCGCGTCGCCTCTCGAAGCGCGCCGGCGGCGCGCAGATCTGGCTCAAGCGGGAGGACCTCCTTCACGGCGGAGCGCACAAATTCAACAATGCGCTCGGACAAGGACTGCTGGCCCAGCGCATGGGCAAACCCCGCCTGATCGCGGAGACCGGAGCGGGGCAGCACGGCGTCGCGACCGCGATGATCGGCGCGGCGCTCGGGCTCGAGACCGTGGTGTACATGGGCGAGGTCGACATGGTGCGCCAGCGTCCGAACGTCGATCGGATGCGCCTGCTCGGCGCGACCGTGACCCCGGTGACGAGCGGGTCGCGCACCCTCAAGGACGCGATCAACGCGGCGCTGCGCGACTGGATCGCGAACGTCCGCACGACCCACTACCTGCTCGGATCGGCGGTCGGCCCGCACCCGTTCCCCTCCATCGTGGCCGACCTGCAGAGCGTCATCGGCCGCGAGATCATGCGCCAGTCGCGCGCGGAGTTCGGGCAGCTCCCCGATCTCGCCGTCGCCTGCGTCGGCGGCGGATCGAACGCGATCGGCACGTTTCACCCGATGCGCTCGACCTCGGTCTCGCTGCTGGGGATCGAAGCCGGCGGAAAGACCGGCCGTGGCGCCGCCTCCCTCGCGAAGGGCCGGCCGGGAATCCTGCACGGGGCGTTCACCTACGTGCTCCAGAATGCGGACGGGCAGGTCTCCGACACCGACAGCATCTCCGCCGGCCTCGACTATCCCGGGGTCGGTCCGGAGCACGCATTCCTTCGAGACTCGGGTCGGGTGACCTACCGGGCGGTGAAGGACTCCGGCGCGCTCCGTGCGTTCCACTGGCTCGCGCAGGACGAGGGGATCCTCCCGGCGCTCGAGTCGGCCCATGCGGTCTACGCGGCGGTCGAGGAGGCACGTCGCCGACCGGCGCGCGAGCGGATCGTGGTGACTCTCTCCGGTCGCGGCGACAAGGACCTCGAGGTGGTGCTCCGTGCGGGTCGACCGCGCGCTTAGGACCGCCGCCCGGGCCCGCCGCCCGATCGTCGTTCCGTATCTGATGGTCGACCGGAGCCGTCGCGCGGCCCTCGCGTCGACCGTGCAGGCGATCGCCGCGGGGGGCGCCGCGGCCCTCGAGCTCGGGTTTCCGTTCTCCGACCCGATCGCCGACGGTCCGGTGCTCGAAGCGGCCGCGAATCGGGCGCTCGCCCAGGGAACGACCTGGTCCGACCTCCTGGCCGCGGCACGGGTCGCGAGCCGGTCGTTGCCGGTCGCGGTGATGACCTACGCGAACCCGGTGTACCGGCACGGGCTGGCCGCCGCGATGCGCGCCGTCGCCGGCGCGGGAGTCACGGGGATGATCGTCCCCGATCTTTCGCTCGAGGAGTCCGGCCCCTGGCGCGTCGCCGCCCGGGGAGCGGGGATCTCCCTCGTGCTCCTCGCGGCTCCGGCCGCTTCGCCCGATCGGGTGGGCCGGATCGCTCGGGCCTCCCGGGGATTCCTCTATCTCGTCTCGCGCTACGGCACCACCGGCCGAACCGGGGTCGCCGACGGTACGGAGCTCCGGGGCCTCGTCGACGCCGCGCACCGGGCCGCACCGGACCGGCCCGTGCTGGTGGGATTCGGCGTGCGGGACGGCCCGACCGCCCGACGCGCGCTCGCGAGCGGGGCGGACGGGGTGATCGTCGGAACGGCGTTCGAGGAGCTGCTGACGTCCCGCGCCGGCCCCACCGAGATCCAGCGGTGGATCGCCCGTCTCGCCGCCGCCGCGGCACCGAGCACGTGACACGGTCGCTCGGGTCGCAGGTTCGTCCCCCCGCTGAATCCTCTTGTAGATGGCTTTCCTAGTTACCGGCATGGCCACTCCTTCGGGCGCGCTCTCGTCTCCCGCTCCGACGGGAGCCGGATCCCCTCGCTCCGGGCTCGGCCGTCGTCGGCTGCTTGCGATCGTGGTGGTCGCCGGATTCCTCGCCACCGGGATCCTGGCCGCGGTGGTGTTCCTGGGCGAGGGCGGGCCGACGCCCCCGCCGACGTTCTCCCAGGCGCGCGCCGAGATGGAGCGGGCGGTCGGCAACTACTCCGGCGGCGGATGGACCCTGCTCAACGCGCTGGGACTCGACGAGCGGACCGGGTCGACCGTCACGCTCTCCACGATCACGAACCGCTCGGGGACCAATTGCGTGCCCGGGTCGCTCTCGGGGTTCCCCCTTCCCTCGACCGTCTCCATCCCGTCGTACTCGGGGAGCTTCTCCTCGGGCCGGGCCCCGTTCTGGTTCTTCCTGCTCCGGCAGCCGACCGACGACCACTACCTGATCGTGATCGCCACCGGTAGCTCGGCGACGCCCGTAGCGAACCTCACCGGCCCCGGCTGCGCGGCGAGCGCCGCGGCGATCTCGCCCGTCGCGAGCCCGCTCGCCGATAGCCCGACGGTCGCCGGCGACGCGTGGACCGGGACGGCGAACGCGAGTGCCTTCGTCGCGGGCGACCCGGCGATCGACTCGCTCATCCTATTCGCGACCGGGACGACGACGGTCGACCACGTCACCTTCTCCGGGTGGGGGCTGGTCTACTCTCCCTGCCCCCCGTTCGAATCCGGCAACACGACGAACGAGACGACGTACGTCGTGGCGTTCAGTTCCGCCGGCGGCTACGACGGGTCGTTGACTTCGACGACCGGCTGTCCCGCGGGATAGCCGGTCTCGCCGCGACCGCCTAGGGTCGGATCCGCTCGAGGGAAAGGAACTCGACCCCGGCGGCGGCGTCCACGCCCGCGAGGAGGAACTCCTTCCGAACGCCCTGGGCGACACGGACCCCGCCCGCGATCCCCGGCCAGGTCGCGACGTGATCGACCGGCACCGCCTGCACGAGATACCGGGCGTGGGAGTTCTCGGGGTTGCGTGGATACGCTCGGAAATGGGCCCCGTACTTGAACCCGGTCTTGACGACGAGCCGGCGCGCCCGCAAGTCCCGGTAGGCGGCGAGCCGTTCCGCGAACCTCGGGTCGAGGCGCCGCGCCCGTCGCTCGAGCCGGTCGAGCGGCACCGACCGGGAGGTCGTCGCATCCTTGAGCTCGAGCTGCCCGGTCCCGGCCAGGTACGCGGCCTCGAGCAGGCTCAGCTCGAGACGACCCCCGACGCGGCTCCCGTACGCCTGCTCCTTCCCGAGCTTCTCGACCGCGTCGGGCTCGTGGACCGTCACTCGATCCTCGGAGAGCCACCCTTGCGTCGGCGCGGGCAGGGGGCGGGGCGGGAGCGCCCCGTTCGGCGCCGGACGGCGCACCCGATAATAGGTGAGGTCGGACTCCTCGTCGACGACCGCGAGCCAGAGGAGACGACGCGCTCCCTGGGCGCGTCGGGCGAGGTCGAACACCCGGGCGAGGTCGAACGGCTCCCGCTCGCTCAACGCCTCCACCCAGAACCGGGACGGTGTCTTGTTCGGGATCCCTCCCCGAGGGAGGACGGCGAACGCCACCGGTGGGGGGCTCGCCCGGACCACGTAGCCGCGCTGGCGGAGGTCGCGATAGACGAGGTAGCGCACCGGGAATCCGGGATCGGCCCGGACCGCCCGTCGGAAGATCCCGGGCCAAGCGAGGCCGCCGCCGCGCGGGACGGGCAGATCGATCCGGCCCATCTCCGCCAGGTAGACGGATTCGTACCGATCGAGCCGAAGGCCACCGTCCGAGTCGACCGTACCGAAGAATCCCTTGCCGTAGACCGCGTTCGCTTCCGCCGGGTCTCGGATCCGGACGGTCGCGTCCGGGCCGACCTCGCCCGTCACGGACGGCGGCCCCGCAACTCCGAGAAGCGGACGAGCGGCTCGAGGCGGACGCCGATCGCGGCGAGCCTCTCCGCGGCGCCGTTCTCGCGGTCGACGATCACGAGCGCGCGCTCGACCTTAGCTCCGGCGGCGCGGACGATCTCGACCGACCGGACGGTGCTCCCACCGGTCGTGGTTACGTCCTCGACCAGGAGGACGCGCCCGCCGGCGGGCAACTCGCCCTCGAACGGCTGGCGGGTGCCGTGCTCTTTCGCGGCTTTGCGAAGGACCGCGAACGGCCGTCCCGTGCGGAGCGCGAGCGCGACCACAAGCGGCACGGCGCCGAGCTCCATGCCCGCGATCCGCTCCTCGGTCCCGGCGTGGGCCGCGAGCGCGCAGGCGAGGCGATCGAGCCGCGTCGGGTCGGTCCAGGCGCGCTTGACGTCGACGTAGACGTCGCTCTTCTCGCCGGAGGCGAGCGTGAAGTCGCCAAAGCGCACGGCGCCCGAGTCGAGCAGCAGGCGAACGAGCTCGGCGGTCGTCGGAGTCGCCGCGGAAGGATCGAGTTCGCTCACCAGGGCACCCTCTTCAGACCGGCCCAGTAGCCGATCCAATTGAACGCTGCGTGCAGCCCCAGCGTGTAGATGAGCAGCCACATCACCGCTTCCCAGCGGAGGAAGACGGACCCGAACAGGGACGGGAACAGGAGCAGGCCGAGGGCGACCGGCACGAGGACGAACGGCAGCTGGTCGAGCAGGAAGGTGCGGCTGCCGCTGTCACGGCCCAGGCGCCGCTTCACGAACGAGCCCAGGGCGTCGCCGCCCATCGCGCCGAACGTGAGGAGGGCGACGACGGGCACGGCGCCGACCACCGAGGTCGCCAGCTTCGGCACGAGCGCGAGGTTCGGCGGGGCGAGCAGGATCAGCCACGCCTCGAGGAGGCCGACCGGCAGGGCGAGGAGCGAGCCCGTCAGGAACCCGGACCACGTCTTCGAGGGCCCCAGGATCCGTTGACCGTCCCGCTTCCAGATCCTCCCCAGGTCGAGCGCCGGCCCGCGGCCCCGCGGAAGCGTGGCGAGCGCGTTCGCGACGTACGTCGGCAGGAGCACCCAGAGGACCGCGAGCCCCGAAGCCAGCACCGGGTCGAACACGCCGCCGACCTCCGCTACGGCTCCCGGACGAATCGCTCCAGCGCGCGGATCACGCCCGCGAGCCGGAGCGGGTCGACGCTCTCCTCGGCATCGTGGATGTGGGCGTCATCGTCCATGCTGCCGAAGACGACCGCGGGGAGCGGCGCGCCCGACGGCGTCGAAAGACCCCGCAGGGAGCTCGCGTCGGTCCCGCCGTACTCGCCCCGGATCCCGTGCGACCCCAGCGTCTCCCGGAGGATCCGGTCGAGCTTCGCGGCGACCGGGTGGTCCACCGCCAGGGCGTATCCCGGACGGCAGCGCGACGGCGGCGCTTCGATCCGCGCCGAAAGCGAATGCTTCGACGTCCACGCCTCGACCTGGCCCAACGCACCCCGCAAGCCGTCGGCGAGCTCCATCTCGGGCGGAAGTCGGAGGTCGACCGTGAACATCGCCGAACCGGTCGCGTGCGGGTCGATCCACTTCCGCTCGACGGCGCCGCGGAGGAGCGCGAGCGCCGCGGGGACCGGGTTGTGGCCCCGGTGCGGATACCCTCCGTGCGCGGCCTGCCCGATCAGCTGGAGAGCGAGCGCTCCTTTCGGGATCGAGAGGGCGGTCGCGCCCGCGGGCTCGAGCTGGAACGGAGACGGGACGAGCGGGGTGAGCTGGGCCGCCAGTCCGCCGAGCGCCGCCGGGGGACCCTCGAAGACGAGCGTGACGGCGCGCGCGATCTGGTTCGCCGCGTCGGTCTCGGAATGGGCCGCGACGAGGCGCAACTTCTCGCTCGGAGCGACCCCGCCGATGTCGAACTTGGTGACGGAGGCGCGTCCGGTGAGCACCGGCGCGGGTGCGCCGCGGTCGGGCCAGTCCGGCGAGGCATACGCGGAGTTCCAGCTCGCCGCCAGCGGGTGCAGGTCCACGAGCGCCTCCCCGTACGCCACCGCCTCGGAGATCGGTACGCGTCCTCCGAACGATCCCTCGAGGAACGCGACCCCGCTCGAGCCGACGGTCGTCTCGGGGCTCCCGTCGGGGATGAGCGCGACATCCGAGGTGAGGAATCGGCCGAGGTCCCCGGGCGGGAGCGTGTCGTCATGGGCGCGGAGCGCCTCGATGCCGCCTTCCCCGCCCGTCTCCTCGTCGCAGCACGCGAGCAGCCGGACGTTCCTCGGGAGCTGTGCGTCGTCCGCCAGATGGGCCAGCGCGATCAGCGACGCGACCACGCCGCTCCCGAGGTCGTCGTTCGAGCCGCGGGCGTACAGACGTCCGTTCGAGCGCAGGGTGAGCGTGTGGGGGGGGCTCTTCCATCGGGCGCGCTGCTCGGTCGGCACCGGAACGACGTCGTAATGGGCCAGGATGAGAACGGTCGAGCTTGCCCCGGCGTCGAGGTCGACGATCACGTTCGGCCGGGAGATGCCCCGCAGCTCCTCGGTCGCGACGCCGGCGACGACGGGGTCGTAGATCCGGGTCGCGAGGCCGAACGACCGCGCCGCGCGGACGATCGCCTCGGCCGCCCGCGGATAGTTCGGTTTCTCGAACCGACCTCCGGCGAGGTCCTCGAGGTTCGTCGGGGCGATCGAGACGAGCTCCTGGAGGAGGGGGAGCGCCCGCGGGTCCCCGAGCGCGGCGGAGACCCCGCCGTCCGGACGCGTCCCGTGGGGCGGGGTCATCGGGGCCCCTATCGCAGCAGCAGGGCGACGACGAGCGAGCTCGTCAGGAGGAGGAGGAAGGTGGCGACGAACATGTGGGTGAACATGCCGAGGGTGTCTCCGAGGGAGGTCAAAAGGCGTGCGGTGTAGCCGGGGCCGAGGACCCTCACATCGCGCACCTGCTTCGACCCGAATCGCACCTCGCTGGGTGCGAGATCGGCGACCGCGGCATCCAGCACCGATCGGGCGTCTCGCACGAGGGACGCGCGCGGGTATCGCTCCCCTACTGGGTTGATCCCGCCGTCGGCCTCGTGGACGACGTGATTGTCGGTCGTGAGCACTTCGGCAGCGGAAACGGCCCGGCCAAGCTCTTCAACGATCGGAGCGCGATCGCCGATCACGAGGTTGTTCCCGTCGATCAGCACATAGCCGGCGGTCGTCCCGGCGGCGCGCACGGCGAACGCCCGAAGGCCGTGGGGGCCGATCCCGTCCTTCCCGATGCTGTAGCCGTCACGGACCGAGACCCCGATCTCGATCGGACCGGGCCGCGCCGCCTGACGTGCGGCGGCCACGGCCGCCTTGGTGTCGGCGAGCAGCTTCTCCGCGGCCGGTGTCCCGTAGGCGATGTCCCCTTCCCCCTCGACGTAAGAGTTGTGGGCGTCGACCAGCACGACCGGCGGGCCGCCGTCCCGCGCGATCTCGCGCACGATCCGATCGGCGACGGAAAAGGCGATGTCGTCGCTCGGCGCCGGGGCCTGAGTGACGACGACGAGCGCCACGCCGCCCAGGATCTGGGCTCGGGCGAAGCTTCCCGCGTAGGGACTGACGAGGGGGCTCGCGATCGACGGGACCGGCGCCGCGGCGCCCTCGAGCAGCTCCCGGCACGCCGCGCCGAGGCGCTCCACTTCCGCCTCGGAGGGGAGGTCCAAGTCGTGGTCGGACGGAGTGTGGGGGACGAACACCGTACCGGCGGCGGGGCCGAGGAGGTCACCGAGCTTCCGCGGAAGATCGCTCGCTCCGAGCGCCCCGAACGGACCGGGGTGGACGGTCGGAAGCGCGATCGTCGCGTGCGTGCGGCCGTTCCGGTCGAACGCGAGCAGATCGACCCGGACGTCTGCGGAGACCGTCGTGCGGAGAAAGAACGCCTCGAGCGCGCGCGTAGCGTTCGGATCCCGGAGCCCCACGTGGTCGAGCAGCGGCCGGATCAGCGAGACCCCCGAGCTGTGGAACTCGCGTCGGATCGGACGATCGGAGGCGCGGATCACCCAGAGCGCGCAACCGAAACCGAGCGCGAGGAAGCACGCCGTCGCGGCGAGGACTCGAACGTTGGGGGGGACGAGGTAGAACTCCCCCGCGAGGAAGAGGATCGGCTGCAGCAGGGCCGCCGGGAGCATGCGGGCATGGCTCGAGCGGGAGACACCGTAGAGGCTCAGGTGCCGGAACCAGAGCGCGGGGGCGGCGAGGAACGGGACGAGGAACACCGCCGGCGGGACCATCGTGGGCCAGAGGGCGCCCGCTCCGCGCCATGCGGCCGCGAGCGGAAGCTCGATCAGGAGCACCAGGCAGGCGAGCAGGATCCCCCGGTGGAACTCGAGTCGACCTCCGAGCGCGGTCACGAAGGGGGTCGAGATCGCCCCCGCGAGCAGCGCGGGCCCGGCGAACACGAAGAGGAACTCCTCGGCGAACTTGAGCGAGAACGGCGGGGCGAACAGGGCGGCGGCCACGACCCCGGCGAGGACGATCAGCCCGAGCGCGATCGGGGGCGACGGCGCACGGAACAGAACGTGCCCGCGGGCGACCTCCCGCGGCCCTTCCGCCGGGGCGGCGACCGGCTTAATTTCGGGCACGCAGCACCTCTTCGAGCACCGACCGGTAGCCGCTCCCGATCCCCTCCTCTTCGGTGACGCTCCCCGTGACGAGAACGTTCGCCCCGGCTTCGAGGAGCGGCGCAGCGTCCTTTCCGGATCGGATGCCTCCGCCGACGATCACGGGGATCTCCACCAAGTCGCGCACCGCCCGGACGAGCGGCGCCGGGACGGGGCTGGGCGCCCCCGAGCCCGCCTCGAGGTAGACGTACCGCATTCCGAGATACTGGGCGGCGAGCGCGTATCCCGCCGCGATCGCGGGGGCGTCGCGCGGCACGACGTCGGCCTGACCGACCTCCCCGACCCGCATCCCGGGGGCGACGATCAGGTAGCCCATCGGGATCGGCTCGAGCCCCATCTCTCGCACCGCGAGCGCCGAACGGGCGTGCGCCCGTACGACCAGGTCGAGATTCCGCGAGTTGAGGAGGCTCATGAACAGCACGGCATCCGCCTGGGGGGTGAGGGAGGTGGGACCTTCCGGGAAGATCACGACCGGGACGCGGACCGAGGCTTTGACCGCCGTCGCGGCGAGGCCCATCCCCTCCGGGGAGATCCCGGTCGATCCGCCGAGCAGGATGGCGTGGGTCCCGAGGTCGACGGCGGCTCGGGCCACCGCCGCGGCGTGCTCGCCGGGGGACTTTTCGGGGTCGATGAGCGTGAAATGGATCGGACCTCCGCGCAGCAGCTCGGCGAGCCGCTGCTCGATGCGCCCCGGCCCGGCGCTCATCGGAACGCCACCGCGAGGAAGGCGAGGAGCGCCACGGTCATCGCCGCTTTGCTGGTCGACTGTTCGAAGTGCAACCGATCGGGCAGGTGGAAGACCGACAGCACGAACGTAGCGTCCGCCGCGGCGACCAGGAGCAGGTAGATAATCCCCGCGACCGACCCGACCGAGACGAACCAGAAGAACGGGACCGCACTGAGGACGATCGCCGCGACGACCGCTCCCCGCGCGACCTGGGTCGCGACCGGGAGACCTCGGGTCTTCGGGAGCGTCGTCCGGCCAACGTCCCCGGCGACATCCTCCATATCCTTGATCACTTCACGACTGAGGGTGGCGAGGAACGCCATCGCGGCGAACGGGAGGAGCAGGATCGGACGTCCGGCGGCGGCGCCGCCGTAGAGGAACACGAGACCGGTCAGGAGCGCGACGACCCCATTTCCGGTGAATCCCTCGGACTTGTAACGAAACTCGTAGCCCAACAGCGCAACGACCGCGACCGCCAGGATCACGCCCACCAGAGGTTCGACCCATACCACCGGGATCGCCGCCACGACCCCGAGGACGAACAGGGCGGTCGCGAGTCTCCGGGCGGTGCGCGGGGAGATCTCTCCGGTCACCAACGGACGGTCCGGGTGATTCGTTCGGTCCGCATCCCGATCGAGGTAGTCGTTCAGGACGTTCCCCCCGCCCGTGACCAGGGCGGTCGAGCATCCGGCGAGGATCACGAGCTCCCAGAACGCCGGGGGGGCCACCAAGCCCGAGGCGCGGGCCACCAGCCCGCCGACGACGGTACCGATGAAGGAAACGGCGAGATTGCCGGCGCGCACCAGACGGAGCGCCGCCTGCACGCGCGGCGATGGCCGGACGGGCTCCATAACGGTTGTGTCGCTGGTCCTCTCGGCGGACGCGCCGGGAGCGCTCGGAGAGGGGCCGGAGTACAGGGGCCCGATCGGCTTTCCCGGGCGGCGATGGTCGCGCGCCTACATCCGAGGTACGGGGGTCTGGCAGCGGGTGCAATTCGCGGACCACGGCGCATTCGTGAGACCGCACTTCGGACACTTCCACGAACGCTGTGGGGTCACCGGGCCCGTGGCGACACCGTCCGGGGCCGCGGCGGACCGGGGCAGCACGACCGGAGAGCCGCTCGCGGACGACGGAGGGACCGGGGCGGCCGCGGCGGCCGAGCGCGCGGGAACCGAGGAGGGACGGCTCGGGGGAACCCACGCGGCGGAGGCCGCGGAGACAGTCGGACGGGCTGCGGGGTGAGGAGGCGGCGGAGGCGAGATCACGGGGCGTGGCGCCGACCGCGCCGCGGCGGAGGCGGGGCGTCCGGTGAGCGCATCCGAAAGATTTCCGTAGCGGGGGAGCGCGGAGTCGGGAACCGTGCGCGCCGCGGACGGGGAGGCCGAGACGGGCGGACCGAGCGCCGG
>JBAUAJ010000104.1:0-6506 GCA_049675585.1 Thermoplasmata archaeon
TCCTCCAATTACCAATTCAAACTCTTCTCCGCCCCGGACTCCGCCAACGCCGCCATCCCTGCCTATTCACAGAATGAATATCAGGTCAAGATGAGGCCGGGGACGTTGGTATGGGGGGTGTTCCTGAGTGCGTTTGCGACCAATGCCGGGGTGGTTGCGGATTTGACCACGAGTTATGTCCAGGTGACGGATATGAGCACGGGGACACCGTTGATGAGTGATTACGAGTTGGGACAGGTGATGAGTGGGAATTTGAACCCGACACCGGCTAGGATGTATGAGAGGTACCCCAGTTTGTTACCTGGGCCACGGCTGGTGAGTGGGAGTGGGCAGGTGAATATCGAGATATACAACAGTGGGGCCGTGGGGAATACTTACCAATTGGTGCTGTACTGTGCGGAACCCATGCCTCAGCCTGATTTGTGCGCCGATCCACCTGTGTCGTGTCCGCAACAGTAATGAGAACGAGGACGAGGAGGAATAATCAATTATGGAAATGCGTTTACCATCCACGGTCAAGACAGGCCCAACAGTCCTCCCACTATACTCCCCCGGACCAGGGTTTAGAATTAACAATGAGTACGACCAATGCCTAGCCCAGGACTGGGATGAATATGACTCCGCATTCGATTGCGGCGACATCCCCAGACTAGGCGGGTGTGAGTTGCCCTGGGTAACCATGCCCCCTCAAGGACGCCGGTTCAGGGAAATCGGATCATTCCCCGTCTCCTCCGCCGTATTCGACGGGATCACATTATCCCAAGTCCTGCAATTCCTCGTCCCAGTCGGCTATAACGGTGTAATCGACACCGTAATCGCCAACATTAGTGGAGCGTCTAATGGGTTCATAGAGGGCAGCGGCCAAATTAGTTGGCGGCTGGCAGCCAATCTCCGTTACATGCGGGATGTTGGCAATCTCCAATTCAGTATCGGCTCCCTCATCACACCCATCCCCGACACCAATAGTGGCCTCCGTATCTATAGCGGAAACATAATCGATTTCTTCGTCACGTTCGACCCGTCAGCGGAGGGGATATTATCCACCACCTCCGTCATTGTCTGTGCCTGTTACGGCTGGATTTACCCCAGGTGAAACGTTAATGGATGTTTTACCACGAATTTTAGGACAGGTCTGCTTAAGAGATTCCTGTAAAGAGAGATGCCCATTGCCGGAAAGAGTAAGCCATAACCTTAGGTTACAGACGGCGATTAGAGCCCTTATACTGGTCCTTGCTGGTATGTTAATGGGCGGAAGTCTAGCCATTCACTTACACGGGCAATCTAAACCCCGTCACTTGGATCTCTCAGACCAAGCACAAGATAGTCTCATCACCATGTCTGTAAAGGTCAATATGATGGACGCTACAGTGATGTCCCTATCCACTAAACTCGACCGCTTACAAAGCGAGGCCGACACCACTCAAGCCATAGGCACTGGAATTGGTATCTCCATCACACTTCTCCAGCTCTTAGGCTTCTTCACCAAATCCCGTCAAGGAGGATAAACAAAACTTATGAAAAGATTATTACTATTGTTGCTCTCCCTCATCTCCCCAGTCTTGATTCACAGTGTGAATGGGCAATCCACACAAGTTGCCCCGGATTGTGTGGTGTTTTTTAACCAGACTTTTACTAGTTCATCCGGGGCGTCAGTGGCGTTGCCGGGTGGGAGTGGGTTTGATAATAGAAGCATTGGGTGCCAAAATTATGTAATTCAGTACACGGTTACAACGACTAGTGGAACTATTTCCTCTGTGTCTTTCCAAACGGCACAGGGGGCGTTATCAGCGGGCACATTTAATGACTGGGGCGGGACGGTGAGTACTGGAGTGAATCCTAACACTTCTAGTACAACGGCCACCAGTACGTTTGCTACCGGCTGTGTGAGTAGTAGTGGATGTACTGTGGTTAATAGTTGGCTGAAGGTATTAATAACTCGTGGGTCACTGGTGGGAACGATTAACGGGGTGTTATATGGATGGAGACAAGGGAAAGCAATGGCCGGAGGTGGGGGAGGACCTACAGGCCCAGCAGGCGGCGATCTCAGCGGAACATATCCCAATCCAAACGTGGTGCACCTCTCACACGTCACCGATGCTTCACTGGCGAACGCAGGGCTCGCCAATCCAGCGACCACCGTAAATGGTCAGACCTGCACTCTCGGTTCTAGCTGCACCGTTACAGGAGCACCAACGGGAACTGCTGGCGGGGATCTCAGTGGAACCTACCCAAACCCAACCGTGGCGGAAGTAAATGGGAACACACCGGGCGGCACGTGCCCCGGAAGTCAATTCGTAAATGCACTATCTACGTCTGCGGTTCCCACATGTGCCACTCCCAGTGGTGGCGGCGGATCGGCGGGCGGCGGGGTACTCGGATACTCCGCAACGGCGCTAACTCTTCCCACGGCCGGAACAACGTTCCTTGCACCAGTCGGCGGGGCCCTCGCATCGACTACGGAGGCAAACGTTACCGCGAACGCACCGGCAGCCGCCGCAATATCCAATCTGTATGTGTCGATTAGTTCTGCACCCGGTACCGGAAATAGCGTTGCCTTCACTTATCGGGATGCGGGAAGTTCAACCGCTCTCACCTGCATTATCTCAGGAGCGACGGCGACAACGTGCAATGATGTCAACCCCGCCCATGCTTTTACGCCAACAGTGGGGGATGCACTGGCTGTCCAAGTGGTTACATCGGGCACGGTCGTAGTTACCCCCACAGTTCGGATCGTTGCGGAGTACGGCGTAACCGGGGGGAGCGGCGGGACTTCAGCGCACTTTCAATATTATCCGGCATCTGTTTGTGGTCCCACGTGCCCCAATGGCGTAAGCTCCACCTGGAATATTTTTCCGTTGACATTTAGCGCCAATTTCACCACCAGCGGAGGGGCCAATTTTGTAGGACTGGTGCAGTTCATCGCCGGAACCGGTATGAGCGGAGTGATCGTATCACGGTTGCCTTCTACCTGGAGTGGGGCCAATCCGACAGTCGATATCGATCTCGAGCTAGGATCGACGGGTGGTAATTTCACATTCATACCGTCCTCTGCGTGCGCTGGCCAAGGCACTGATACAACTAACTTGACATACACGGCGGGTACTCCTGTGACCACATCCGCGACGTTCCCCGGCGCCTTCCCTTTGTACCAGCAGACTTTGACGGTCCCGGTCACAGGTTGTACGGCGGGTAATATTTTATTCGTGAGCATCGCAAGAAGCGCGTCGGATACGTTTTCTGGTAGCGTGTTCGCATTCGGCGCGAACCTCGGCATCACGTATTAGGCCAGCCGATTTTGACGCACTCCGCAGTGGCGGCGGGGTTCTGGGATATTCCGCCACAGCGTTAACGGAGGCAAGAGTTTTGTTTCATCGGCCGTAGTCTCTGGCGTAGGCACAATCTCAAAGGCGGGATTTATCTTGAATCAAAACAACGGCAGTATAGACATCTATTCATTGGCCGTCAATTAGGGCAATACCTGTGGCGATGAATACCATATTCTTTAGTTTTTCTGAGGGAACATGATTATTGGAATGCTAAGCAGGACGGGGTTGCAGGGGTTGGGGCAGACTCCCTCTACAGCTTCGATCCAACAGATGATTGTATCCGCTGCAAATCAATACGGTGTGCCCGTCAACGTTGCTTTAGGGATTGCCTCCCATGAATCACAATTTCAGCCTAACGCAGTCAATTCTACTTTGAACTCCGATGGCACAGTGGATTATGGGTTATTTCAATTGAATACATTGGTGCTGCAAACTTATGGACTCACACCAGCCCAGGCTCTTGACCCACAAACGAATATCAACACAGCTATGTCTCTACTTGGTGGGTACATCAATAAATATGGGGATGTGGACACAGCTCTCCAGGCATACGCTTCGGGTGCCGGTGCGGTGGCGGCGGGGACAGCTAGTCCAACGGCATCGGGACTGATTCCGTATATAAATACTTACCAAGTGCCTGTGGGGATTGATGAAAGTAGTGACACGAGTACATCCACGATTGCTTCCACGGACCCAACCACGGATGATGAGATTGATAATGGCACAATCCTGGGCATGGACCCTACTACAGCAGCCTTGGTTGGCGGATTGGCTATCATCGGCCTCTACCTCGCCACTTAATCGCCCTGTGCGTACTAAAAGCCTAATAAACACATTTGCGTACACTTACTCCTCCCATTCCTTGCATTCCCACCCTATCCCGTGTACTATTCCCACATGAGACAACTGACTGTTTATATAGGGTTGACCACCCTTGCCCTTCTTGTGTTCCTCTTGGCCGCGTGCTCCACGGGGTCATTATCGGCCTCCCTTACTGTGATTGAGGACGCATGTGAGGCGGCCAACGTGACCGTCCCTATTCTTGAAGCATCCGGGGTCATCCCTGTGGCCATTGCCAACTCCATCCTGTCCTATTCAGGCTCCATTGCTACAGCAGCGGCCCAGGCGTCCCAGGAACTATTGACCACGGACCCGGCGGCGGAGCAGGCCACTAAAATCATTGCGGATTTTGCCGCTGTAGCCATCCCTTCCCTTGGTCCAGTTGGCCCCGAAGTCCAGGCCATTGTGAACGCGATTAAAGCAGCGGTAGACCTTTTTGTGAATCAGTTCAAGTCCCCTACGGCACAGAAGACGATTAGGAGCGGGGCCTTGGATCACCAAAGGTTAGGCATGTGGGACCGGCGTAGGCTAGGCCAGTTGCATAATAAGTTCACGGCCACGGCCAGCAAGTCCAAGTCCTTAATCAAATAGCCATGATCAAGAACAGGAAGCACAGGATTAGGAAGAAACGGCGTTGTACCCGCTGTGCCCATGAAAACTGGGAACGGGTATTAACAGTAGTTGTTACAGTATGTAATGAAGCATGGGAACGGCTTAAACGCAATTATGAGGAGGCAATACATGAAGCCAGGAAAGATTAAGTTACCCAGTGGGAAGATACTTTCCTCCCACTACACCGACCAGGATATTTTAAATGTTCTGGGCAACTATGAACAAGGAGCACCATATCCGGCATCGGCGGACTGGGAATTCCTCATCGTCCGTTATGACGAAGCTCGTTACGCCAGTCTCAACCCAGCCCGCCAAGCCCTATTCAACAATTATGTAGGGGCCGTGTTAAGTGGGAATAACCAGGAACAGGACGACTTGGTTAAGGCGGCACTGGATTCCGATCAACCCTTAATCGATTATGAAACCGATATGGTATTAGGTGGGAATGGACCGGAGAACGCCTCCCCTGGAACCTTGCAGGCCCAACGCCGGTTTGCTTATGGGTATACCAGTGGCCCAGCCTACTCGAAGAATGCCCCTCCCCCTACCATCCCCCCATCCGGCCCCATCGTTTATACCCTGGTCCCTCCCCCTCCTTATGTGAAGGTGGCGAGGCCAGGGGTAGACTTCCAGCCTGCCCCCTACGCCGGGTGTTGATTCACGGTGTGAATTAGGGTTGCATACTTTCTAAGTCTGCGGCCAGTTGACTAAAGTCAAAGCCATTTGGAGCCTTCTGAGTGGCTTTGATAATTGAGTCCTGACTGAGGACGGTGTATAGTTCCCCGCCGCTTCCCCCGGTGGCGTACTTCCTGACGGCGGGCATGGTGATGGCCCCTGTCATGCCCCAGGTGGCAATTTCAATCCCTGTGTCATCGTAGCCCACACCACATACACAGTGACCGTTATTCTCATCCGGTGCCCCTGCCTTGGTCCATACGAATCCTGAGGCAGTGGGCATGTTGTCTACCCAGGGGTCGGGTAGCTCCATACCAAACATTAAGTTCTCGAATAACCATAGGGCTGTTCTGACTTCTTGAGGGTCATCACCGTTGACAGACATCCAGGCTTCAATCTTACCAGCCCCTCCACCCAGGCCGGTTTGTTGCCAGTAGTTGAGTGCGGTTTGCTCGTTGCATCCCTGGTCAGTGGAGGGGTTGTTGGGGACATATCCCCCGATGGCGGAGTAGAGGTCGATGATTTGGGCGTTGGTGAGGATTTGGGCGGTCCCTGTGGCGTTGGCCGTGAATACTCCCTGGAGGTGGCCCATGCAGGCAATAACGCAATCACCAAGGACATCGTTGCCATAGATTTGGGAGAGGGCTGAGGAGGCGGCCCCGGCGTAATTTACGGAGGGGGGAGGGGAAGGGAGGGATTGTTTGAGGTAGTTTTTCAGGTGGAAGCGGGGGCCGCGTGCAATGGGGCGGGTGCGGCCCAGGCGGAAAGTTTTGCCAGTCGATGACTGTGTGATGATTCTCATAAGTTATTCCTTGGGGATGTAAATGTAAGTCTGGTTGGAAATACTACTTCCATAATTTTGTTGGTTGATTCCTGGATTGTCTCAATATCAGTGAGGCATTCCACGTCCGGGTTAAATGGGGCTTCATAGTCTGCGTCCACACCTGTGAAATTTGTGATTCCACCTAATTTGGCCTTGGCGTACATCCCCTTTACGTCACGGGATTTGCAGATGATACTCGGAGCATTAACGTAAATCTCGAAGAATGGTTC
>JBAUAJ010000105.1:0-1932 GCA_049675585.1 Thermoplasmata archaeon
CACCCCACCCAAAAACCCGTCGCCCTCCTCGAACGCATCCTCCTCGCCTCCACCAACGAAGGCGACCTAGTCCTCGATCCGTTCCTAGGCGGAGGCACCACGCTCGTCACCGCATTCCGTCTGGCTCGTCGCGCGATTGGCTGCGAACTCTCCCTCGACTACATCAACCTGAGCATCCGCCGCCTCTGTTCCAATCTGGTACAAGTCGATCTTTCCGTTTCGTCTTTCGAAATTTCTCTCGACTGCCTCCACTTTTCAGTTGATCCGCCAAGCGTTTCCGTGGATCGATCAGATCGTACCGCAGTAGTCGCCACTGTCATCCCGACCGGAGCGTCAGCGCCTTCTGCTGACGCGCAGTGGAGGGACCTCTCTGCTCTTCGCATGTCGCCACAACTCCAACTCGTCCAACAAGAACTCCGCTTCCATTTCATCGGCCGCCACGACCGCCGCGTCATCTTCTCCGTCCTCGCCGACTCCCTCGACGACGCCCGCCAAAAATTCCGCGCCTCCGGCCACCCCGACTCCGACGCCCTCTTCATCATCAAAACCGAAACAGAGATTTACCTCGCTTGAGTTTTTGTCAATTAATTGACTTTTAGCATACCTTTACCTACGCTTGGCGCGATGCTCGACAACTTGGAGATTCGGGACCCCGTTCACGGGTTCATTTTTCGAGACTCGCACGAACGAGATATAATCGACACTAAAGTCTTCCAGCATCTTCGCTCTCTTCACCAATTGGCGCTGGCGCACCTGGTATACCCAGGCGCTACGCACACGCGCTTCGACCATTCGTTGGGTGCATTTCATGTTGCTGGCGGACTCGCAGACGCCCTGGTGCAATCTAGAAGTGACCGGAGGCTTGTTCGCCTGGCCGTCCTACTCCACGACATTGGACATGGACCATTTGGCCATGCTGGGGAACCAATCCTAAAGAAGCATTCGTCCCCCACCGTTTTTGAGGGCAAGCAAGAATCCAAGATACATGAATTGATTTCTGCCAAAATCATCTTGGAAAATGAGGAACTTGCGCATTTCCTTAGCACCAAGGACCGAGAACACATCGTTGGGCTTCTCGCGGGCACTTTTGGTGACACGTATTTACATGAAATTGTATCCGGGCCAATCGACGCGGACAAACAAGACTATCTGCTAAGAGACAGCCATTTCACAGGAGTGAAATATGGAATCTATGACCAAGAAAGGCTCAAAAATACCCTCCACGTGCACGAAGACGGCGAAGAGCGGATGCTAGCCATTTCAATCGACGGGTTGCACACACTCGAACAGTTTGTTTTGGCAAAATACTACATGACGACGCAGGTGTATCGACACAGGATACGCTTGATCACTGATCAAATGATTGCACGCGGCATATCGATCGGTATTGAGGAAGACAAAATTGGATGGCTACGCGACCTCTATCGCTATGATGGAACAAACGCTTTCGTAAACAACTACGTGACATGGGGCGATGATAGATTGGTGACCGAAATCCTGCATCACCAGAAGGGATTGCTCATCAAGGACATGTTTGACCGACTCAGCGAGAGGCGTCTGTTCAAGTGCATTCTGGACGTAAACATAAAGGATTTTCCAGAACCCACCACTAGGAACTTCGTATTCGCCAGCTCAAAGGAATTCTATAAACCACTTGAAGAAAGGGTCGCGAAAGCATTTGGATTTAATCCCCTTCACGTGATCGCTTATCGTGTAGACTTTGAGCCTGCAACCAAAACCGAAAGCGAAATCCCGGTGCTCCATAGACAAGCGAAGCCAACACTGTTCAACGATGAATCTGCGTTATTTCAATCCGCAAACCAGAAAATCCGTGAGCAACACTTTCATATTTACGCTCCAGTGGAAAACATCGGCGACGACAAACAAAAACGAAAACAATATCGCGAGTATCGTGAGGGAATTCTAGAAATC
>JBAUAJ010000106.1:0-2550 GCA_049675585.1 Thermoplasmata archaeon
CTGAAACTCAAAGGAATTGACGGGGGCCCGCACAAGCGGTGGAACATGTGGTTCAATTCGACGCAACGCGAAGAACCTTACCTGGGCTTGAACCGCTACTGACCAACGGTAGAAATATCGTCTTCCCGCAAGGGACAGTAGTAGAGGTGCTGCATGGCTGTCGTCAGCTCGTGCCGTGAGGTGTTGGGTTAAGTCCCGCAACGAGCGCAACCCTTACTCGTAGTTGCTACCCGCAAGGGAGAACTCTACGAGGACTGCTCCGGATAACGGAGAGGAAGGTGGGGATGACGTCAAGTCAGCACGGCCTTTATGTCCAGGGCTACACACGTGTTACAATGCACGGTACAGACTGTTGCGAACCCGCGAGGGGGAGCTAATCGGAAAAAACCGTGCTCAGTTCGGATTGCAGTCTGCAACTCGACTGCAGGAAGCTGGAATCGCTAGTAATGGCGTATCAGATCGACGCCGTGAATACGTTCCCGGGCCTTGTACACACCGCCCGTCACATCACGAAAGTGAGCTGTACTAGAAGTCGCGCAGCTAACCGCAAGGAAGCACGCGCCCAAGGTATGGCCCATGATTGGGGTGAAGTCGTAACAAGGTAGCCGTAGGAGAACCTGCGGCTGGATCACCTCCTTTCTAAACATAGCGCCATACCGACCCTGTGCAGGTGTGCAGGAGAAGTTGGCCAAGCTTCGGAAGCTCTCACGGGCGTCCGAGGTAATCGCTCGAACGATTCAATCTTCGAGCGGGTTCTGTCAGATCTCATCTTTTCAAAAGCGCACTCATCTGCGCTGCCCGGTTTTCAAAGACTTACCCAAAATTAAAGCCCGCTCCGATTTATCGGGGCGGGCTTTAATTTTTGGCGCACGGGTTTGCATTCTATAGCGATCACGATCAGATTTTAAGCAGCGTCTTCCGCGGGAACTCGACCGAAAAAATGAGCTAACTTGTCTCTGAGCTGCCCACGAGTTTGTACTGACAATTCGAGAAGTTTCATCCCGGATGGAGCATCGTGGTTACGTTCGATTTGTGAGCATTCAATACGCGCTATGCTTCGGAAGTCCACCATGTACTGACCAACTGCGGAAAGAGAAATCTTTTTATTCTTCAATACATATGCTGGAAAAATGGCGTTGGCTTCGTAAACGAAACAATCATCAAAAACGTACGAATTACCCTGTCCTAGAACTTCCTGTTGTTTCTCGGCACTCAGGGTTTTCCAGTGTTCTTCTGTAAACGGGGTCTCCGGTGGCATGGGAGAGTTTATCTTCGTCAGTTCGGCCGCAAGAGGAGGAAAATCGAAAAACCTGTGCCGGACCTGAACCAGCGGTGCGAGTGAAATTGATTTCAGTTCAATAGAACAACAAGGGGTCATGACAGCGAAGTAGCGGGGACGAGTGACATGAATCTTTAAGTCAACGCCCTTTTCATCGGGACCGGGAGAGTCCATATGCAATGCGGCAAATTGAAATCCGGTGACTACATCGCCAAAGCGCAGAGTCGCTGAGGGTTGATCGCTGTAGAACGCACACACGTAGATTTCACTCTTTCACGAATTGCTCTAAATCAATGTACCCCGTGGAAGCGACCTTTTGTTGAATGTTTCTGAAATCCTTTTTCACACGAACTTCAAGAATACCGAGCACGCGGTCGTCCTCGGTAACTGCTAAAACCACCTCATATTGGTCCAAGGCAACGGAAATTGTTTTAGGTGCTGAGGACACTGACCCTGTGCCTTGAGCGGCGAATCCACTCGTCATTTCAGTCGGAATAAATGGAGACATCAACTACCTCCTTTTGGCTTTCGCATAAAATCGATAATCGGCTCCTTGATAGTGCTCTTGAAGTCGTTAGAAATCGTTTCGTACAAAAGATCAGTCACATCCATCACTTTTTCAACTTGCACGTTCTCAGACCAAGCGTCGATGTCAAGAACCAACGTGCCGCCTTGCGGTGTCAGGCGCATAGACTCCAAGTGACGGTACTGGCAATCTTTGGCAGATGCAACAACCGCACAATCCATGTTTGCCACCTCGCCCAGGCGAAATCGACTCATTGGCAGAATGCTGTTGTAGCACTGGTTGAAGCGCTCAGTGCTTCTGTCAAATATCGGACATTCGTTTGTGTATCGAAATCCAATACGTAACACTATCGCAAGCTGGACCATCTTCAAGAATGGATCAACAACCCTCTTGATGAGCGTTCTAAAAGTAGGTTCTTCACCATTTTTGTACGACCGATGCTCTCCTGAACTCAAAACCAAATTCCTGCTTGAAATTTCCAATTTCGTCCCGGTGAGAGACTTAAATTGCCAAATTTTGTCCGTCGAGTCGTTCGCTTGCTGTTTTGCCAAGTCATCAATACTTTTATTGTCTGGGTTGCCTGCAACGAACATAAAACTGCGTCGGTGTACCAATTCAGATTGAGGAAAATCCCCCATCACCTCAACTTGAAATTCTCCAATACGGGTTTCGATGAAAAATAGATTCGGGAATCGAATTTCAAACGCTACCTGCTTAACTACGGGGTTTGCGTAAATTTCGTGAG
>JBAUAJ010000107.1:0-15849 GCA_049675585.1 Thermoplasmata archaeon
GCTCTTGGACGCTCGTCCGCAGCGCGGGGTCGGAGCGGTCGCCCGGGGAGAGCTCCGGGAGCGTGCCGTCGGCGGCCGGCAGGAACGAATCGAGACGGGCCCGATAGATCCCCGTCCTGCGGTCGAAGGCGACGAGCTGGCGCTGGACGAGTCCCTGCAGCGCGGAGTCGACGAGCTCTCGAACCCCGCCGAAGACGTGCGCGAGCTCGACGCTCGACAACCCGTTCGACTCGACCAGCACTTCGAGGCACCGGGTCGCGAGCAGCGAGGCGTCTCCCTGGCCGATCGCGCGGTCGATCGCCCAGGCGAGCCGGGACGTCCGGGCGACGCGCCGCCCTACCGAGAGCCGGCCCGCCCGGGGGTCGGCGACCAGGGAGCTGTGCACGAGGTCGATCTCGTAGCGTACCCGCTCCTCGGCGAGATAGAGGAGGATCGCCACCGAGAACGGCAGGACCGGTTGGACCCGGCAGATCATCATCCCCTGGGCGAGCGTTCCGATCCGGGCGGGAAGCGTGACCCGAGTCCCGCCCGCGGCGGCCCGGTCCTCCTCGACGCGGCTCCGCGGGACGAAGTGCTCCCGCAGGAGGACGCGCGCGATCGCGCGCCGGGGCGCCCCGTCGCCCGGTGGATACAGCTCCGCCGCGCCGTCCGGATGGAACGCGAGGCGGGAGAACGGCGCGAGGTACGCCCAGTCGGGGCCCGGGGGCGGACCGGCGGCGAGCCGGATCTCCCCTTCCGTGAACAGCGCCTGGGGGTCGGCGAGCGCGGCATAGAACGACGGGAAGTTTTTCCCGTCGACGACGAGCTCGGTCGGTCCCAGGAGCCGGTGGCGCCGGGCGACGAACTCCTCGTAGGCGCGGGCGAGGACCCGCCCGGAGAAATCATCGAACCGCTCGCCCGCGAGCCGGCGGCCGAGCGCGTCGATCTCAGAAAGGGGTACGTCCGCCATGGGACCGCTTCTCCTCGGCTACCATCTGGTAGAGCGAGATAAAGCGCCGGGCCATCGACTCGAGAGAGGCGTGCTGCCGCGCCCATCGGGACCCCTCGGCCGCGAGGTGCCGACGGGATTCGGAGTCCCCCACCAGCTCCCGAACGGCGGTCGCGAGCCGATCGGGGGAGAGGACGTCGACCCGGCGACCCGTGACGCCTTCCTCGACGACCTCCGCGGCCCCGCCTTGCGCGGGGGCGATGACGGCGGCGCCGCACGCCATCGCCTCGAGGAGGGCGACGCTCGACGTATCGCTGGTCGAGGGGAGGACGAACAGATCGGTCTGGCCGAGCAGCGCGGCCTTCTCGACCTCCGCAACGGGGCCGACGTAGCGGACGCGCGTCCGCAGGACCGGGTCGCCCGCGATGCGCGCGCGGACCGCCGCCTCCTCGGGACCGATGCCCCCGACGATCGCAGCGACGTCGTCGGTCGCGGCGACGCGGGCGACCGTGTCGAGGAACCGGTGGACGCCCTTGTCCACCGTCAGGCGGCCGAGGTACGTCAGCAGCGGAACGTTCGGCAGCCCGCAGCGCGTCCTCCAGTCGGGGACGCGATCGCCCGGCCGGAACCGGTCGACGTCGATCCCGTTCGGCACGATCTCGACCGGCCGGCGGAACGGCTTGCGGGCGGAGCGCACGAGCGTGTCGCGGGCGGAGCCGCTCGGCGCGGTGGCGACGTCGCACCGGTAGTACGTACCGAGGTTGTACCACCACGCGATGCGGAAGAACAGGGGCACGAGCCACTTCTGCGGGACGCTCTCGCGCATCTCGGAGATGTTCGTGTGGAACGTCCCGACGAGCGGCCGGCCGAATCGGCGGGCCGTCAGGAAGCCCATGCTCCCGATCGGTCCGGGGGTGTGCAGGTGCACGACGTCCGCGTCCCGGATCCCGTTCCGTCCGCGAAGGAGCGAGAACGGGAACACCGCCCATCGGTACTGTCCGTACAGTGGCACCGGCACGGAGCGCAGCCGACGCACCGTGACCCCGTCCACGACCTCGTCGTGGCTCGGGGCGCCGACGTCGACCGAGGAGGTGACGACGCGCACCGTGTGCCCGAGGCGCGCCACGGTCCGCGCGAGCCCGCTCGTGACGGAGGCGACGCCGTCGCGGATCGGCTCGTAGGAGTCGGTGAAGAACGCGATCTCCATCGGCCCTCCTCCGGCGCTTCGGGTCCGGGGTTCGTATGCTTATGGGTGGAGCGGCGCCGCCCCGCTACAGGGCGGTGGGGAACGCACGCTCGAGCCGGACGCCGTTCGTGGCGTCCATCGCGCGGGTGTTGCACGAGACGAGGAGGGCGGAGCCGGTCGCCTGCATCTGGGCGAGCAGCCAGTGGACGGCCCGCAACGTCGTGTCGGCCCCTTCCTCCCCTACGTAGTATTCGAGCGCGTCGATGTACACGAGCGCACCCCCCGGTGCTTCGGTCGGTTCCTTGAGGCGTCCTCCGAGCTCGGAGAGGCCGAGCCGGCCGACGGATCCGTCCGGCGCGACGACGCCGCGGGGCGAGAGCTCGATGCGGCGGGCGGACGGCACCCCCGGGACCTCGGGAGCGTGGAGCGATACGATCACGAGCCGGGGGAACGACGCGGCGTTCGCCCGCAGGATCTCGAGCGCCTTGGCGGGCCGTTCTTCGCGCACGAGCAGTCCCTGCCCCTTGACCGGCTTGGCGGTCGGACGGGGACCACCGACCGGGACGGACCACGGGCGTGCCGCCGGCGCAGGGGGCGGACGCAGGATCGACGTCCACGCGGTCCGGCGCGGCGGGGCGAGCAGGCCTTTGCGCTTGGTCTCGACCTCCTCGGGCAGTCGAACGAGTCGTCCCTCGGCGAGCATCCGGATCTCCTGGGGCGTGTGGCCGCGGGCCGCGTGCTGGACGACCTCCCGGAGCGCGTTCCGGGCGCCGTCCTCGTAGCCGGCCGCGTACGCCCGGGCGTACTCCTCGTCGGCCGGGGGCTCGGCGTCCGGGGGCGGCGCCCCCTCGCCTTCGTCGGGGGCGCTCACGCGGGGGCGCGGTCCCGGGACGGCGCGTCCGTCGACACGGGGGCCTCCTGCCCGCGATTCGGTGGCCCGTCGTCCGGGTCCTCCACGGGGGAGAACTTGTAGCCGTAGTGGATCACGCCGGCCTTCCCCTCCTCCCGCAGCTTGCGGAACGTCGCTCGCACCGGGAGGCCGATCGCGACGTCGCCCGGCTCGACGTCCACGATCTGGCCCGTGAGGATCGGGCCCTCGTGCGTCTTCACGAGGGCCATCACGTACGGCACCTGCATCTCGAATCCCTCCGCCGCGTCATGCACGACGGTGTAGGAGAACACCTCCCCGTCGCCGGTGAGCGGGAACGGGATCATCTTTTCGATCGATTGGCGGTGGTGCGTGCACGCGGGGCAGACCGCCCGCGGCGGAAAGTAGACCGTCCCGCAGTTCGTGCACTTCGATCCGCCGAGGTTGTAGCGTCGGGGAGTCTCCCGCCAGAATCGTGCGATCGACATCTCCCCTCCTCAGTTCGCCCTCTCGAGCAGGTGAACGACCGCCGTGGCGCCGGTGCCCCCGAGGTCGTGGGCCAGTCCCACGGTCGCGCCGGGGACCTGCCGCTCCTTCGCTTCGCCGCGCAGCTGCCGGACGAGCTCCACCACTTGAGCGACCCCGACCGCGCCGAACGGCCGGCCCTGGGCCTTGAGTCCGCCGGAGGTGTTGACCACCGTTTTCCCTCCCGGCCCGAACCGGCCGGTGGCGAAATCGGGACCGGCCCGGCCCCGCTCCGCGAACCCCAGGTCCTCGAGGCTGACCAGCGCGGAGATCGTGTAGGAGTCGTTGATCTCCGCCACCTGGACATCGGCCGGCGCCCGTCGGGCCCGGCGGAACGCCTGCTCGGCCGCGGCGACCGTCGCTCCGACGCTCGTCACGTCCGCCCGATGCTGCAGCGCCATTGTGTCGCACGCGACCTGGCTCGCGGCGATCCGGATCGGCGTGTCCGTGTGCTTGCGCGCGGTCTCGAGGGGACCGAGGACCACGGCGGCGGCCCCATCGGAGAGCGGCGAGCAATCGAAGACGCCGAGCGGCTCTGCGACCGGGCCGGCGTCGAGCACCTGAGCGAGCGTGATCCGGTTCCGGTAGTGGGCGTTCGGGTTCTTCGAGCCCATCTCGTGGGCGTGCACCGCGAACCGGGCGAGCTGCTCGCGGGTCGTGCCGTACTGATGCATGTGCCGCCGGGCCACGAGCGCCCAGAGGGCGGGGAGGGTCGCACCGAAGACGACCTCCCACTCGTGGTCGGCCGTGGCGCTCGAGATCTGGCTCGCGGTCGCGTCGGGGACGTCCGTGAGCTTCTCCGCGCCCCCGACGACCACGTAGTCGTAGAGACCGCTCGCGACGGCGAGGTACCCCTGGTGGAGCGCGAGGGCCCCGGAGGCGCCGCCGCCCTCGACCCGGATCGCCGGAAGATGCCGCCCGGCGAGCCCGGCATAATCGAGGATCAGCGGGGCGATATGCTCCTGTTCGAGCAACGACCCGCTCGCCATGTTGCCGAGGAAGAGGGCGCCCAGGTCGGCCGAGCCGATCTTCGCGTCGACCAGCGACTGGAGTCCCGCCTCGATCCCGATCTCTCGGAACGAACGATCCCACAGCTCGCCGAACTTCGTCTGCCCGATCCCGAGGACCGCGACCTCGCGCATCGTCTAGCTCCCTCCCATGTGGATCTTCTGCCGGAACTTCGCGTAGACCGCGTACGGGATCTCGACCCCGTGGTCGAGGTACCACTGGACGGGCCGGCCGAAGCTCCGGTCGAACGTCGCGAGCTCGTCGGTCGTCTCGAGGTCGAACGCGTCCGACCCCGCGCCCGAGCCGTACCCGACCATCAGGATCCGTTCCCCGGGCTTCGCGTGATCGAGGACGTTCGCGAGCCCGATGAGCGCCGCGCCCGAGTAGGTGTTGCCGATATAGGGAGTGACGAGGCCGTAGCGCATCTGCGCCTCGGTGAATCCGAGCTGCTTTCCGACGCGCTGGGGGAACTTACCGTTCGGTTGGTGGAAGACGACGTGCTGGTAGGAGGCCGGGGTCGACCCCGCGCTCTGCATCATGTTGTGGGCGCACTCGGTGACGTGCCGGAAGTACGCCGGTTCCCCCGTGAAACGCCCGCTGTGGCTCGGATATCGCTGTCCTTCGCGGCGCCAGAAATCCGGGGTGTCGGTCGTGTAGGAGACGGTGCCGTGCACACGGCAGATGATCCGCTCGCGGCCGACGACGAACGCCGCGCCGCCGGCGCTCGCCGAGTACTCGAGCGCGTCGCCGGGGGCCCCCTGGGAAGTGTCGGTGCCGATCGCGACGCCGAACCGGATCATCTCGGCGCCGACCAGCCCGAGGCAGGTCTGGATCGCGGCGGTGCCGGCTTTGCACGCGAACTCGAAGTCCGCCGCGGTGAGATTGGGGGTCGCCCCGACCGCCTGCGCGACGACGGTCGCCGTCGGCTTGACCGCGTACGGATGCGACTCCGAGCCGACGTAGAGGGCACCGATCTGCTGCGGGTCGATCGCCCCGCGGATGAGCGCCGTGCGCAGCGCCTCGGTCGATATCGTGATCGTGTCCTCGTCCGGCGCGGGCACGCTCTTGCGTCGAACGCCGAGCGACTCGCCCGTGCTCGCCCCGTCGGTGCCCCAGACCCGGCCGATCTCCGCGGGCGTGATCCGGTATCTCGGTACGTATGCGCCGTAGCTCACGATCCCTGCTTTCACGCTATCCCTCCGTTCAGAGCTCCTCGAGCTTTTCGAGCACCGCCGGCGCCGTGAGCGCCGTCGTGAGGAGCGGGATGTTCTCGACCTCGGAGAGCCGGATCGCGAGCGGGTCGATCCGCCCGGGGTTCGAGAAGAAGACGGCGGCCGGTTTGAGCGGATGCGCCCGGATCGCCACCATCGGGGAGCGGCCGTACTTCACGTTCGAGAAGATGAGCGCCCGCTGGGTCGACCAGCCGTACACCTCGACGAAGTGCGTTGCGTCGATCGACAAGATCGCCCGGGGCGCATCGAGGACGGTGAATCCGTGGACATCTCGGTGCAGGTCGACGCGGCTCACGGGGCGTGCCTCGAGCGCATCGGCGAGCGCCTTCAAGGGGATCGCAACCGCAAACTCGCTCATCCCCAGGATCCCGTCCGAATGCGGGCGCAGCCCGAGCCGCTGGCCGACGCCTCCGCCGTGCTCGGAGTCGAGCGCGACCAGGCCGCCCACGTACTTTCGGATGAACCCGGCCCCGGGGTTCATTCGGCGCTCCGACTCGTAATCGCTGATCACCGACGGAACGGTGGAAAGGTGCTTCGCGAGGTCCCGTTGCGAGATCCCGAAATCCTCCCTCCACTTGCGCAACGTGCGGCCCGGGTGCGGGGAGAGGACGACCTCGCCCGCGATCTTCTCCCGGATCTCGGCCTCCACGAAACCCGTCGAAACCGCCGCGATATAAATCGGTGTGCTTCCTGTCGGTGGTTCCGGTCGACACTTGACGACCTCGGCCGTGCCGCCGCCGAGTGGACCGGGCGAGAATTTCCGACCGAGAGGATCGCTCCGCGATCGTTTGAACTCGCGACCTCTACCTTGCCAAGGTAGCGATCTTCCGCTGATCTACCGGCCCACCGACGGCGCCGAGGCCAGCGGCAGGATAAACCCTTCTCACGCACGAGGGGTACCTCTCCCTCCGTCCTCGAGCGCGTCCGCGCGGAACCGGCCCGGGCCGCCGGACGGCCGCTCCGGCCAAACCCTTATGCTTCTGTCCCGGCTCCCGCGACCGATGGGGGACGAGGGGTCGAGCGGAGAGCCGTTCGACGTGCTGCTGCGCAGCACGCGCGATCTGCTCCGTCCCGAGGAGATCGTCCGGGAGGCGACCCGGGATATCGTCAAGGACGAGGTCCGCCGCCACCTCGAGAAGACGCTGCACGACGATCCGAAGCTCGCGCAGGCGCTCCGCGACGCGGTGCGCGACCTGCTCGCCGCCCGGGCGAACGAGTACGCGGCGATGGTCCGGATCGGGACGGCGACGGCCCGCCTCGGGCTCTCCGCCCTCCCGCCGGAGATCCGCCGGGCGCTCACCCACGACCTCGTCGACATGATCTCGAAGGAGCTCGGCCAGATCGTGGAGCGGTCGCTGTGACCCAACGGATGGCACCGGACGAGGTCCGGATCTACGAGGTCAAGCGGGTCGACGTCGAAGGGGCGATCGTCATCGACGGGTTCCCGTCCGTAGGGCTCGTAAGCTCGATCGTCGCGAACTTCCTGATCGACACGTTGAAGATGGAGCAGATCGGGATCGTCGAGTCCCCGTCGTTCCCCACCGTCTCGCTCGTCCGGAACGGAATACCCCAGCACCCCGTGCGCATCTACGCCGGCCGGCCCCCCGCCGACCGGGCGGGACGCGGCGCCGACAAGATCGTCGCGTTCGTCTCCGAGTTCCACCCCGCCCCCGCCGTGATCCATCCGCTCGCGACCGCGATCCTCGACTGGGCGCAGGAGCAGCGGTGCTCCATGCTCGTTTCGCCCGAGGGCCTCGTGGTCGACGCGGAGCCCCGGCCGCGGGGGTCGAAAGGCTCCCGGCTCAACGACGTCAAGGTCTACGGCATCGCGAGCACGCCGAAGGCCCGCGAGCTGTACATCGAGCCGAACACCCTCCCGTTCACGGAGGGAGTGATCACCGGGATCGCCGGCGTGCTCCTCAACGAGGGCCGGCGCCGCGGGTTTGACGTGCTCACGTTCCTCGCCGAGGCGCAGTCGGACTACCCGGACGCGCGCGCCGCGGCGAAGGTGATCGAGACGATCAACCGGATCCTGCTGCGGACCCCGCTCGACGCCGTGCCGCTCTACGCGGAGGCCGAGCGGATCGAGCAGCAGCTGTTGCTGATCCAGCGGCGCGCGGAGCGGAGCCGGCCCGAGTCGGCCCCCCCGCAGTCCCCGCCGATGTACCGATAGGGCCGGGGATCCGCTCGAGCAGCTCCTCGATCCCGCGGACGAGCGCGGCCCCGTCGGCGGCGGTGTTGTACAGGTAGAACGACGCGCGGACGTTTCCCGAGATCCCGCGCCGGGCGTAGAACGAGTGGGCGCAGTGCATCCCGGAGCGGACCATGACGCGGTGTCCTTCGTCGAGGAACACGGCCGCGTCGTTCGGATCGACCCCGTCGATCGTGAACCCGAACACGCTCGGGCGGTCCGCCGCATCGGCCGGCCCCAGCCGGTGGATCCGGTCCTCCCCGGCGAGCCCTCGGGTCACGACCTCGTTGACGGCGCGCTGCTGGGCCTCCACCTCGTCGAGGCCGACCCGTTCGAGGTAGTCGAGCGCCGCGGCCCCGCCGAGCACCCCGGCGTAGTTCTGCAGCCCCGCCTCGAACCGGTGCGGGGGCGGGCGCAGCGCGTGACCCGCGAGCGTCGTCCACTCCACGGTCTCGCCTCCGACGACCAGCGGTCGAAGGCTCGCGAGCGGCTCGAGCGCCGCGGCGAGCACCCCGGTCCCGGTCGGTCCGAGCATCTTGTGGGACGACACGCAGTAGAAGTCCGCCCCGACGCGGTCGGCGTCGACGCGGCGGTGCGGCGCGGCCTGGCATCCGTCGAGCATCACCAGGGCGCCGCGCCGGTGCGCGCGCTCCACGATCTCGCGGACGGGCAACGTTCTCCCGTCCACGTTCGATGTCTGAAAGAGGCTGACCAGGCGCACCGGCTTCGCGAGGTGACGCTCGAACAGCTCCGGGTCGAACGACCCGTCCTCGGAGAGCGGCAGTACCTCGACGCGGATCCCGCGCTCGTCGGAGAGCCGCTGCCAGACGACCAGGTTCGAATTGTGCTCCTGGTCGGAGATCAGGACCCGGTCGCCCCGCCGCCACGGGAGCCCCTGGGCGACGAGGTTGATCGCCTCGGTCGCGTTGCGGAGGAAGACGATCCCGCGGGGGTCCGACCGGCCGAGGAACCGGGCGAACGTCTCGCGCGCCGCGTCGTACCGTGCGCCGACCTCCTGCGCCCACCGGTGCAGGCTGCGCCCCGCGCAGCCCGGAAAGTCGGTGTAGTACTCTTCCATCGCCCGGAGCACCGGGGTGGGCACGAGCGACATGCAGGCGGAGTCGAGGTAGACGGGGGGCCCCCCCGGGCGGTCGCGCAGCGCCGGAAAGTCTTCCCGAATTTGGTCGACGTTCACGCCCGCGGCTCCTGCAGGCCGACCGCCGCCGCGGCGAGCGTCGCCGCGCCGACCACGAGCGCCCGGTCGTCCGGGGCGAACGTGGCGCTGTGCAGGCTCGCCGGTTTTCCGGGAACGCCCACCCCGAGCCTCAGGAAGGTGCCGGGAACCCGCTCGAGGAACCGTGAAAAATCCTCCGCTCCCATCAACGGCCGGTCGACCTCGACCAGGTTCTCCCGGCCGAACTCGATCTCGAGGGCGCGCACGACGGTGCGGGTCGCGTCGGGCGGATTGACGAGGCACGGGTACCCCCGCCGGTACGAGACCGCCGCCCGGGCTCCGAGGCTCGCGGCGAGCGACCGCACGCGGCGCCGCAGGGTGCGCTCCATCAGATCCCGGGTCTCGGGCCGGAGGGTGCGCACGGTCCCCTCGAGTACGACCTCCTCCGGTAGGATGTTGTGGCGCGTCCCCCCGTGGATCGAGCCGACGCTCACGACGACGGGGTCGAACGGATCGCGCACGCGGCTCACGAGCGCTTGCAGACCGGTGACGATCTCGCTCGCCACGAGGACCGCGTCCGGTCCCTGCTGCGGGGTCGAGGCGTGCCCCCCCTTCCCTCGGACGACGATCCGGAAGGAGTCGGCCGCGGCCATGAACGGGCCGACCTTCCATCCGATCGTCCCGAGGGCGAGACCCGGGTCCACGTGCTGCCCGACGACGTAGTCGACCGTCGGTCGCTCGAGAGACCCCCGCTCTATCATCGGGAGGGCGCCGCCCGTGTGGCCTTCCTCCTCGGCCGGCTGGAACAGGAGCTTCACGGGACCGCGCAACCTCGCGGCCCGACGGGAGAGGATCGCGGCCGCCCCGAGGAGGCTCGCCATGTGCACATCGTGGCCGCAGGCATGCATCACCCCGGGCGTTCGGGACCGGAAAGAAAGTCCGGTGTTCTCGGTGAGGGGCAGGGCGTCGGTGTCGGCCCGCAGCGCGACGACCGGGCCCGACCGATCGGCGCCGATGAGCCCGACGACGGCGGGGAGATCGTCGAACGTGCGGCAGGGAACGTCCAGTTCGCGCAGGGCGGCGACGATCTTGTCGCGCGTTCGCCCCTCGTGGTGGGTGAGCTCCGGGTCTTGGTGGAACGCAGCTCTCCACGCCCGCATCGCGGGGAGGACCTGACGGGCCGACGGCGTCCAGGCGTCGGGGACGCGCGTCATCGCGTTTGCATCGGAGCGCGCGATATAATGCGAACGGGCGCCGCCCCCGCCGCAGCCCCGTGGGCGATCGATCGGGCGGCCGACCCGAGGGGGGCGAACGAGGCGATCTCCTCCGCCGGCGGAGCGGCCGGCTGCGGGAGGCGGAAACGATTGAACCAGATCGGTCGAATCCCGGCCGCGCGCGCCCCGAGGACGTCGTTCGCCCACGAGTCGCCGATCATCACCGACTCCCGGGCTCGGGCCCCCGCTCGCCGGAGCGCGACCCGAAATATGCGCGGATCCGGCTTGCCGACGCCGACCTCCTCCGACACCACGAGATGATCGATGAGCTTCTCGATCCCGAGGAACCGAAGCTTTCGCTCCTGTTCGGCGACCTCGTTGTTCGTAACGATCGCGATCGTCGTCTTCCCGTGGAGGTAGCGCAGCAGCGCGGCCGCCCCGGGGACCGCGCGCTGCAGCTTCAGGTACTCCGCTCGATACTGCTCGGAGAGGGCGCGCGCCACCGACGGGGCCACGGCCGGACCGTGGTGCGCAAGTAGGCGGTTCCACCGCGCGTCGCGGGCTTGCTGGCCCGTAAGCCTCCCCTTCATCACGTCCGGGTGGGTCCGTTCCATCGACGCCTGATACTCCCGCCAGAGCTCGTCCAGGGCCACGGCGCGCAATACCGAATGCCGACGTCGAACGCGCGCGATCGCGGCTCGGCAGGTCAACGAGTGGTCGAAGATGGTGTCGTCCATATCGAAAAATACGGCGGCCGGAAGCGAGGGCGACGGAGTTCGGGGGAAGGGCACGAACTTCCGATCGAGGGCCGGAGGAAGAGGGTTGCCCCCCTCCCGATCCGCCGCCGGTATCGCCCGGCCGATCCGCGGGCCGTCTATTCAGTCGCGGAGATCCCGGCCGTACCGGTACCGCCCCGCTCGGGATCCTCGGCGGGGGTGCGCGGTACGTGCCCGGCGAAGAACAGCGCGAACAGGAAACAGATTACGATGCAGACCGCGAGGATCAGGAACAGCTCGTTGTACGTCGTCACCCACGCCTGCTGAATCTGGGGGGCGGTCGTGGCGTGGGCGGAGACCGTGTGGAAGCGCCACGACTCGAACACCGTGAGTAGCGAGATCCCGAGCGCCCCGCCCAGGCTCTGGAGGAAACGGGTGATGCCGATGGCGGCCCCCACCTCCGAAGCGGGCGCCTCATTCTGGACCGCGATCGTCGTTCCGGAGAGGGCGAGCCCGAGGCCGAACCCCATCGGGATGAGCGGCAACGCGATCCCTCCGACCGGCAGGAACCCTCCGTACAGGACCCACAGGTGTGCCGTGGGGGTAAGTCCCGTGAGCAGGAACGCCGCGACGCCCGCAACGGCGAACCCCGGCGCGATCACGGTGCGGTACGGCACCCGGGTAAGGATCTGACCGGAGATCGCGGCGCCGACGACCAGCGGGACCGCCAGGAAGTAGATGATGTCCCTAACATCGGCCGGTGAGCTGGGGCTGTTCCCGAGCAGCACGAACCCGACGAAGACGGAGAGGAACGTGACCAACGAGCTGAACACAACCCCGGTGAACAACATCGTTCCGCTGCTGGCCGCGATGACGCGGCGCCCAAGCAATCGGAGGGGGACCAGAGGATGGGGAGAACGAAGTTCCCAGCGCAGGAATGCGGCGAACAGGACGACCGCGGCCACTAGGAGACCGACGATCCGTGGATCGGTCCACGACCAGCCGGCGTCGGCGACCTGGATCAATGCGACCATCAGCGTGCCGACCCATCCCGTGAGCAGGCCGGCGCCCAAGAGGTCGAATCGCCCGGGGTTCGTCGGCCGGAGCGGTCCGACCGCCGCGAGCAGGACGACCATCGCCATCACGCCGAACGGGAGGTTGATGTAGAACACCCATCGCCACGTGGTCACGGAGACGATGAAGCTCCCGAGCAGAGGTCCGAGGACGATCGCGATCCCGGCAGCGCCCGAGAGGAGTCCGGTGACCCGGGCTCGGGTGGCCGGGGGGAACATCACCGCGACCATCGCGATCGCCACCGGAAACACCCCGCCGCCCCCGAACCCTTGCACCCCACGGAATACGATCAACTCGGTCAGGTTCTGGCTGAGCCCCGCGAGGGCCGAGCCGGCGATGAACACGGCCAGTCCGGCGAGGAAGACGTTCCGGCGGCTCGCGATGTCCGACAGACGGGCGAAGATCGGGATCGAGATGGTCGATGAGATCAGATAGGCACTGACGACGAACGTCACCCCGTTGATCTGGTGGAGGTCGACCGCGATGCGGGGCAGGACCGTCGCGACCACAAGAGAGTCCATCGCCCCCATGAGGATCGCGAAGAACACCCCGATCAGGACGAGGATGGCCGATAGTTCGGAGAGGTTCCCGAACGGGGCGGTGCCGCCGTTCGGGGCCACCGGCGTCCCTTCCGCCTCCGCGCTCGATCCGATTGCGACCGCCATTGGTCTCGGCTATCTCCGGCCCTGGTTGCGCCGTGACTCACAGTCAGTATAAAGTCTTGCGGTCATAATGGGGAGGCAACAACCTAGAAATACGATGCTCCACTGAGAAGCGGGGGGGACGCGAGGCCCCGCGTCGAAGAAATGCCGAAGGTCGTACAGGGGTACCGTACGCAGGCGCGGGACCGCATCGTGGTCGCCGCGCGCGCGGTCTTCCGTCGGAAAGGGTTTCGCACCGCGACGATGGAGGACATCGCGCGTGAGGTAGGCGTGAGCAAAGGGGCGCTCTACCTCTACTTCCGCACGAAAACCGAGCTGCTCGTGGAGATCCAGGCTCGAACCCGCCGGTCCGTGCTCACTTCCTGGGAGCGTCTGCTCGACGGAGGAGATGTGGCCGAAGGGATCGCGCGATCGCTCGACGAAGTGCTCTCGGGGGAGGTCGACCCCGGCGTCTGGCACGAGCTCGCGGGCGCGGCCGCCTCCGACCCGACGGTGCGCGCGGCGCTGCGGACCGATGCGCGCGAGGACCTCAAAGCGATGCGCCGTTTCCTCCGACGGCTCGAGGAACGGGGTCGGCTCCGACGCGGCCCGGACCCCGATGTACTCGCCCCGATCGTGATCTCCCTCCTCCACGCCAGCGCCCTCGACCTGATGCTGCACAGCTCGGGCCGAGAGGTGCGCCGCAACCTGGTGCGCGCACTCCGCGTGCTGCTCGAACCGTAACTACCGGACCGGAGGGATCGCCTCCCGCGGCCCGGAGCCCCCGCCCATCGAACTTCTGCGGCCCGATTCTTCGGGGAACGGGATATTTTAAATGGGTTGTCTTCTTATAGTAGTCAATACATACTGAAACGTGTAAGCGGGGTCGCCGGTTCGGCCAGCGGCGGACCCGATCTACGGAGACAATCGTGGCGAAAATCATCGGAATCGACCTCGGAACGAGCAACTCGGCGGCCGCCGTGCTGGAAGCGGGTCGTCCCGCGATCATCCCCAGCGCCGAGGGGACGACCGTCGGCGGCGGGAAGGCGTTCCCTTCCTACGTCGCCTTCACGAAGGACGGGCAGCTGATCGTCGGGGAGCCGGCCCGCCGCCAGGCGATCTCGAATCCGGAAGGCACCGTCACCGCGTTCAAGCGGAAGATGGGGACCGACTACCAGTTCACCCTGCACGGCAAGAAGTACACGCCGCAGCAGCTCTCCGCCTTCCTGCTCCAGAAGATCAAGCGGGACGCCGAGGCGTTCCTCGGAGAGAAGGTCGAGAAGGCCGTCATCACGGTACCGGCGTACTTCAACGACAACCAGCGCCAGGCGACCAAGGACGCGGGCGCGATCGCCGGGCTCGAGGTCGTACGGATCATCAACGAACCGACCGCGGCGTCGCTGGCCTACGGCCTCGACAAGGCGGGAAAGAACCAGAAGGTCCTCGTTTTCGACCTCGGCGGTGGGACCCTCGATGTCACCGTGATGGAGTTCGGCGACGGCGTGTTCGAGGTACTTTCCACGAGCGGCGACACGCAGCTCGGCGGGACCGACATGGACAGCGCCCTCACCGAGTGGATTGCGGCGGAGTTCCAGAAGGAGTCCGGCGTGAACATCCGCTCCGACAAGATGGCGATGCAGCGCGTCCGGGACGCCGCGGAGAAGGCGAAGATCGAGCTCTCCTCGACCGCCGAGACGCAGGTCAACCTCCCGTTCCTCACGGCCACGAACGAAGGGCCGAAGCATCTGGCCCTCCAGATGTCCCGGGCCAAGCTCGAAGAGCTCGTCCGGCCGATCGTCGACCGGTGCCGCGCTCCGGTCGAGCAGGCGATCAAGGACGCCAAGCTCGCGACCGATCAGATCGCGCGGGTGGTCCTCGTCGGCGGCCCGACGCGGATGCCGATCGTCCAGAAGTTCCTCGAGCTGTCGATCGGACGACCGATCGAGCGGGGGGTCGATCCGATGGAGTGCGTCGCGACGGGGGCGGCGATCCAGGGCGGCGTGCTGGCCGGCGAGGTCAAGGACGTGCTCCTGCTCGACGTCACGCCCCTCTCCCTCGGCCTCGAGACGATGGGCGGCGTCTTCACCCACTTGATCGAGCGGAACACGACGATCCCGACCCGCAAGAGCCAGACGTTCACGACCGCGGCGGACAACCAGTCGACGGTCGAGATCAAGGTCTCCCAGGGCGAGCGCCCGATCGCCTCCGATAACGTGGCGCTCGGTAGCTTCCTGCTCACCGGACTTCCGCCGGCGCCGCGCGGGGTGCCGCAGGTCGAGGTCAGCTTCGACATCGACGCGAACGGGATCCTGAACGTCTCCGCGAAGGACCTCGCGACCGGTCGCCAGCAGGGGCTGACGATCAGCGCCTCCAACAAGCTCTCAAAGGACGAGGTCGCCCGGATGGTCAAGCAGGCCGAGGAGTTCGCGGACAAGGACCGCGAGCGGGCGTCGCTGATCGAGGCGCGCAACCACGCCGAGTCGCTCGCCTACGAGGCCGAGCGGGTCCTCGCGGACGCGAAGGATAAGGTCGATGCGTCCGAAGCGGAACGGGTTCGCACCCTCGTGAAGTCGGTGCGCGACGCGATCGCGGAGAAGGACGCGACCCCGTCCGCGATCCAGGCGAAGGTCGAGGAGCTCACGAAAGCCCTGCACGGGATCGCGCAGAAGCTCTACCAGGCCGGTGCCCCGAGCGGCACCGGTGGCGAAACTCCTCCGGCGCCCCCCACCGACGCTTCGGCAGGGACCGGCGCGCCGGGCGGCCCGGTGGACGCCGACTTCAAGGTCGTGGACGACGCCGGGGAAGAGAAAGGCACCCAGTAGGGTGCTCGGCCCGCGCGTCGCGCCTACGTACCGGCGATCGGGCGGGGCCACACCCGCCCCTTCGCCGGACCGACGTACTCGACGTCCGGGCGAATGAGACGATTGTCGGAGGCCTGCTCGATCGCGTGCGCCGTCCAGCCGGCCGTGCGGGCGACGGCGAACGTCGGGGTGAACATTTCGCGTGCGAGCCCGATCGCCTCGAGGACGAGCGCGCTGTAGTACTCCACATTCGTGAACAGGCGGGCGGTCGGCTTCGCGGCGCGCAACCGC
>JBAUAJ010000108.1:0-7471 GCA_049675585.1 Thermoplasmata archaeon
GCGCGCGACGGCGTCCCTCTTGAAGCGTTCCGGAGCGTGCCTCTCGCTGCTCGCCGAGCTCGCGATCGACCGGGCGGTCGCCTCCGGCAGCGAGTCGGTGCTGACGGAGCTCGCCTGAGCGGCCGTCCGCCCGGCCCGCCCTTTATCCCCTCCGGATACGCACCGTCGATACGGGTCGGGTCCTCCCATACGAACGCCATATCGACCGTATCCGGGTGCGTCGCCCGAGGAGGCGTTTGTGTTCGATTCTATCGACGATTGGCTGATCATCGCGGTGGTGGCCGGGATCCTGTTCTACGGGTCCAGCAAGATCCCCCAGTTCGCCCATAGCCTGGGCCGCTCCGTCGGGGAGTTCAAGAAGGGCCGCCTCGAGGTCGAGCGGGAACTCAAGGCCGAGCAGCAGAGCGCGCCGGCCCCGTCGACCGCGCCGCGCTAGGGCGGACGATCCCACGGCGGCATGGGAGGCGGAGGGTTCCTTCGGCGACCGAGCGGTCCCGCGACGGTTCGTCCTCTCGGATGCGGGATCGGACCAGTAGGGGACCATGGGCGACCTGAATCGGATCCTCGCGATCGTCGGCGAGGTGCGCCGCCGCATCGTGCGGATCGTGCTCGTCCTCGGGCCACTGTTCGGGGCGCTGCTTCTCGTGAAGCTCGTGCCGATCCGGCTCCGCGCCGCGGGACTGTCGATCCCGTTCGCCTACCCGTGGCCGAGCCCGTTCTACAACGTGACGGCGCAGGTGTTCCGTGCGATGGCCGCCTGGATGCTCCCCCCCGGGATCACGCTCCTCAACGTCGGGGTCGCCGACTCGGTCGTCGTGCAGATGGAGATCGGGCTCCTGCTGACGGTGATCCTTGGGATGCCGTGGATCGTCCACGAGGTCGGGGCGTTCCTGGTGCCGGCGCTGCGCCGCAACGAACGGACGTTGATCCGGCAGATCGGGATCCCGGCGACCGCGCTGTTCGCGGTCGGGACCGCGGTCGGGGTGTTCGCGCTCACTCCGTTCACGTTCCGACTCTTGTTCCTCTATGTGTCGGCGATGGGGCTCGCGCCGGTGCTGGGGGTTCAGTCGTTCGTCACGTTCGCACTGCTCTACTCGCTCGCCTTCGGCGTCGTGTTCGAGCTCCCCGTGTTCATCTACGCGCTCACCCGCCTCGGGGTCGTGCGGGCCGCGGCATGGCGCAAGCACTGGCGGGGCGCCGTGCTCGGGGCGCTGATCTTCGGGATGATCGTCACGCCCGACAACTCCGGCATCACGATGCTCCTCATCGCCGCCCCGATGATCGCCCTCTATGGCGGCGGCGCGTACTTCGCGACCCGGTGGGAGCGCCGGACCGACGCCCGCCGTCCGCCGGCGCTGTCGGTCGGAGCGGGGTGAGCTGATGGGCCTGTTCTCGGACGTCGACTGGGTGATCATCGTCGCGGTCGCCGCGTTCCTCCTGTTCGGCCGCGAGAACGCCCAGTTCGTTCGTACGCTCGGCAAATGGTACGCCCGCGCGGTCCGCCTGAAGCAGGAGATGCTCTCCGAAGTGTCGAAGGCGGCCGACTTCCCGATCGGCGCGATGAATCCGCCGAGCGTGCGGGCCGCCCTGCTCGGCCTCGACGCGGAGCCGCCCCGCTGGGAAGCGGTTCCCGTGGCGGTCGCCGTGGCGCACGCCTCCGCCGTTCCGAACGTTCCGTCCGCGCCCGGCGACCCGTGGACCGGAGGCTCTCCGATACTCTCCTGGTCGGTGACCGGCGGTGCGGCATCGGGGGACGGTCTCCGATGAGCGTCCTGACGGTCGACCAGATCGTCGAGATGACCGAGCTCCTCGTCATCCTGATGGGGATCGGCATCACCTGGGCCGTCTACCACGGTAGCGAGCGCGCGGAGCTCCCGGGCGAAGCGCAGATCCCGTCCCCCGACGAGGCGGACGACGCGCATCCCGATACGCGCGGGAGGACCCTGTGACGTTTCCCGACCTGTGCGGCACCTCCGCGTGCCCCAGTCTAGGGTTGGGGGGGCACCCCGTTCCGCTCGACTTCCCGGTCGGCCAGGTCCGCCGCATCGACGCGCCCCGCGGGGAGGTCGACGAGACGAAGCGCAACGTGCTCAAGCTCGCGGCGGTCGCGGGCGTCCTCGCCGCCGGGGCGGGCGGGGCGGTCGGCGGAGCGATCCAGTTCGTGCAGCCTCCGGTCGTCGGGCTCGCGAGCTATCCTACTGTGCTGCTGCTCGACCTCGACGGGTCCCCGTTGACGATCGGCAAGGGATCGCTCGACCCAGTGACCGGGATCAACGGCAACACCACCGACCTGTACATCTTCTACTACCCGCTGCGGAACGAGCCGAACTTCCTGCTCAACCTCGCGTCGCTCGTCACTCAACCGGTCCCGGGAGGGATCGGGCCGAACGGCGCGATCGTCGCCTACAGCGCGATCTGTCAGCACCTGGGGTGCCCCGCCCCGGCGCTCGCGTACTACCCTCCGGGGATCTGCCCGAACACCCCGGGCGGAAAGACGTTCTACATCCACTGCTCCTGCCACGGATCGACCTACGACGTCACGAACTCCGCCGCGATTCTCACCGGGCCCGCGGTGCTGGCGCTCCCGCAGGTGGTCCTGAACACCCCGGCGTCGGGCCCCCAGGTGAATCAGGTGTTCGCGACGAGCGTCGCCGGCGTGCCCGTGAAGGGCCACCTCAACACGTTGCAAGGAGACTACGGGGTCGGCCCGACGAGCGCCGTGGCGACGGAATCCCCGGTCCACTCGTGCAATTTCCTGAGCTAGGAGGGAACCGACCGTGGGATTCTCGAACTGGTACAACCGCACCCTCAACCGCATCTGGGGGTTCGTCGAGGACCGGACCGCGATGCGCAAGTGGGCGCTGCGTCCGCAACCAGAGTTCACCTTCAAGCCGTCCTACTGGACCGGCGCGTTCGTCGTCAACGCGTTCCTGTACCAGGTCGTTTCGGGGGCGCTCCTGCTCCTCTACTACCAGCCGAGCACCGGAGGGACGTTGACCCCGTGCGGTCAGACCGTGGGAGCGATCTCCACGGCGCCGGCGGCCTGGTGCTCGACGTACTACATCATCCATTCCGTGCCGATGGGAGCGCTGCTCCTCTCCACGCACCTCTACGGGGCGTACGCGATGCTCTTCCTCGTCTTCGTCCACTTCTTCCGCGGCTACTATCTGGGCGTCTACAAGGCGCCGCGCGAATTCTCCTGGATGGTCGGCACCCTCCTGATGGTCTTCACCCTCGGGATGGGATTCACCGGCTACCTCCTCCCGTACACCCAGCTCTCCTACAATGCGACGAACATCGGCGTCGTGCTCGCGCTCGGCCTGCCGAAGTTCGGGCCGCTCCTCGCTCCGTTCATCCTCGCGGACGGCACCTCGCAGGGTCTCCTGTCGCGCATGTTCGACGCCCACGTGCTCCTGATCCCGATCGCGCTCGGGGCGCTCCTGTACGCGCACATCGCGCTGTTCGAGTCGCACGGGATCGCCCCGCCGGCGACCTCCGACCCCGCCCAGCGGCGGAGATTCACCGAGAAGGACGACAAGAAGCACGTCCCGTTCATGCCCCACATTCTGTTCTACATGGCCAAGTGGGGCCTGCTCTACACCGGAGTGCTGTTCGGCATCGCCGCGCTGTGGCCGTGGCAGCTCCCGACCTACGTAGGCAACCTCGCCGTCTCGCCGGGGGTGACCGAGCCCGACTGGTACTTCCTCTGGGTGTTCAAGCTGGTCGACTTCCAGGGGGTCACGCCCGTGATCGCCGTGGCCGCGACGACGGCGATCCTCGTCTACATCCTGTTCCTGCCGTTCCTCGACCGATCGAAGCGGACCCATCCGCGCGACCGGCCGCTGTTCATCTGGGCCGCCACCTCGCTCGTCGGGTTCTTCATTCTGATGACGGTCTGGGGTGGCGAGACCCCCGGGATCGAGATCGCCCCGATGGCCGTCGCGTACACGCTCGCGCCGGTGTTCGTGTTCAACGCGATCGCCGTGGCGCTCTTCCATTGGCGATACACGGTCGGCTACCGTCGGCGCCTCGCGGCCCGGTCGGTGACGTACTCGGGTGTCTACGGCGCGCGCACGGCCCCCGCTCCGACCCACCCCGTCGCCGAAGCGAGGCCCCATGACTGAGGAGGCCACCCGCCCCCGGTGGTCGACGGGCGTCCTCTGGGGGATCCTCGCCGTGTTCGTGGTCTTCGGATCGGTCGGGGCCGCGACGGTCGTCTACGGGGCGATGTCGCTCGCGGGCGGCGACCTCCTCGGCTTCCTGTTCCTCGCCGCCGGCGCGGTCGCCACGCTCCTCGCGTTCCTGTTCACGCTGGGGATCCTGTACCGCGTCGACCGCTACCGCGGCGTCACGGGGCGGAGGGTGGAGCTCTTTGAGTAACCTCGAGGCAGGGGAGCTCCACCGGCTCCAGGAACGGGTCCTCACGCTCTACGCCACGATCACCGTCCTGATGCTGCTCGGCATCGCGGTGCTCGCCGTCTATTCGCTCCGGGTCGGCGCGCTGACGAGCCCCGGAGCGCAATCGTCGTTCGGCTACGCGCTCGCGCTGATGCTCCTCATGGGCGCGGTCCTGTTCCACGTCGTCGACCGCACGTACCGCGCCTGGCCGCTCGGCCGACGGATCACGCCGACGCCGCCGGGGCCGGTCACGCCCCAGGCGCAGGTGCAGTTCCTGCAGGTGCTCGTCTTCGTGGTGGCGGCCGCAGGGATCGCCTACCTGATCGCGGGGCTGCTGACATGAGGCGGGGCACGGAGGTTCGATGAGCGCGGTGCTGTTCGAGACGTTCTTCCTCGTCGCCCTGATCGCGGGGCTCGCCGGATTCTTCCTCTGGCTGCTGAGCTACCGCGGCCCGTGGCTGGTTCGGGTCCTGAAGACGTGGCTGTTCACCACCGACCACCAGCGGATCGGTCTCATGTACATCGGCATCGGCATCCTGTTCTTCTTCATCGGCGGGATCTACGCCACGCTGATCCGAACCGACCTCGGCCTCGTGCAGGGCCTCGGGCTCGACCCGCAGACGACCCTCGGGATCTCTCCGGACGTCTACTCGGTGCTGTTCACGATGCACGGGGTGCTGATGATCTTCATGTTCGTCATCCCGACGCTCGCCGGGTTCGGCAACTACCTCGTCCCGTCGATGATCGGCTCGCGCGAGATGGCGCTGCCGCGGATCAACGCGATCGCCTTCTGGATGCTGCCGCCGGCGGGCGTCATCCTTCTGCTCTCGAACGCGAACGCGGGGTGGACCGGCTACGTGCCGCTCTCCGTCGACGCGCCGGGGAACGGCATCGACCTGTGGATCCTCGGCCTGCACATCCTCACGATCTCCTCGATGCTCGGCGCGGTCAACTTCCTCGTCACGATCCTGAAGCACCGCGCGCCGGGGGTCCACTACTGGAACATGCCCCTGTTCGTCTGGGCGACGCTGATCAACTCGGTCCTGTTGATCTTCGCCCTCCCGTCGCTCTCGATCGGCCTGACGATGATCCTCTCCGACCGCCTGTTCGGCACCCACATCCTGGCCGCGGCGAACGGGACGCCGCTCGGCGGGGCGCTCCTCTACCAGAACGTCTTCTGGTTCTTCGCGCACCCGGAGGTCTACATCATGGTGCTGCCGGCGTTCGGCCTCATCTCCACGATCCTCCCGAAGCTCGCCCGCAAGGACATCTTCGGCTACGGCGCGATGGCGATCTCGCTCGGCGTGTTCGCGGTGCTGTCGTTCGCCGTCTGGGAGCACCACATGTTCGTAACAGGGATCGCCACCAACGTCCGATTCGTGTTCATGCTCTCGACGATGGCGATCGCGGTGCCGTCGGCGGTCAAGACGTTCAACTGGGTCGCGACGCTCTGGGGCGGAAAGATCTGGATGGCCGTGCCGATGTGGTTCTGCGTGGCGTTCATCACGGGGTTCGTGATCGGCGGGCTCTCGGGGTTGATGCTCGCCTCCATTCCCATCGACTACCTGTACCACGGGACGTACTTCGTCGTGGCCCACTTCCATTACATCCTGCTCGGCGGAACGCTGATGGCGATCTTCGCGGCGATCTACTTCTATTTCCCGATCATCACTCGGCGCTGGTACGACCAGCGCCTCGGCCAGATCCACTTCCTGCTCACCTACGTCGGCGTGAACCTCCTCTTGTTCCCGATGTTCATCCTCGGGGCGGAGGGGATGCCCCGCCGGGTCTACACCTACCTGTGGGCCGGCAACTTCCAGATGCTCAACTTCCTCTCGACGCTGGGTGCGTACATCCTGGGGATAGGTCAACTGGTTTTCCTGTTCAACATGGTCTACTCCTACTACGGCGGCGCTCCGGTGACCACGGACGATCCGTGGGGCGAGCCGCTTCCGTCCACGATGACCGGCCCCGCGAAGCACGCGACGCGGGCGCCGGCCCGGACCCCCGTTCCGCTCCCCACCGCGACCCCCTCCGAGCATCCGTAGAGGCCCCATGGGATCGAGGCGCGGCCACGACCTGTTCCGCGTCGCGGCCGTCTTCGCGGCGGTCCTCTGCTACGCGACCATCCTGCTCGGGGGCAACGTGATGGCGAACGGGGACGGGCTCGGCTGCCCGCACTGGCCGACCTGCTATCCGAACGGGAACCTCCTTCCCGGGTTCCAGGGAGCGGCCGCCGTCGAGTGGAGCCACCGGGTCTTTGCGTTCTTCCTCGCCACCTCCGTGCTCGTGCTCGCGTTGCTGGGGGTCGCGTTCGAACGGAGCCGTCGGGTCCTGTTGCGGCTCTCCTTCGCCGCGCTCGGCCTCGTCGTCGGCGAGGCGCTCCTCGGCGGCCTGGTCGTGGAGGAGAATCTCAAGGCCACGCTGATCCTCGCGCACCTCGGGATCGCCACGGTGCTGTTCGGTCTCCTCCTGATCCTCGTCCTTCTCTCGAACCTCCGCGAGATGCCGCGCCGATGGATCGACTGGGCCCGGCGGGCCTCCGAAGAGGTCCCCGTCGCACCGCCCGCGGAACGCGCATCCGCTCCGGCGCCGTTCGGAGACGGATTCCCGACCGGCACCGCCCCCGAAGGCTGAAGTCACCGTCCGTTCTTTGCCGCGCGGACGCGGGTCGTGATGTCGGTTCCTTCCGCGGCCGCGCCTCCTCCGACGGTCCGCGAGCGTCTGCGGGGCCGGTCGTACGTCGCGCTCGCGAAGCCCGAGATCACGGCGCTGATCTGCGCCGTCGCGGTCGGCGGGTACGTCCTCGCCGACCCGAGGTCGATCGACCTCCTGCGCCTACTCCTCCTCGTCGCCGCGGGTGCCGCCGCGAGCGCGGGCGCGGCGATGCTGAACCACTACCTCGACCGGGACCTCGACGCCCTCATGAAGCGGACCCGGCACCGCCCGCTCCCCGAGGCCCGGATCGCCCCGACGAGCTCGGCCGCCTTCCTCGGCCTCCTTCTCCTCGGTGCGGGGGTGGGCTTCGCCTCGGTCCTCTTGAACCCGCTCACCGGGTTCTCGATCTTCCTCG
>JBAUAJ010000109.1:0-1670 GCA_049675585.1 Thermoplasmata archaeon
GTCCTGCTCCGCGGCGGCATGTGGAACGGGGCCAACAACCCCGATTTAAAGAGCGCCTGGCAGGCTGCCGTGGCGGAGCTGGAAAAATCCGACCCAAAAATTTCGCATTTCGTGTTCAAACATTGGACCGGCCTGCATCCTCGCGTGGCGGACGATCAGGCGATGGCGGACGAATTGATCGCCTGGTTGAAGCACCAGGATTTCATACAACTCCCGGGCCCGTGAAGGACGGAACCGGCGAGGGCCATCCGCCGCAATTCAGCGCGCCGTGACTTCCAGATGATAACGCGGGATGATCTCGACTCCCTGAAGGTCCACCACGCTGCCCGCCGCGCCAAAGTCCGGTTTCGCCGACGGCGCCATGAAGATCGGCGCGTCCTTGCGCATTGGCAGGACGGCAAGTTCCAGATCACCATTGAGGATTTCCGGGGCGTACCGGCGCAGGCCCAGATCAAATGCGTTGCCGTTGTAGAAATCATCCACCAACAGCTTCCCGTTCAGGGTCACGCGCGCCACGTCTCCCACGTAGTGCAGGCGCAGGATGGGGTCGAGGCTGAGATCGAGATTGGCCGGCAGATGAATGCGCCAGACGGCCGCCTTCGCAAAGTCCGCGTCCAGCGGCGCGGTCGCCACGGGCCGGTCAATTTTGCCGATGGGAATGTCACGCGGCGGCCCGGCCTTTTGAATGCTTTCAAACGTGACCCGGGGCGACACCTCTGCGGGCGCCGGCGGCGCAAATGATTCAAAAATGCCGTCCGTCTTGTCCTCAAGCGTCTGTCCCGCCGCTTCGATTGCCGTCGGTGGCGGATAGACCCCTACCGTCAGGTCGCCCAGCCTGGCCGAGGTCAGCCGCAGATTGTTCCCGTCAACGACCAGGCCGGCCTGCGTCAGAAAAACACGGTCGCGTCCGAGCCAGGGTTCCTTCCAAAGCTCGAGTGAGGTCGTGTCATCCAGCACCACCACCTGGACGATTTGGCCGTCACTCCCGGTCACTTTCAACGCCACGCCGGTGCCAGTGGACACATTGCGCGCGATGATCCCGTCCTTGCCCTTGCTGATGTCGCCGGACAGCGCCTGGACGGCAACGCCGTTGTCAGAGAAGGCAAATCGCGGCGGGACGTTCGGGGTCGCGGCAAAAAGGACGGTCCTTACCTTGCCATCCTCCACCGCCGTCAGGGGTTGGGCGCTGGCCCAGGCGAGGTTGATGCCATGCCCGAGGTCGAGGTTGAAGGGCCAGAAGAAACAGTTGTCGGCCGGCACGGTCATCGGCGCGTCGGGGAAGGTCAGCGGGCCGCCGGGCAGATTGATGGTGAATTGTTCACCGTCCTTGCACCCCATTTCGTGCGACCGCTGATAATTGTTCACAAAAACGAACCCGCTGCGGCCGTCGGACCGCACGGACCAGCGCAGCGTGCCAAAATCATCCCGGCCCAGCGGGCGTTGATCGGGCATGGCGGCGGACATCGCCGCCAGGGACGGCCCCCATTCGTGCAGGAAGAGGTGGAGGCGCCGCAGTAGGTGATACTGCGGCCGGATCTGGCCGTATTCACCCAGGGCGGTTTGAAAATCGTAATTCTTGACCGGCATGTCGTTCCACATGCCCGTGGCCTGCGACTCCATGAGCGTGGTAAGTTTACCGTCGGGATTTTCACCACCGTGATACATGTAAT
>JBAUAJ010000110.1:0-1793 GCA_049675585.1 Thermoplasmata archaeon
GGGCGGGAGTCGATCGCGACCTCGCTCGCCGGGCCTGGTCTGTCTGATTTCGGAGTCCGATCCGAGCTCGCGCAATGCGGACAGCGATCTGAGCCGTCTGCGACCCTCGACCAGCCGCTCGGGCTGCTGCGGCCCAGGTCGTACTCGACTTGCGTCGCTCCACACGCGCAGGTGAACACGGCGACGCCGAGCGGAACCGTTGCCTGGTTGACATAGACCTCAGCCGTTGTAGAGGGATGTTCTCGCTCCTGGGGACCGCTGTCAACGTCGCGACAGCGATCAGGTGTCCGGGAACGCCGGCCCAGGCGAGCGACCTGAAGCCTGTGCAAGGGTGGCTCGCGTGGGCAGGCCGGCGGTCGACGTGCTGTACGTGGTCGCGATGGCCGCTGTCGTGGTCGGGGTGGACGTCCTGTTCTTCCGCGGCCATTTCTGGGAGCGGCTGGCGGTCAACGTTGGGATTGTCCTCGTGTTCGGGGCGTTCTACTTCCGGTTTCTGCATCACGCATAGGCGGCCCAACGGCGCTCAAGCGACGCCCCGCGGCCGCCGATTACACGTAGTGCCATGGGCGACGATCGTTCGCAACTCGGCTTCCTGATCGCGGCGCTGGGAGCAGCCGTTCTCGCCGTTTCGGTGTTCCTGCCCTGGTACGGGGTCAGCATCACGGCGTCTGGCGCCGCCTCGGCGCAGCAGGAGCTGGCCAGTGTCGCCCAGCAGTACGGGAACGCCACCTTCCAGACGGGAGCGAGCCAGCTCGGAGCCGAGTTCGGTTCACTCGCCGGACGGCAGCTCGCCACCGTCAGCGCGCACGAAGCTCTCAAGGACGTCAGCAAGATCCTCCTCGTCCTGGCCGGCGTGTCGCTGCTGGCGTCGCTTCTGCGCCTCGCCGGCTACACCGGGTTGCTGGAAGCGGGTGGCGGTCAGATCGCCCTCGCCGGCGGCCTCGCGTTGCTATTCGTGCTCTACCGGATGATCTCGCCCCCGGGCGCACAGGTGGATCTCGTCTCGCTCTCCCTGGGTTGGGGCATCTGGCTCGCACTCTTGAGCGCGGCAGCGATCGTTGCCGGAGGGATCCTCGCGACCTTCAGCCAGAGTCAGAGACATCCGGCCGGCAGCTACGGGTCACAGATCTGACCTCGTCGTTCCGTTGGAACGCGCGTTCCAGCGTCTTGCGAGATCGCTGCCGTCGAGCTTGTCTGCCGCCTCGAGCGCCTTGCCGGCGCGCTTCGAGGTTCTCCGTCCGAACGCTCCCAGCAGCACCCATTTCCGGGTGAGCCGAACGAGCCGCAGCCGGTCGTCCGTCAGGTCGGGCTCTCGCTTTGGGTTGAGGTAGAGGTCGACGGCGACCTTCTCGACCAGTCGCGGGTCGGCAGGTGCTCCGGTCGCCTGCTCGATCCGGTAGGCGACGAGAGAGGACAGCACCTGAATCTCACGGACTCCGGCGCGGACCGCGATCCCGACGGCAACCGAGCTCGAGGCGACCATCGCCCACGGGAGGCGTGTGATCTTCGCGCCTCGGGCGACCATCCGGACGACCGGGGTTGCGAGCACGACAACCCACTGCACCTTGTCGGCGAGGTCTTCGGTTCCCGCCTGCCCGGACAGTCGTAGCTTTCCGTCCGCGGCTGAGGTCACGCGGTCGTCGCTGAGGAGGACGCGGTCGACCGCCGCGTCCACCAGCCGCCCGACCGCGTCGACGAGCGCACTTCCCGACTTCAGTGTGGTCGCACCGGCCGCACCCAGCTTCTCTGAGACCGTCACCACCCGAAGCCTCGGCGCAGCGCCGCGCTAGGCC
>JBAUAJ010000111.1:0-1943 GCA_049675585.1 Thermoplasmata archaeon
CTCCAGATTCTCCTTCACCTCGCAACTCCCCGTCAGATGCACGTCGCTCCGCCCCTGACGCACGAGCACCCCCACCAACACCAGCTGCCGGTCAAAGGTCTCCACCACTTTCGCACCCTCAAACGACAACTTCAACTCGCCACCATCACACAACGCGATCGCCGCTATCGCGGCCCGCGCCGCCAGCTCCACTCTCGACTTGTCCGTCTCAAACCCCGCCGCCTCCCCAACAAACTGCTCCTTCCCTCGCCGAAGCGAAACCTTGCACACCACACCCTTCGCACGCGAACCATGCACCTCCACGTCCTCAAAATACAGCGACCGCCGGGCCGCCAACGCCGCCGCTACCGCCGGCTCCGCCCTCGGCTCCACCGAAACCGCCACCTCGCTCTCCGGCGGCGACACCGGCCGCTTCACCGTCGTCGCCACCGAAATCTTCCGATGGTCAACACGGATCCCCAACTGCGCCATCAACGCACTCTCAATGTTGCGCACCACCTGCTTCGGCGTCGTCGAACCCATCACCAACACGTGGATGGAATCGATCCCGCCCGTCGCGTCAGAGACGATCCGCGCCGAAACCACATCCTGCAGAGTCGACAACAAGTCCTCCGCATTCTTCAGCGGAAGCACCGACCCCGCAATCTGCCCCGTCTGCCCAAGTTGTGCGGTCACGGTTTCCCCAGGTAAAGCGTACGTCAGCCTCACTTGAACAGCCACCAACCCACGCGCTCGCGCCCGCACACACGCGCGCAAGCTCTAGTATATGACGACTTGGTCCGGCGTCTGACACGCCCGAATCAGGCCATCCTACACCATGCTATATTCTGTGCACTAACTGGTCGATTGCGCAAGAGACGCCGTGAAAATGACGGACTAAATGTCCGAATTGTAGTCGCCGAACGGTAAATTGTACTCCTTCAGCTTTCTATAAAGCGTTCGCTCCCCGATCGCGAGGATCTCCGCGGCTTTACGACGATTCCCTCGCGTCTCCCGCAACGCCGATTCGATTGCCGCACGCTCGAGCTCCGCCATCGTCATCCCCGGCTTCATCACGACTGAGTTTCCACCCGCGCTCAACGCCGCCGGCTCCACTCCGCCGCTCACCAGCTGCGACCCGAACGGCGAGACCGCGCCCGCTGGCATCACCAGCCCCGGCCCCGCGATCGCACCAGCGCCGCCAACGAACCGCTCGCGGTCTTCGTCAACGCGTCGCCGCAACTGTTCCACCTGCAGCTTCAGCTCCACCAGGCTGCGTACGATGAACTCGAGCTCCCGCCCCTCCGCGCGCTCCCCCTCCCGCACCACCGGTCCCACCACCACCGGCAATCGCCGGTCGCCGACGTCGTCGCGCATCGCGCGCGGAATATCCTCCAGCCCGATCTCCTTCCCGTGCGAGAGCACCACCATGCTCTCCACCAGGTTCCGCAGCTCGCGCACATTCCCCGGCCACGAGTAATCCACCAGCGCCTGCATCGCCTCCGGCGTGATCCCGCGAAACTCTCGCGAGTGGTCGTGCGAAAACTCCTGCACGAAGCGCCTGAGCAGCAGCACGATGTCTTCGCGCCGCTCCCGCAGCGGCGGCAGGTAGATGCGCAGCACGTTCAGCCGGTAATACAGGTCGCTCCTGAAGCGGCCGCGCTCGACGCTCTCCTTCAGCGGGCTGTTCGTCGCCGTCACCACGCGCACATCCACCGGGATCGGCACCGTGCCGCCCACCCGCGTCACCTCGCGCTCCTCCAGCACTCTCAACAGCTTCACCTGCGTGCTCGGCGGCACGTCGCCGATCTCGTCCAGGAAAATCGTTCCGCCGTGCGCCAGTTCGAAGCGTCCGATCCGCCGCTCTGCCGCGCCGGTGAACGCACCCTTCTCGTGGCCGAAGAGCTCGCTCTCGAGCAGCGTTTCCGGCAGCGCGCCGACGTTCACCGCGATGAACGCCTTGC
>JBAUAJ010000112.1:0-24072 GCA_049675585.1 Thermoplasmata archaeon
TCCGTAGCTCCTCCGGCCGAACCCAGGGCCCCCGCTCCGCCGGCGATTCCCCCGTCTCTCCCGCCGAGCGCACCCGCGGTGCACGTGCCGACTCCGCTCGCCCCGCCGGCCGTTTCTTCTTCCGCACCGGAGCCGAGTGGTCCGCCGCCCGAGCGCTCGCCGGTCTCCCCGTCCGTCGCTTCCGCCGTTCCGCGCCCGGTGGCAACGAAGCGCCCTACTCCCCCATCGGCCCCGGCGACCCCCATCACCGAGCCCCCGCCGCTCCCCCAGGCGATCCCCCGCCTAGCCCTTCCGGTGGTTGCGAGCCTTCCGACCCGGGCGGATCCGGCGACTCTGCCCCTGCCGGCCCGCCCTGCCGCCGAAAAGAGCTCCGGGTCGGGAGTGCCGGCGCCTCCTCCTCTCCCCACCGTCGGAACACCGATACCCGAACCCGCCCCCCCGGCCCCGTCGGCGGAGCTTCCGGAGCCCGTGACCAAGCGGAGGCGGCGAACCGTCAGCGCACGCAAGAAATCTCCGGGCACCGAAGAGACTGCCGCCACCGATCCCGGAGCTGAGGAACCGGCCCCCGCATCGGCGGCGAAGCCGAAACGCCGGTCGGTCCGAAAGCGCAAGGCCCCGCCGGTCGTCGGCGCCACGCCCGAACCGCTCCCGACCCCCGAGCCTCCCCCGCCTTCCTCCTCCTCTCCGCCGGCCGAGGGTTCATGAGCGCCGATATCGCCGATGCGACCCGACGCGTCTCCACCGGCGTGCCCGGACTCGACCGGATGCTCGGGGGAGGTTTGATCGCCGGTCGCCCGTACCTTCTCACCGGCGGCTCGGGCAGCGGAAAAACGCTCCTCGGACTCACCTTCCTCCTGGACGGATTGCGTCGCGGGGAAGAGGTTCTGTTGGTGGCGGTAGACGAGCCCCCGTCCGAGATCCTCGAGAACGTGCTATCGTTCGGCTGGGACCTTTCTCCCGTGAAGACGCTCGATGCGAACCCCGGACTGCGCGGGTTCAAGCGGATGGCCGCGGTCCAGGAGATCCGCGCGATGAACGACCTCCGGTCGATGCGCGACCTGACCCACGACGCGAAGCGGTCGACCGAGTCGGAGGAGATCGCGATCCAGGGGATCCAGCTCAAGCTCCGCCAGCAGATGTCGGACACGCCGTTCCGTCGAGTGCTCGTCGACTCGATGACCTCGATCCGACGGTTCGCGATCAAATCGTCCCCCGATCCTCAGGCCGAGCGGACGGAGATCCAGTCGCTGCTGCGATTCCTCTCCGAATCGGGGGTGACGACGCTGATCACGGCGACGCCTCCCGACCCCGCGGTACTCAGTGCCGAGGAGATCCTCACGCGGGGCGAGATCCTGCTGACCCGCAAATGGATCGGCGACCGCTCCGTCCGTCAGATCAAGATCGTGAGGATGCGCGGCTACGCCCACGACCCCGAACGCCGACCGTTCGCGATCACACCGCAAGGGATCGTCGTCGGCTAAGGGGGTTCTCGGAACCGCTACGGCGGTGTCGGCCCGAGGCGCGGAAGCAGGCGAGCCGCGGCCGATCTCCACCGGGGAGCCACGTACAAACCGACGGCCCACTCCGCGGGCCGTCGGACCGCAAGCGTGCGCCATGGGCCGACCAGCTGGAACGGGTGCGTCAGCCGGTCGTCGATCAGGAGGCCGATCTTCCCCCAGTCGCCCGCGGGGCGTCCCCGGGGTTCGAGGCCCCCGAGATCGATGAGTATCGAACCCGGAGGAGCGCGGATCCGAGTCGCGAGGTCGTCCTCGAACGCTCGTCGATCGGCCGGGTGCCGCAGGAGCCGGCTCCACGCGGCGTGGGCCGCCGGCGAGAGCTCTCGCCAACCGTGTACTCGCTTGTACAGCCGTCGCTCGAGCAGACCCGAGGCGAGGTCGGCGCTCGGGCCGCCGGCTTCTCGCAACCGGACGAGCATCTCCCCGTCGGTCAGGCCGAAGATCCCGCGGGCCTCGCCCGGGTAGCCGGGCATCCGTTCGACCGCGGCTTGGGCCATCGTCTCGGCCGCACGGACGGTCTTGTGGTAGTACACGGTAGAATACATCAACGCCCGGCCGACGAGGAACCCCTCGACCGCTCCGCGCCCCTTCTCGGCGAAGGCGAGGTGGCCCGCGGCCGTGCGAAGCGTATCGAGCAGTCGAACGGCGTCCACCGCGCCGTGGGCCACGCCCGTATAGTGCGCGTCCCGTTGCATGTAGTCGATCCGGTCCGCGTCGATCGCCCCGTGCAGGATCTCGCCGAGGATCGCCGGCGCGGGACCGCCGGGCCGCGGGTCGACCAGGTCCGCGACGAGGCGGGGGCGCAGGCCGTGGGCCTCGAGCACCTCGGCGACCCCCCCGCTCGGAACCGTCCCCGTCGGGTCCTCTCCCTCGATACGCGCCCGCGAGAGACGTTCGTGCTCCACCCCCAGCACCTCCCGGAGCGGTCCGTCGAGCGTGTGCGAGAACGGGGGATGCCCGAGGTCGTGCAGCAGCGCGGCGGCGGCGATCAGATCGGTCTTCGCCCGTGAAAGTTCGAGCCGGCGCGCCATCTCGCCCGCGACCCAGTAGGTTCCGAGCGAGTGTTCGAGTCGGGTATGATTCGCTCCCGGAAAGACGAGATGCGCAAATCCGGTCTGGCGGATCCCCCAGAGACGCTGGAACTCGGGGGTGCCGATCAGCGCGACCGCGCTCGGGCCGAGCGAGATCGGCCCGTGCACCGGATCGAAGATCGCCTTCCCCGTGCGCGTTGACCCCCGGATCCGGGCCACGAAACGGCGGAGCGGCGCGGCGAATTAAAGGAGGCCGTGCCGCACGGCCCTTGAACGATGCCCCTCGGCGGCGGGCCGCGCCGGCGCACGGCCCGGAGTTCCCGCCGAGGTCCGGAGGGGTTCTCCTCCCGACGAACGTATTTATCGCGTGGACCCCGTCCACACCGCGCCGTGTCGACCGCCGCGCGTCCGGGCCGCGCCTCGCCGGTCCGGGAGATCCGCGATCGCTTCCGGGCGGCCGAGCAGGCCGAGTCGGGAGCGGACCGGGAGCGCTACGTCGAGGCGCTCAAGGAGTTCCTGGCCACCGCGGAGCGGAACGTCGACGGGATCACCGGGCAGGCGGCCGAGGTCGCGCCGCTCGTGGACGAGGCGGCGATGGCGTTCTACCGAGCGTCCCTGCCGCAGCTGGCGCGTCGCGCGGTCGAACTCGGCCTCCGGCTGAGCCCGGCGAATCCGGCACTGCTCCATCACAAGGCGCTCGTCCTGCTCGCGCTCAACGAGGATCTCCCCACCGCGGTGCGCCTCGTAGACCAGGCGCTCTCCGCGACCCCGCACGACAAAGGAATGTGGGCCACCCGCGGCGACGCCCAGCGGCTCCTGGGGCAGAACGCCGAGGCCGCCCAATCCTACCTACGGGCCCAGCGGCTCGACGCTTCCTCGACCCAGTACGTCGACCGAGCACTGAAGCTCACGCCGAACGACCCCGAAGCGCTCCGGCTCAAGGTGGAGCTCGCCCGGGCCGGGGGCGGGGACCTCGAGGCGCTCTCCGCGTGCGATGCGCTGCTCAAGGATCACCCGGACGACCTTGAACTCTTGAGGTCGCGAGCCGGTCTCCTCGCGCTTCTCTCCCGTCCGGCGGAGGCGCTCGAGCCCCTCGGGAAGGTTCGTGCGGCGCAGCCGGAGAACCTGTCGGCCGCCCTGCTCCACGCCCAGGTGCTGATGCGCCTCGAGCGGTCCGACGAAGCGCTCCCGATACTCACGAGCCTCGTGGAGTCGAAGACCGCGCCGGAAGCTTCGATCCTCGACCAGGCCGCGGAGCTGGCGGCGTCTCACCGCCCGGAGCTTGCGCTCGCCGCGCGCGAGCGGCTGCGGGAGGTGGACCCCCGGAACGTCCACAACCTCCAGGAGCTGCGCGCGATCGCCTCCCGGCTGGATCGGCCCGACACCGCGCTCGCCGCGGCGCGGTCGATTCTGGTCGCCTCCCCAGAAAACCTGGACGCCATGCGGGCGGTGGCGGAGATCGAGTCGGCAGCGGGACGGACCGACTCGGCCCTCGCCGCGTACCGGGCGATCGCGAAAGCGCACCCCCGGGCCGTACCCGAGCTGAGCAAGGCGCTCGAGCTGTCGTGCAGCGCCTCCCAGCCGGAGGCCGTTCGGGAGTTCGCGCAGGCGATCCTGGCGGTCGATCCGACCGATCTGCGCGCCCAGACCGAGCTCGCCCGCGCGCTCGCGGCGCACGGCGACGCCGCCGACGCCGCCCGCGCCTACGACGCGCTGATCGCCGCCCACCCGGGCGACCTCGCCTACCTGCTGGAGCGCAAGGAGCTCCTCTCGAAGACCGGTGACTCGGGGGCGCTCGGACCGATGCTGGACGAACTGTTCCGGCTCGACCCGACGCGCACGGATGTCGCGGTCGAGCGGGGCCACTTCTACCTCGCCGCCGCCTACGATCTGCCCGAGGGAACGGCCGACCGGGACAAGACCGCCCGCGCCGCGCTCGGGTCGTACGAGCGGGCCTCCTCCGACCCGGCGGCGGTCGACGTGAGCTTGCTCGGGATCGCCCGAGCCTCCCGACTGGTCGACGACCGCGAGCGGGCGCTCAAGTCGTACACCGAATTCCTCGGTCACGGCGAGAACGGGAGCCGGGAGGATATCCGCAAGGAGTTCGCCCACGCCCTGCGCGAGAGCGGACGGTACACGGAAGCGCGGGCCGAGTACGAGCGGGCGATCGCGAGCGGCCGCGAGGAGCCCGACCTGCTCTGGGGCGCCGTCGAGGTGTACGCCCACCTCGGGGAGGACGCCCCCGCACTCCGCCTCCTCGAGCTGCTGCTCGCCCGCGAACCGTCGAACCCGATGTTCCTGCGGAAGAAAGGACAGGTGCTCCTGCGCGCGGGCAAGCGCGACGAGGCGCTGAAGATCCTCCAGCAGGCGGTCGGCTCGGCGAAGGGAGACCCGCACCCGTACTTCGAGGTCGCCGAGGCGCTTCGGGTGCAAGGGTCCTACCCCGATGCCATCGCCTACTACCGGCGCGGGCTCGAGATCGAGCCGGCGAACCGGCACGGGCGGCTCGCCCTCGCGGAGACGCTCCTGCTCGCCGGGCAGTTCCCCGAAGTGATCGGGCTCATCGACCCCCTCTTGAAGGAAGACCCGAACGATCTCGCGGCGTGGAAGGCGCGCGCGGACGCGTGGCGCGCCATCGGCCGACCCCACGAGCTCCTCTATTCGCTCCAGGCGATCCTCCTGCTCGAACCCGAGGACGGCACCGCGCTGCTCGAGATGTACCGCATGCGCCGGGAGTCGGGGGAGACCCGAGAGGCGTACGATGCGCTCACGCGCCTGGTTCGGTCCCACGCGCCCGAGGGGAACGACCCGACCCTGCAGCTCGAGCGCGGAGACCTGGCGGCCGGTTTGGGGCTCCCCGAAGAGGCGAACTCGGCGTACGAGCGCGCAGCCACCCTCGATCCGGCGTACCGGCTCGAGATCTCGATCCGCCGGGCTCGTCTTCGCCTGACCGCCGGTCGACCCGACCTCGCGCTCGAGGTGCTCGACGAGGCCCTGAAGTCGACCGCCGAAGGAACCTCCCCGAATCTGGGAGCCCTGCTGCTGCGCGCCGAGATCCTCTCGGCGCTCGAGCGGCCGGCGGAGGCCCGCACGGCGTACGAGGAGGTTCGACGGCGCGAACCGCGCTCCCCCGTGGCGCTCGCCGGGATCGGGCAGTCGATGATCGCGGAAGGGAAGCACGCGGAGGCGGCCGAGTTCCTTCGCAGCGCGATCCCGCAGCTCCCTCCTCAGGAAGGGTTGTTCCTCGAGCTCGCCGAGGCCGAAAGCGGGGTCGGACACCTGGACGTCGCCGCCGAGGCGATGCGCCAGGCGGTCGACGTGCTCCCGAAGAGCGTCGCCCTGTGGACGCGCCTCGCCGAGGTCGCGATCGCCCGCCAGGCGTGGGCCGACGCAACGAACGGCTACGCCCACGCGCTGGCGCTGAACCCGGGATCGGTCGACCTCCTGCTGCGCGCCGGCTTCGTCGCCGGGAAGCTCGGACACCCGAACGAAGCGCTTGGGCTGTACCAACGGGCGACCGAGGCGGAGCCGATGAACAAGCAGGCATGGACGAGCCACGGGCTCGCGCTGATCGCGACGCTCCGGTTCGCCGAGGCGCAGGGGAGCTTCGACCGGGCGCTCGCGCTCGATTCCGATTTCGGGCCGGCGAAGGACGGCAAGAAGCTGGCGATCCAGCAGACCCGGGAGGCCGAGATCCAGCGGTTCGGCCGGGACGCGCTCCTCCTCGAAGCGAAGATGCACCGGCCCGTGACGAAGAACGACCTGTTCGTCTCCCTGCATGTCCCCTACGAGTTCCTGGACCCGGTCCTGGGAGCGATCTCCCTCTCTCCCAAGGTCGACCTCGCTCACCTTGAGCCCGTCGAGCAACGCGACCTCGAGAACGCCTCCTACCAGCTGATCACCGCCGCGCTCGACCGTCGCCCTCCGGGCCTCGAGCGCCGGGGGTTCAGCCTCGCCGACGTCGCGTCGCTGGCTCCGCCGTCGTATACGCTCGGTCAATCCCAACGGCTGTTCGGCTACCTGCGCGCGGTCCTTGAGGCCGAGCTACGGGCCGAGAACCTGACGCTCCCCCCGGAGGTGGAGGAGCTCGCCCGTCGGGCGCTCTCGATGCCCGTCGAGCAGCGGACCCTGTTCCAGTTGGTCCGCACGCTGCGGGTCGGGGTCTACAAGGCCCGCTTGATCAAAGTCGTCGAGGAGGCCGGGTCGGCGGTCCACGCCCCTCTCCCGTCGCTCGACCTGGGTGCATACTCCCCCGAATTCCGAGCCCCGGCCAAGGAGACGTCTCCGCCGCCGCCTCCCGAGCCCGTCCCTGCGTCGTCCCGTGGACCCGATGCGGCACATCATCTTCCTCGGAGCGTCGGTCCGGAGCGTGAGCACGCGGCGGAGCGCGGGTCTCGCACCGGTGCGACCGCGGCCAGTGCGCGAGGCCACGCGGCGGACGTCGGGCCGTCCGCGTCCGCCCGCTGCCTCGGCTGCGGAGGAGTCGCTTCCGTCGTTCATGTCTGCGGCGCGACCCGCTGCCACACGTGCGTCGGGCAGTACCCCCACTGCCCGAAGTGCGGCCAGCCGGTCCCGACGGAGTCCCTCCGTCCGATCCACCCTCCGTCCGAATCCCACCCATCGAAAGCGTCCGGGTCCGGGGCCGCGCCGTCGGCTCCGGCCCATCGGCCCAAACCGTCGGGGGGAGGCACGCCGCGACCGGCGACTTCCGAGGCACCGACCAAAACAGAAGCCAAGGCCGAACCCCGAGCCGAGCGACCCCCCCGTCCCGCGGCTACGGAGAGATCGAAGCAGTCGCCGGCCGGCCCGTCTCCGGCGCCTCGCGCACCCCCGCCCTCGCCTTCGTCGAAGGACGACACGGCCGAGCCGGGGGCCGAACCGGCCCCACCGAAGCCGAAGCGGGAGAAGACGGACGACGAACCTCGACTATAGGCTGCCTCAGCCTAGCCTGAAATAGTCGAATCGGCTCTTTCCCTCGGTAGAACGATGACGACGACCCCGACCCAGACCGTACCCGTTCGTGACCAGTGGAGCGGGTGGCTGCTGACCGGCTTGTTCGTAGCCGCCGCGGTGATCCTTTTCGCGCTCATCTACATCGCGATCCCCCAGCACCAGCACTACGGGGCCCTCCTGCTCATCGGCGTCATTTCGCTGTTCTTCTCACTCGGCTGCTACCTGGCCGAATCATTCTCCCGCGACCCCACCGCGCAGCGCTCCCTCGTGTGGGGGTTCTTCGGGCTCGGATTCGCGGTGCTGTTCCTCACCATCGGCCTCGGGCACACGTACGGTCTGCTCTCGATCGTCTACATGCTCGCCGGGCTCCTGCTCACCCTCGTCGCGCTGATCGTCAGCGTGGCGCTGATCGCCTGGCGAGGCCGGGCGCTCCGGCGGACCGCGAACCGCGAGGTTCCGCGGCAGGCCTGGCGCAACGAGCCCGCTCCGTCCGCCTTTTCCTACGCCGCCGCGAACTCTCCGAGCGTTCCAGAGGCCGCGCCGCCCGCACCGGGCGCTCCGCCTCAGGTGGGGAAGTAACCATGGCCGTCTCTCCTCCGGCCGCACCGACGGGGCCGTCTCCGGCCGTATGCCCCAAGTGCGGTGCGACCGCGCCCGCCGGGGCCCGGTTCTGCAACGCCTGCGGCTCGTCGCTGTTCATCCAATCAGGAAGTTCGACCGGCACCGCTGCGCCCGCGGGGGCGCCTCCGCTCGACATCCGCCAGAAGGTCGAAGGGGACCGCGGCGTACTCAAGCGACTCCAGCTCCTGATCCCTGGGTTCCGAGGCTATCGTGAAGGAGAGGACCTCCGCGCCGCGGACAGCCTCCTGCGCCGCCAAGTCGCCGACAAGGTACACAACGCTCGGACGACGATCGAGAACTCCCGAGCCGCCCTCACGAACGCAGGACAGTTCCAAACGCTCAACGACCTCGCCCCCGTGATCGCCGATCTGATGCGGATCGAGGGCGAGATCCGGCACGCGGAGCAAGGGTACACCGGGATCTCCCCGGCGGTGCGCGCCAACCCCGCGCAGCTCGACCGCCTCTACGAGTACGATTATGGGTTCGCGATCGCCGCGGACCAGCTGAACGAGACGATCGGTCCGCTTCCCGGCGTGGCGGCCGGCGCGGCGGGCACCCCCGGCGCGCTCGCGACCTTGGTCGCGACGATCCGCGGGCAGCTGAACCAGCTCGACACCGCATTCAAGGCTCGGATCCAGGCGGTCGAAGGGATCCGGGTATCGTAGAGGGAGCGGAGGACGATCTATGGTCACGAACAACCCCATACCGGCAAAGGGCGGGAGCCTGATCGGCGCGACGACCGTCAACTGGGAGGACGCCTACAAGGGTCCTAACGTGATGTGGCGCGTTCCGCGCAACATCCGCTGGAACGACAACATCGTCGTCCGCGAGGACGAAACCGCGGTGTTCTACCGGGACGGAAAGGTACTCGCGTACCTAGACCGGCCCGACCGTTACGCCCTGACGAGCCTGAACGCGCCGATCATCGGCAACCTCGTCAAGGAGCTCTCGGGCGTTCGCCAGGAGGCGGAGGTCTACTACCTCCAGCGGCGCATCTTCGATGGGAAGTTCGGCAGCCAGGAACCGTACGTCTTCCGGGATCCGGACTTTGGCCTCGTTCAGCTGCGCGTCTTCGGCTCCTACCGTTGGAAAGTGGGGGCGCCGGACAATTTCATCAATCAGTTCGTCGGAACGTTCGGGGCGGTCACGACCCCCGACGTGGAGGCTCGACTGCGGGACCAGATGGTCCTGCTCGTCTACAACAGCCTCGGGAAGCTCAAAGACCAGGGGATGAAGGTCACCGATCTTGCGGCCCAGCTCTCCACGATCGAGCAGGCAGTGCTCGGTTTCGCCCCGCAGCACTTCGGCCCGCTCGGCGTCGAGGTGGCGCAGATCCAGGGCCTCTCGATCAACCTGCCGGACGAGGTCCAGAAGGCGGTCGACCTCCGCTCGACGATGGGCGTCCTCGGCGTGAACTACATGCAGTACCAGGCGGGCCAGGCGATGACGACCGCCGCCGCCAATCCGTCCGGTGGCGCCGGAGCGCTTGCGAGCGCCGGCGTCGGGCTGGGCGCGGGCCTCGGGGTCGGCTACGGAATGGCCGGCACGATGCAAGGAGTCTACCAGGGCGGCGGAGGTGGTCCCGGCCAGCCGTGCCCCAAGTGCAACGCGATGGTTCCTTCGGGGAACAAGTTCTGTCCCTCGTGCGGCTCGCCGATGGCCGCTGGGGGGGTTCCTCCGGGGCCGCCGTGCCCGAAGTGCGGCCAGCCGACTCCCGGCGGCGTGAAGTTCTGTCCGTCGTGCGGAGCGTCCCTCGCGGTGTCCCCTCCGCGTCCGTGTCCCAAGTGCAACACCAGCGTTCCGGGGGGCATGAAGTTCTGCCCGAACTGCGGCAACGCGATGGGGCCGTAGGCAGTTTGCTCGTCGCTGGGTGTCCACCGTGATTTACTGTACCAAGTGCGGAACCTCCCTCGCCGACGACGCCCGGTTCTGTGCCAAGTGTGGCAATCCGATCGCCCCCGCGGGTGCGAGTCCGACCGCCGCGGCTCCGACTTCCGCCCCATCCAGCGGCCCAACCCTCGCGCCGTCCGGCGTTCAGGAGTTGAAATGCCCCGCCTGCGGGGCGCCGATCAAACCGTCGTTCGGCGAGATGGTGATCACGTGCGACTACTGCGGTGGTTCCGTCACCCTAGGCGGACAGGGCTGGAAAGAGATCCAGAAGCACACGATGCTGCTGCTGAAGGTCACCGACCCCGCAGCCGCCCTCAAGGTGGTACACGACGCACTGGACCAGGGGTTCATGCACCGGCACGAATTCGAGGAGTCGAAGGTCGCCGACTCGAAGCTCTCCTACATTCCATTCTGGGTGCTGCCGGTCTCCGCGAGCACGACGTACACCTATCAGGCGGTCGCGGCGAGCGTCGGAGCGACGGTCGGCACGATGGCGGCCGCCGAGCTTCTCGGCGGAGTGCTCGGCGGGCGCGGCCGCACGACGGTGATCCCGATCATGGCCGGCCCGGTCGTCAACCCGACTCGATCGGAGACGATCTCGGGGCAGTACGAGTTCCCCGTGATCGCCGTCAAGTCGATGGCCTCCTACCAGCCGAAGGATTACCAGTTCTCGCTCACGGAACGGACGCTATTCGACAAGAAGTCGGTTCCGGAGGGCACCCAGGTTCTGAACGGCGATCTCGGAGAGGACGCCGGCCGCTCGGCGGCGAATGCCTTTGTTCAGCAGCTTCAGAGCGAAGCGGCGCACAAGAAGCACAGCGTCGTCTCGAAGCTTGACACTAAGGTCGAGATCTCCGAAGGGGAGCTCCTCCACGTCCCGATCTGGTACTTCCAGCTCGAGCGCAAGGGCGCGAAGACGATCGTTCTGGTCGACGGACACGCCGGCCGAGTAATTCGGACGGTCGGTTAGTCAGAGTTCGCCTGCGGCTCCGGCTTTATCTGTCGGTCCTAGACTGGCGAGCCGAATTACCTGGAAACAGAGTCCGGAGTACCGATGTTCGGAGCGGTTCGCAAGGGATCATTATCGGTGGTTGCGTTCGGCGCTGTTTTGATTTTGGCAGTTGGCGTTATTCCGAATACGGTGAGCCGGATCGCGCCGAGCCCAGATTCGATTCCGCTTTCCGCAGTGCCGACCGAGCTACATCAAGCGACTTCGGCTCGTCCGAGCGGACTTAGCCCGGAATTGATTAGTTCTGCCGGCAATACGGTCAGAACTTTACTCCCCAACTATAATGCATCGCTACCCGGCACCTTTCCTTCGACGGTCTTCGACTGGAAAGTCGGATCTCCTGCGGTCGACCCAGAGTCACTTTCGATGTGGCTCCCGGAGACACCGATTTCAGCCTACGGAGCCCCCGCACCCATCGGGGCGCCAGCCGTTATCTACAATCTAACCAGCAACAGTTTCGAGGGAACGATCCCAGCTCTGTCGAACGAGTCGGCCCTTGCGTTCGACTCGGCTAACGGAACGGTGTTTGCGTGCGACCCGCTGAGCGATTCTGTTGAGGTTTATGACCCCGCCACGAGCATTATCCTCCGATCCGCAATTCCTGTGGGGAGTGTTCCCGATGCAATCGCCTACGATCCTGCAAATCAGGACGTATTTGTTGCAAATTCTTTGTCAGACAACGTCACTGTCCTATCGGGTCGAACCTACCAGGTCATTTTTCCAAATATTGGAGTTGGCAAATCGCCCTTCGCGCTCGCCGTAGACCCAACAGATGGCTGGGTGTACGTCGCGAATGCGAACAGTTCCTACCTCTCCGTGATCAATGCTACCCTTCCCACAGCTGCGGTACCGTCAGTCGCCCTCGATTTGGGGGATGCGTCCGGAATTGCCTACTCCCCAGCTGCCGGTGGCCGGCTGCTCGCAACCTTCTCTGGGAATGAGAATGCGACTCTGATCAATGCGGCGAAACACGCTGTGATACCCACAACTGTGGAAATTGGGCTCGGTTACGGCCCGGTTGTAGCTTCGTCAGACGGAACCACTTTCGTTGCGGGAAATTTGTCAGGTGGTAGCCTCACATTCGTTGCGGCCACGCCCCCCTTTCATGTCTCCTCAACCGACCTCCCTGTGGGCCCGGCTCCCACTCAACTTGTCGCAGCGCCCAATTCGGCCAGCGTATTGGCGTGGAGTGGCGCGCAGAGATACCTGTCGGTGGTCAATTCAACATCTGAAAGCCTCGTCGAGAACTCTCCTACTCTCGGGCCCCAACCAGATTTGGTCTTGGCCGCCCCCAATCTAGGCGCGGTTTATGTCGGTGATACTGAGCGGCCTAGCGTACTCGTTCTGAACGCCACTACGGGGCGCTCGCTATCAGCCCCCATACTCCTCAACTCACCTCCAATGGCTATTGCCAACGACAATCTAACCGACACGTTGTTCATCGCTACCTCCGGATCGGTGAGTGAATACAGCGAACTGTCCGCCCGCGTAGTACTCTCAAACGCCCTTCTGACGGGACCTAACGGACCTCTCCTAGTCGACGCAGCAGCCGGGATTCTTTGGGACGCTCGGAGTGGGGCGAGTGAGGTGGAGGGGCTAAACCTCACGACTCTTGAACCGGTCCTATCGGTGGCCGGCGTTCGCGTCGATTCAAGTTTCCCCGAGTCAATGACCCTCGACCCGCGAACGTCTGAAGTTTACGCGGTGGACTCGCTCACCGGGCACGTGACCTCGTTTTTGACCTCGAACGGTACCGTGACCGCCCCCGGAATCTCTGCGGGGTCGAATTTAACCTCGCTTGCTTTCGATTCTGCTGATGGACTTGTATACGCTGCCGGCGCGGCTCTAACTGCGATTAACACGTCCGATCACGAGGTTGTGGGTGTGTCTCTACCTCTTCCAACCCACACAGGTTCAGCCGGGCTTGTGTTCGATTCATCGAAGGATCTTCTCTACGCATCCACAAGCTCTCCAATCCTGAATTATGGAGTTGTCTCGGTGGTAGATGGTTCGTCATTCTCCTCACTTAGCGGCCCGACTGTATCCATTAGCGATGGACTTGGCCCCGTCGATATGGCGGTCTTTACGCCGTCTCACACAGATTTGAATGGATCCGACTTCCTTCTTTCGGCGAACGCGGCTTCTGGAACGGTAGGGCTTATCGGGATAGGTCCCGAAATCTCGTCGTTCTTGTTTTCTCCCTTAAGTCTTGACGCGAACCAGACAGCCACAGCGCTTGTGATCGCCTCGGCCGGCGTGGGTGTTTCTACGATTTCATACATCGGACTCCCGGAACCTTGTCGCTCAGAGAGCGTGCTCAACCTCAGTTGCACACCGACCGTTGCGGGGGTGTTCCCGGTTGAGGTCACGGTTACGGACTCTATCGGAGAATCCGCGACCGCCACTGCCTATCTGAATGTCGGAACTTCAATCGACCTGACAGCTACGTTCGGGACATTGACTCCGGCCGAGGTCGATGTCGGCAAGCCATTCCATGGCACGGCATCGGCAACGGGCGGAACTCCGCCGTACGCCTTCTCATGGAACTTCGGCGACGGGACCAGCACTGTCGGTACTGGGGTGACTCACCTCTATGCGAGAACCGGGTCCTACCCGGTCGTAGTAACTGCGACGGATGCTGCGGGAGGTCGCTCGGTAGAAAGTTCCACCGTGCACGTCTACCCGGTTCCCACGGCGGCGCCGTTCGCCGGTCTTGGCGGTACGACCGATGCCGGCGTCCCGATCGAGCTCAGCGGAGGGGTTGCTGGCGGCGCCCCGCCGGGAGTGGGAACCTGGAGTCTTCCGGGCGGAGTAACGCTCCCCGGAGTCGATGTCAACTATACCTGGAACACGAAGGGTTCGGAGACGGCCAACTTCACCTACACCGACGCGACGGGCGTCTCGGCGAGCGGCTACGCGAATCTGACCGTAAACGTGGACCCAAAGTTCACCGGTTCGTTCATGTGGAGCTCGGGAGCCTCGAACCCGGTTCCCGGGACGATAATTAGCTTCCAGGCGGCCCTCCTCGGCGGATCGGCTCCCTATTCGGTCACTTGGTCCTTCGGGGGCGGGTCCTTCGCTACCGGCGCCAACGCCTCGACGTCATTCGCCGCGGCGGGAGTGTATCACGTCGGAGTCACGGCCTTGGATCACGCCGGTGCGAATGTCACCTCGATGCTGACGATCACAGTCAACACGCCGAGTCCGAGCTCACCCACGATCTTTGGAGGCAACTTCGGCCCCGGTCTCGCGCTCGGCCTTTTCGTTGGGGTCGCGCTGGCCGCCGTGATCTTGTTCTACGTCGAGCGAACCCGGCGGCGAATCATACCGCCCCCGTCTCCCTACGTTCCGCCTCCGAACCTGTCCGGCAAGGGGAAGCGCAACTAACGATTCAACGGCCGCCCGTCGATTCCCCCGCCCGAGAAAAGATACCGGACGGGGACCCGCCGTTTGCTGTGGGTCCAATAGTCGCATCGGCGGCACCGCCGGCCCAGGACGATGCTGTCTCCCGACAAGGTTCGGTTTCGAATCGGCGTAAGCTCTCCACCGCAAACCGGGCACTCGGCGGGCGGGGGGTCGTCGTTCCGTTCGGTATAGCGCACGGAAAGGCGAATCCCCGGGACACCGATCAATAGTCGACGGAGCCGTTTTCCTCCCACCGTGGCGAGCGGCTCGTCGCGCCGTACAATGGCGAGAACCGCGTCGCGGAACGCCGCCTGCGAAGTAAACGAGGCCTTTCCTCCCCGAACGACCCGCCGCGCGGCGCGGCGAACGGCCTCGTCGGCCGGGCGCCGGTACTTGGCCGGGGCGGTCTCGTCACTCGGCCGCTGGTCCTCGGCGGCCCTCTCGGGCACGGATCTCCTCCTCGTAGAAACGACGCGCGAACTCGGCCTCGGTCTCGGAGATGCCGAGCGGGGTATCGCCCGCTCCGGCAAAGTAGGTGAGCAAGGAGGCCGCCGCCGCGAGCCGGACCGCCCTCGACTTCAGTCTCGGTGAGAACTTCGGGAAACTGGTCGTGCGCAGCGCCCGATCCGAGACCGCCCGCAAACGGGTGTACAGGGAGCGCTCGAGTCGGATGGGGCGCGCACGGTACTTGCGCGACACGAGCGGATGCCCCGTTTGGATCGCGTGCACGAGGGTCAGGTGGTCCCGTATCTTCTCGGCCAGCGCAAAGTCGAGCTCTCCGAGCTCCAGTCGCTCGGCGCTCGCCTCGACCGCCCGGAATCGTGCGCGGGTCATCGCATGGAATCGCAACAGCATGCGGTCCTCGAGCGCGGCGAAGTTGGGATCGGCGATCGTGGTCCAGTAGTCCTGCGCACCGGCGGTTCGCACGTTATAGTTGACCGAGAAGAACGAGCGGAAGGTGTACGGTCCGACCGTCCCGAACGTGGTCTCCCACTTCACTTCCCGCTGCTCCATCACGAGCTTGAGCGGTTCGACCATCCCGCGGTACTTGAACCAGTCGTTGAATTCGGGGACGATGAAGTTGAACGTTCGACCCGTGTAGGACGCCCCGACGCGGAGGAACTGGGCGGGGGTGATCCCTCCGCAGTACCGGTTTCGACCGGGGAGGCCGTGGGCGGGCACGCCGCTTCGGGGATTGCCCCGCACGAGGTCGTCGATCGAGAACGTCTTCCCCGTTCCCGGGGGACCGAACAAAGCGAGGTGGAACCCGGTCGCTCCGGTCGGCCGGCCCGTCGGGGCGATCAGCGGGGTGTCGGCGAGGGCGTACTGCTGGAGGAGCGAGATCAGGGAGTCGAAGTACAGCTCCTCGCCGAAGAGACCTTCCAGATACTCGGCGAGCAGGGTCACATTGAACGATCGGCCGAACTCGATCGTTTGATCGAGCCGTTCGTTCACGACGTCGCGCAGTCGTTCCAGGAAATCCGAGTCCATCGACCGGATCTCCGCCCGCTCGTCCGGCACGGGGAGCAAGGGACCGGTTTCAGATCCCTCCCCCCGGAGCGCCTCATCCAGCAGGATCTGACGGAGTTCGTCCGGGAAGGGGATCTGGAACGTCTTTTCCCCTCCGCCCGTGGGCAGCTCGACCAGGAGGCCCCGTCGTTTCAGACGGCCGAGCAGACGGCTCGGATCCTGGAAGACCCGGTCGCGTAGGAGCCGGCTGCGCAGCTCGGAGAGGCGGATCTTGGCGGGTTGTGCGGCGACCCCCCGCAACGTCCGTCGGCGGTCGGCTTCGGTGACCAGCGCCGCGAGGGCGCGGGCCATCGGCAGCTCGGCGGGGGCGATCTCAAGCCCGGCGGGAGCGGCCACCGTTCGGCGCGAGTCCCTCGCACGACTTATCATATCCCCCGGAGAGGTCGGCCGAACGTGGTCGGTCACAGCTTCGGGGGGTACGAGCGAGCGCTCCGCAGCCTCCTCTCCGGGGACGCGGAGAGCGTGCGCGCGTACGCCCGTTCGCTCTCGCCCGTAGCTCGTCCCGGGTTCGAGCGGCTCATCGGCGAGCCGTTCCTGGTCGTTCGGGCCGCCGGCTCGTTCGGATTCGACCTCGTCGCCCTCCGACGGGAGTTTGCGTTCCCGATCGAAGTGAAGGCGTCCTCCGACTCGGTCATTCGATTCACGGCGGCGAGCGGTCGTGCCAACGAGCAGTTGGAGGCGCACCGAGCCGCGGTGGCCCGGGTCGGGCTGATGGTGATCTACGCCTATCGCCGCCTCGGACTCCGGGGGGAGGAGTGCTGGCGCCTCTTCCTCGAAGGGACGCGGCCGAAGGGAGCGATCTCAGGATATGTTTTCCAGACGGTTCCGCTGATCAGTCGAACGAAGGAAGGGAACGGGATCCTCCGTTGGGAGGAAGGGATGCCGCTTTCCCGATTCGTCGAGCGAATTCACTCGGTGCTCCAGCCGACGTACGGGGCGGCCGCATGAGCGTCCACGTCGCGAGCGTCGGGGTCGGGCGCTTCGGAAAACGAGCCGAAGGGCTCGTCGAGCTCGCGGCCGAGGCCGCGCGACTGGCGCTCGTGGAGGTAGGTCGCAAGCCGATCGACCTTTTGGTCGTCGGCTCGATGCTCGCCCACGGGACCACGAGCGCGGAGCCCCTGTTGCCTCGACTCGCCTCTCGACTGAGCCTCGAGGCCGCGTCCGGTCTGCGCGCGGAAGCCACGAGCGCCACGGGGGCGATGGCGTTCCACGTCGCCGTCGACGCCCTCGAGACCGGCCGGTTCGAGCGTGCCCTGGTCGTGGCGGCGGAGAAGATGACCGATCGTACGACACCTCAGATCACGGGGGAGCTGACCGCCGCGCTCCACCCGTCCGAGGTCGTGCAGGGCGCGACGATGCCGGGGCTGGCTGCGATCGTCGCTCAGAGGTATCTCGAGCGGCACGAGCTGCCGCTCGATGCGATCGACCTCCCCAGCGTTCATGCTCGAGCTATGGCGGCCCGGAACCCCAACGCGATGTTCCACGAGCCGGTTACGCGAATCGAGGTCGCCGAGTCGCGCAGCGTGGCCTCTCCGCTGCGATTGCTCCACTGCTCCGCGATCGCGGACGGAGCCGCGGCGGTGGTGCTCGAGCGGGGCACCGGACCCGCGACCGTCCTGGGAATGGGGCAAGGGTTCGAATCGATGCGGATCGTCGACCGGCCGGATCTCACCACGTTCGCCGCGACGCGCGTGGCGGCGAAGCGGGCGTACGAGGCAGCGCACCTGACGCGCAAGGAGCTCGGAGTCGTGGAGGTCCACGACGCGTTCTCGCCGTTCCCACTGATCCACCTCGAGGATCTGGGGATCTGCGGCCCGGGCGAGGGATCGAAATGGTACGAGAAGGGCTGGGTCGCCCCCGACGGCCGACTCCCGGTAAACCCGAGTGGAGGTCTGATCGGGCGCGGCCACCCGATCGCCGCCACCGGCCTCGTTGGGATCGCGGAGGTCGCATTGCAACTCCGGGGCGAGGCGGGGACGCACGGCATCGGGAAGGTTCCGAAGGTCGGTCTTGCGCATGCGGTCGGAGGACTGGCCACGCACAATTTCGTCACCATCCTGGGGGAGGCGAGTCGATGACCCGCTCGGTCCTCACGCTGGTGCTGACGCGGTGCGATGCCTGCCATACTAGATACCTGCCCAGCGACTCTCCGTGTCCCAAGTGCGGCTCTCTCCTGACCCAGCCGTACCCCGTACCGGACGTCGGTCGGACGGTAGCGGTAACGGAGCTCGCGGCGCCGGCCCCCGGTTGGACCGCACCCCACCGGCTCGCGCTGCTCGAGGTCGCCGACGGGGTTCGCGTGCTGGCCGTGGTGGAAGGTCCGCTCCCGGCGATCGGCGAGGCGCTTCATGTCCAGCTCGACGGAGACGTGTACCGCGCTCGGGCCGATTTCGCAGGCCCGAGGGAACGCGGGGAGGGGGAATCTCCGAAGACCCGCCATCACGGGTCCTCCTTTGAACCCCCGAGGTGAAATCACCACAGGATTAGCAATCCTGCGCCTTACCAGGCTGGGCCATCCCCGCGCGATTTCTACGAGCCGGACCCTCGCCTTAACGCTTCTGTCGGAACGCCGATTCGAACCTGCGAACGCCCGTCGGTCCGGGCCGGCCGTCCCCCGAGTTCGCATGGTTATGTAGCGACGCAACGCTCCCGGTCGGCGGTGGGACGGTGCGGGTCGCGAAGGCCGGCGTGGTGGGAGCGGGGACGATGGGCGCCGCGATCGCCGAGGTGCTGGCGTTCAATGGGATCGAGGTCGTCCTCAAGGATGTGGACCGACCGACGGTCGAACGAGGACTCGCCAGGATCCGGGCCATCGTGGACGACCTCGCCCGGTTCCACGCCGAGCGGGCCGGTAAGGAGATCGAGCGCGTGGAGCGCGAAGCCGGCCCGCTCTCGGGCGCGCAGAAGACCCACCTTCGGGAGACGTTGGCGCCGAAGTTCACCTCGGCCCGGGCGGACGAAGTGCTGGCCCGAGTGAAGGGGGTGACCGAGTACTCTGCGTTCGCCGAACTCGACCTCGTGATCGAGGCCGTCTTCGAACGCTCGGAGGTCAAGCGGCCCGTGCTCGAGGCGCTCGATCGGGTGCTGCCGTCCCACGCCGTCCTCGGGTCGAACACCTCGTCGCTTTCGATCACGCGGCTCGCCCGCGGGCTCGGCCACCGACGAGAGATCCTAGTGATGCATTTCTTCAATCCGCCGTACACCCTGCCGCTGGTCGAGGTAGCGGGGGGCGTGGAGACCCGGGAGGACGTCGTGACCGACTCGATCGATTTCCTGCAGGGACTGCGCAATCATCGCTCCCCCCTCGTTCCGATTCGGGTGAAGGAGTCTCCGGCGTTCCTCGTCAATCGGCTGTTGATCCCGGTCCTGAACGAGGCGTGCTTCGCTCTCGACGAAGGGGTGGGCTCGACCCGCGACATCGACATCGCCATGAAGGCGGGGGCCGGGATGCCGATGGGGCCGTTCGAACTCGCCGACATGATCGGCCTCGACGTCGCCCTCGAGGTCTCCGAGACCCTCCATCGTGAATTTGGGGATCCGAAGTATCGCCCGGCTCCGGCGCTGCGTCGACTCGTGGACGCCGGTCGCCTCGGTCGTAAGACCGGTCAGGGATTCTACGAGTACCCGTCCTGAGCGGCCCGGCCCGCGAACGTAATCATCGGCCCGCGCGATCGAACGCCGATGCGCTTTCCTTCCGCGGAGTGGGCGGATGCGTTCCGGGCGGCGCTCAACGAGAATCCCGAGTACCGCGATGCGGCGGCCGCTTGGGAGGGTGAGATCCTTTTTCGGGTCTCCACCGGCACGGGCGGGGCCGCTCCGGGCATCCATCTGGCGCTTGCCCACGGGGCATGTTCGGCAGCGACGTTTCATCCGGACTCCTCGTCCGTGGCGAGCGAGTTCGTCTACGAGGGGAGCGCGGAGAACTGGGGGCGCCTGCTGCGCGGGGAGCTCGATCCCGTGAAGGCGATCCTCGACGGAACGTTCCGAATGCGCGGCAATCTGCTCAAAGCCTCCCGCTTCACCCGGGCCGCCAAGGCGCTCGTAGAAACGGCGGCGAGCGTGCCGGCCGACTCGATCGGCCCGGTGTAGGCCGATTGATTATCCCGAAGCGGGGCGAGCGGCCCCGGCGGGGGACGCCAGCGGGTCTACCGGCTTCGCGGGTGGGGGGGGCGGCCGCGGCGGGGGAGGCATCAGACGCGCGCGGAGAAACTCGACGATCTGGTTCCAGCCGGACTCGGCCCGAGCGACGTCGAACGAACCCATGTCACGGGCGAGGAAATGGGCGCGTGCCCCGGGGACCTCGGCGAAGGTGACCCCCGACACCGGAGCGGCCCGCTGGAGCTGTTCTACGGCGCGCGCGGCACTCCGATCCTCGGAGCCCGAGATGCAAAACAGGGGCGCCGAGAGGAGTTTGGCGAGATCCGGCGGCCGGACCGGCATCGGGTAGGCCAGCACGACCGCCCCCAACCGCGTGTTCTCCGCCGCCAGAGCGAGCGCGAGGCTGGCGCCATAGGACGTTCCGAACACCGCGGCCCGCGAGGGGTCGACCATCTCGCGGTTCAGCAGCGCGTCGAGCGCGTCACGATAGAGCCGGATCAGACCGAGCGCCTCCTTTGAGCCGGTCGCCACGCCGCCGCGCAACTGCGCGCCGGTCCGGGAACCGACCAACGACCCCGCGGAGACCCCGTCGGTCTTGGAGATATCCGGGATAAGCACTTCGAATCCTTCGCGCGCGAAGCGGATCCCCGCGTCGAGCAGCGTGGTCGTGATGCCGAAGATGTCGGGGGCGATCAGGATCGCCGGATGGCGGACGATCTTCGTCGGGCTCAGTACGATCGCCGGGGCCCGTCGGGCCGGGACGGCGGAGGTCTCGAAGAAGATGCGATCGCTCCGGTAGACGGGCGCGGTCGTGCTCGGTTTCTTCTCGCTCTTGATCCAGGTCTTGTTTAGGAAGTCGAGCACGCAGAGCTGGTAGCGCTCTTTCGAGAGGACGATGACGGCCTGCCGCGTGCCGCAGATGTCACAGACGCCGACGATCCCGCTGCCGAACTCGGGTGCCGGCAGGTCGAGCAGGCGATCGTCGTCGCGCATCGGTCGTCCGACCGATTCCGAGTCGGGCGCGCTTCATAACGGTTGCCGCGTCCGAGGGGATCCGACGGCCCGGGCGGAGTTCCAACCGGGTCCGGTCGCGGGGAACGAGGACTCCGATGCCGTGTTCGGTGAGCCGCCGAGCGAGCGCTCGGTCCGCGGTCACGACCCACGCCCCTTCGGCGAGCGCCGTCGAGAGCACGGCGGCGTCCCCCCGCTGGGTGGTCTCCCGAGTGCGGAACCGGCGCGCCTGCACCCGCGCCGGGATCGCGTGCACCACACCCCGCTCGACCAACCGATCCAGCTCGTCGAGGACCGAACTCGGCACGACGAGGTCGGCGCCGGGAGCCCAGCGCTCGACTTCCGAGAGCAGGTCGAGCCCGGTTCGAAACGGGAGCAGCAGGGCGTTCGTGTCGAGCAGCACCCGACGTCGGTCCGCCGAGCGCCGGGACTCACGGTCGACGGAGGACGATCCCGAGCGTCTCTCGGTCGTACTGCTCGCCTCCCCGTCGTTCCTTGAGCAGGTAGCGTTGCGACTTCTGATTCGCCGTCTTCGGGATCTCGGAAACGAACTCGAGGTACTGCGGCACCATGAAGAACGGGAGCTCCGCGACGCAGTACTCGAACAGCGCCTTGGCGGAGAGCGAGGCGCCGGGGCGCAGCTGGACGAACGCCTTCACATCCTCCTCCCCGAGGGGGGACGGCACTCCGACGACCACCGACTCGAACACGGCGGGGTGCCGGTTGAGGACGGACTCGACATCGTAAGGCGCCAGATTCTCTCCGCGCCGTCGAATGATGTCCTTCTTCCGGTCGACGAAATAGTAGTAGCCGTCGGCATCCCGAGTGACGTAGTCGCCGGTATGGAACCACCGGTTCCGCCACGCCTCCGCGGTCTTCTCCGGCTGATTCAGGTACCCCTGAAACATCGTATCCGGCGCTCGGGGACGAACGACCAGCTCGCCTCGGGCGTCGACCGCCACCGGACGGTCGAGATCGTCGACCACGTCGGCTTCCACGAACCCGAGGGGGAGGCCGACCGAACCCACCCGGATCGCCGACGGCGGGTTCATGAGGGTCGTGCACCCGCATTCGGTCATTCCGTACAGTTCGATGATCGAGAGCCCGAACCGACGTTCGAACTCGGGCCAGACCGCCTTCGTGGCCCCGGCGGTGAGGGCCGTGCGCACCGGATGCGTCCGATCGCTGGGTTTGGCGGGCTGCTTGAACAGCACGTTGATCATCGAGATCAACAGCGAGACGTGCGTCGCGCCGTGCTCGGCCGCGGTCTCCCAGAACGTCGAGGCGTGGAACCGCTCGTCGAACACCGCGGTAAGATCGTTCAGGAGCGCGACCAGGGTGGTCATCTCCTGGGCATTGCAGTGGAACAGAGGCAAGGCAGTGAACAGCACCGAGTCACCCGCCAGTCGGCTCCGTCGGCCGATCTCCACGGGAGTGGTGATCTGCTTCTGGTGTGGAATGATCGCCCCCTTCGGCGGTCCGGTCGTCCCACTCGTGTACATGATCGACACCGGATCACCGGCGCCCGGTGGGGGGGTCTCGCCGTCCGTCCCGTCGACGGGTAGGTCGGAGAACGCCGTGGTTTTCTCTGGAATCGGGAGAGTCGCCTCGCCGGGGGTCGCGATCCAGACGTGGGGGATGCCGAGCGTAGGGCGGATCGGTTCGAAGGCGGGCCACAGTCGACGGTCGAGGACGATCCCGGACGGGGCGCTATCGGCGAGCTCGTAGCGCAGGATCTCGCCCTTCAGTGCGGTGTTGATCGGGACCAGGACGGCCCGTCGTTTCGCCGCTCCGAACCAGGTGAGGGGGAACTCCGAAGTGTTGAACAGGAGCGTGGCAACGCGATCCCCAGGTCCGATCCCGGCGCGGGCGAGCCCGTTCGCCACCCGCTCGGTCTCCGCGTCGAGCTCCCGATAGCTCAGGGTCCGGTCGATGAACCGCAGCGCCGCCCGCGCGCCGTTCTTCTCGGCCTTTCGACGCACGAGCGTCGCGAGGTCGTGGTATTCCTCCGCGGGGTCCAGCATCGTCTCCCGGTCGATCGCCCGGACCCGATAAGTCTTCGGCGGGCCGTGCCGGACCAATCGATTCGCTAACGACTTGTAGCCCGCTCACGATGACCGGGACGATGCCTCGGCCCAAGGAGCCGTATCGGCCCGCCGCTCCGATCGTGACGGAGCTGGCCGCCGGCGCCGTAGTGGTCGGTCCGGACCCCCACGGTCCGAGGATTCTGCTGCTCCACCACCGATCCGAGGATCGCTGGTGTCTCCCCAAGGGGCACGTCGAGCCGGGGGAATCCCTGGTCGACGCGGCGTTGCGGGAGGTGCGCGAGGAGACGGGTCTCGCCGACGTTCGGCTCGGCGACGAGATCGCCGAGGTCTCCTATCGATTCTACCGACCACGCGAGGAGCGCAACATCCTCAAGATCTCGGTGTATTTTCTCGGACGTTCCCCCTCGACCGAGGTCCATCCCGAGGATCTGTTCGACCGGTTCGAGTGGGTGACCCTGGCGGAGGCGCACCTGCGCGTCCCGTACGACACCGACCGCGCGGTGCTGTCGGCCGCCAGTTCCCTCGTGCGGGACCGCGGCTGGTCACCGTGACCCACCCACGTCCCGCTCGTCGTTTTGGATAAAGAAGAAGGAAAGGGTTGGAGTGGGTCCCCGAAGGGACCCACCGGGGTGAGGGGACCCCTTCAAGGCTGGCGGGCCGGTCCGTCAGTGTTCGACGGACCGGACGCGGGCGGCTGCACGGGGGAAGGGGGGGACCCTGCGACGGCGGGGGGGAATCCGCTCGTCAGACCCTCGCTGTAGCCACCGACCAGCTGTCGCGCCTGGCTCTTGCGCCGGGCGTAGGATCGCCATTCGACGACACCGACCGTGCCGGCGACCGCCGCGATCAGGCCGCCGATGACGGCCGCCGCGACGAGTCCGCTGAACCACGGCGTGGCCGCCGAGCATCCGACCGCGAGGCAGTGCGCCTGGCTCTGCGCCGACGACACGCTCTCGGGC
>JBAUAJ010000113.1:0-43537 GCA_049675585.1 Thermoplasmata archaeon
GGGCACTTTGACTCGGTGGTCGCCGCGGACCTCGACCCGGATCTGGCGAACGCCGCCGCGCACGCCGCCGGGAAACAGGCCTCCGCGGCTGTCGTCGACGTCCGCGACCGAGCCGCCATCGTGCGCCTCCTGCGGGGCGCCCGGGTCGTCGTCAACGCGGTCCAATACACGTTCAACCTCGCGGTCATGGAGGCGGCGCGTGAGGCGCGGGTCCCGTACCTCGACTTCGGGGGCCTGTTCCACACGACTCGCCGGCAACTCGCGCAGGATGCGGAGTTTCGGTCCGCGGGGCTACTCGCGGTGCCCGGACTCGGGCAGGTGCCCGGGATATCGAACGTCCTCGCGATGGAAGCCTGCGCGGACCTCGAACGGGTCGATTCGCTCGTGATCCGCGACGGGTGGCGCGACCTCACCGTCGGCGGACCCGAGATCGCGTTCACCTGGTCTCCCAGCACCTTCCTCGACGAGATGGTGCTCCCGGCCGTCGTCTTCGAGGAGGGGGAGTACCGAGACTACCCGCCGATGAGCGGCGCCGAGGAGTTCGAGTTCGCGGCCCCGGTGGGCAGGACCCGGGTCTATCGGACGATCCACTCGGAGGCCGCAACCCTGCCGGAGAGCCTTCGGGGGAAAGGGCTGCGGAAGTGCGAGTGGAAGGAAGGGGGCCCCGGGATCGAGCTCCTGCGAACGATGGCGATGCTCGGTCTCGGATCCGACCGACCCGTGTCGGTCGGCGGCCAGCCGGTGACGCCGCGGGATTTCACGGTCGCCCTGCTGAAGCGAGAGAAGCTCCTGGGGATCCCCGAAGGGGTCACGATGGAGGACTGGGAGGTCTGCGACATCGAGGTCACTGGGACTGGATCCGGTGGGGCGACCGTGCGCCACGCGATCGCGCGGTTCCCTCCCCGGCCCGATTGGCACCTGTCGGCGACCGAGTACGCCGTCGGGATCGCGGGGGCGATCGGGGCCGAGCTGATCGCGGACGGTCAGATCACCGCGACCGGGGTCGTTCCGCCGGAGCGATGCGTTCCGCCCCGTGCGTTCCGCGCGGCGCTGGCCGAGCGGGGGATCGAAACGACGATCACCCCTCCCGAGTCGGCCCTCCCGGCGCATTCGGGCCGCCGATCGCGCGAATCCCGACGCGGAAACGGCCTCTAACCGGCCGTCCGGTCGCGGTCGGATCCGGGGCGGCTCACGGGCCGATCAGCGCGGTCGGCCGGCGGGGGCCGGACGGGTGATTTAACGTCAATACGGTCGCCGCTCCCCGGGCATCTATATATACGCATCCCGGGGTGGATGCCCTGCCTGAGATGTGTTCTATATGGCGGACTCGGAACCCGCCCTCACCGTCGCCATTCCGGGGCGAAGCGACCCCGTCGCGGCACTCGGTGCTGTCCCGTTCCGGCTAAGCGCCGAAGGCGGGGTTGCCCCCCCGTCGCCGTCCCCCCCCCGCGGAGAGGAGGCGGAATCGGCCCAGGAGTCGAAGAAGGAGCCATCGGAGGCTCCTCCGCCGCCATCCGCGACCGAATCGGAAGTACTGCCCGTCCCCGTTCCGATCGCCCGGTTGATCCCGAAGCTCAAGAAGAGCGCCAAGCTGTTCGAGGAAGGCAAGAAGCTCATCCCGAACGCGTCGAGCTCCCTGATCCGGGTCGCATCGTACGACCCGTGCCCCCCGTTCATCGCGCGCGGGAAAGGCGCGCGGATCTGGGACGAGGACGGCAACGAGTACCTCGACTTCAACCTGGGCTACGGGGTGCTGATCAACGGGCACGCCCCGGACGCGCAGGTCAAGGCGATCCAGGAGCAGGCGGAGCTCGGGCTCAACTTCGGGTCCCCGACCGAGCTCGAGCTCGACGTCGCGAAGCTGTTCCGCAAGCTCGTCCCGAACGCGGAGCGGGTCGCGTTCTGCTCGAACGGTTCGGACGCGACCATGAACGCGATCCGTATCGCCCGCGCGGTGACCGGGAAGGACGCGATCCTGAAGTTCGAGGGCCATTACCACGGCCAGCACGACCTCGCGCTCATCAGCGCGGAGGCGCCGCCGGTGGTGGCGGGGCTCGACGAGTATCCGCGCCCCCTTCCGAACTCCGCCGGGATCCCGCCCGGAGTGACGGACTACGTGATGGTCGCCCCGTACAACTCGATCCCGATGTACGAGCGGATGGTGAAGCGCTACCGGGACCGCCTCGCCGCCGTGATCCTCGAGCCCGTGATGGCGAACGCGGGGGTCATTCCGCCGGCGCCCGACTACCTTCAGCGCCTGGTGGAGATCGCGCACCAGAACGACATGCTGGTGATCTTTGACGAGGTGTTCACGGGGTTCCGGGTCGCCCCCGGTGGGGCGCAGCAGCTGTACAAGGTCGAGCCGGACATCTCCTGCTGGGCCAAAGCGCTCGGCGGCGGGGTGCCGGTCTCCGCCGTCTCGGGGAAGGCCGAATACCTCGACATGATCGCACCGGGTCGGATCTCGTTCGGTGGCACGTACAATGCGAACAGCCTCACGATGGCCGGGACCCTCGCGAACCTGAAGTCGCTCAGCCGGGGCGGCGAAGACCTCTACGAGCGGTTCGGCCGGCTCACCGCGAGGCTCGAAAAGGGACTCGAGGAGGCGGGCCGGGATGCGAAGATCAACGTCCTCGTCCAGTCGGTGAACGGGATGCTCCAGTTCTTCTTCACCCGACGCAAGAAGATCGTCAACTACCGCGAGTCCCTGCAGATCGACTGGAACCTGTTCCTGCGCCACAGCCAGCTCCTCCTCGACCGAGGGATCTACATCCACCCCGACAACTACGAGCGGATCACCCTCTCGAGCGCGCACACGGACAAGGACGTCGACCAGTTCGTTTCCGTCGCGACGGAGACGTTCAAGGAGCTGCGCACCCTGCCCCGCGACTACTTCTCCTGACGCCGGACCCCGGGCCCCCCGGCGCGGGACTTTATAGGGGATTTCCGTAGCCTTTCATCTCGGGGGTCCGCCGTCGCGCCCCCGGTGGGAAAATCGGCGGATGGGACGGAGCCTCAGCGACCTCGTCGTGTTTATCGCCAAGCGGCTCGTCCAGCTCGTCCCGGTGCTCCTCGGCATCACGATTCTCACCTTCGTGTTCACGCACCTGTCCGTCGTCAACCCGTGCGCCGCCTGGTATCCGCACCAACCGGTCGGCTCGCCGGTCACCGCCCGCTGCGAGGCGATGTTCCACCAGCCGATCCTGAACCAGTACTGGCAGTACCTCACGAACCTCCTCCACGGCAACTGGGGGGCGTCGAACACGGGCGCCTACCCCGTCTACACCGCGGTGGCGAACGGGCTTCCCGCGACGATCGAGCTGGTGCTCGCCGCCCTGTTCCTGATGATCGTCGTCGGAATCCCGCTCGGCGTGATCGCCGCCGCCTCCGCCGGGCGGTGGGCCGACCACTTCGTCCGGATCTTCTACCTCACCGGCTGGGCGACCCCGACGTACCTCGGCGCGGTGATCGCCGCGATCTACGTCGGCCCGTACTTCGGCCTCCCCTCCCACGGCGAGTACAGCGCCCTCGTCACGCCGTTCCACCAGTGGACGCACATGTCGATCGTCGACGCCCTGCTCGCCGGGAACCTCCCGTGGACGGTCGACGCGATCCGCCACCTGATCCTGCCCGCGGCGGTGCTCGCGTTCATCAACATGGGGATCGCGACGCGCATGACGCGCAGCTCGATGCTCGAGGTGCTCCCGCTCGACTTTGTCAAGAGCGCGCGGATGAAGGGGCTCCCCGAGTTCTGGGTGCTCTACAAGCACGCCCTGCGGAACGCCCTCATCACCACCACGACCGTGCTCGGCGTCACCGCCGGCGGCCTGCTTGCCGGTACGGTGGTCGTCGAGGAAGTCTTCGGTTGGCCTGGGATCGGAAGCTACGCCTACACCGCGATCGGCGGAGGGGGGGCGATCCCGAACTTCGACGGAGCGATCGCGGTCGTCGCGGTGTTCGCGGTCGGTGTGGTCGTCGCGAACTTGATCGCGGACGTCCTCTACGGCCTCTTGGACCCCCGGGTCGACTGGAGGTAGATCGTTGGCGAACGCTCCGGCGGCTGCGGCGTCCTCTTCGGGCCGTCCCCGTCGCCTCGCGGTCTCGGCGTTCCGGTCGGCGCGAACCCTCTGGCGGGTCCTGCGGGCGAATCCGCTCACGCTCGTCGGCTTCGTCCTCGTCGTGATCATCGCCGTCAGCGCCGTCACGATGGTCCTGGCGCCGCATCTGCTCACGCCCTACGCACCGCGCCAGCTCACGGGCGACTACAGCTCGAGCCCGTCGTGGCAGCACCCGCTCGGCACCGACACCGCCGGCTACGACATCTTCGCGGAGACCCTCTACGCGCTCCCGCTCGACCTCGCCATCGCCTTCGCGATCGCCGGCGCGGCGATGTTCGGGGGCGGCGCCCTCGGCTTGATCGCGGGTTACTGGGACCGACCCGGTTCTGTGAGCGGCGCGCTGTCGATCGTGATCCTTCGGATCACCGACATCTTCCTCGCGTTCCCGAGCCTGATCCTCGCTCTCGCGATCGCGGTCTCGCTCGGCCGCGGGGTCTGGCAGCTGATCGTGGCGATCCTCGTGACCTGGTGGCCGTACTACACTCGTCTGGTCCGCGGGGAGACGCTCGCGGTGAAGCACCTGCCGTACGTGATGGCGGCTCGCGCGGCCGGTGTGACGGAGGGCCGGATCGTGCTCCGGCACGTCCTCCGGAACGTCCTCGAGCCGGTCGTCGTCTACTTCACTCTCGACATCGGGACGGTCCTCGTCACCCTCTCAACGATTGGGTTCGTCGGGCTCGGGCTGAGCTACCCCCAGACGGCCGAGTGGGGGAGCATGATCTCCTTCTATCAGACGGAGGGGCTGATCACGGCGTACCCGTGGACCGTCTTCGGTCCGGGGCTCGCGATCTTCGTCACGGTCCTCGCCTTCAGCCTGCTCGGCGACGGCCTGCGGGACGTCCTCGATCCACGAAGCCGCCGCGTGCTCGCCGGCACCGGGGTCGCGGGCGCGACCTCCTCGGCTCCGCCGGGGCCCGAACCGCCGTCGCTGAGCGAGGGCGTCGGCCCCGAGCCCGGCGACGTACGTCGGTCCCCAGGGGATGCCGCATGACGACCCCGGTGGTCTCGATCCAGAACCTGAGCATCGACTACGTGATCGGCGCGGGCCGGTTCCGCGCGGTCTCGGATGTCTCGCTAACCATCGAGCCCGGACAGGTCGTCGGGATCGTCGGCGAGACCGGCTGCGGCAAGAGCACGCTCGCGCAGGCAATCCCCCGTCTGCTTCCCGAACCACCCGCGACGATCGGCGGCGGGTCGATCGAGTTCCAGGGGATCGACCTCGTGAAAGTGCCCCAGTGGAAGATGCCGATGATCCGGGGGACCGGTATCAGCATGATCTTCCAGGAGCCGCTCAATTCGCTCAACCCGGCGTTCCGCATCTACGACCAGGTCGCCGAGGCGGTCCGCATCCGCCGGTCGCGGGAATCGGGCGGTCACGTCGCCGACCCTCGCACGCCGCCCCCGTTCGACTACACCCGCGGGCCGAAGCCCGCCGCCGGAGATGCGATCCTTCGCCCGATCATTCCCGCGGGGGCGGCTGAGGCGGTCCATCGACGGCGGATCGGCCGCAGCGAGGAGCTCTATGCGGATGTGCTCGAGTACTTGCGGCTCGTCCGGATCAACGACCCGGAGACGATCCTCGGCCTGTATCCGCACGAGCTCTCGGGCGGGATGCGCCAGCGCGTGATGATCGCGATGGCGCTATCGGAAAAGCCGGCGCTACTGATCGCTGACGAACCGACGAGCGCCCTCGACGTGACGATCCAGGCGCAGGTCTTGACGCTGATGAAAGAGCTGATCGAGGAGGTGAGCACCTCCATCCTGTTCATCAGCCACGACCTCGGGGTCATCGCGGAGACCGCGGACGTGCTCGGCGTGATGTACGCCGGCAAGCTCGTGGAGTTCGGCCCGGTCGGCGAAGTGTTCCAGTCGCCGCGCCACCCGTACACGAAGGCGCTGCTCCGCGCCGCCCCGACCCGCTACAAGTCGGAGGGTCCGCTCACCTCGATCGCGGGGAACGTTCCCAACCTCGCCCGGCCTCCGCCGGGGTGCCGGTTCCACCCGCGGTGCCCGATCGCCCAGCCGGTCTGCAAAGCCGAGCCGGCGCCCCCGCTTCTCGGGATGTCCGGCCGCTCCGAGCACACCAGTGCGTGCCATTTCGCGGACGAGGTGGGGAAGATCCCATGACCACGAGCCCGCTCGTCGAGGCGATCCACCTCGAGAAGCACTTCCCCCTTGCCCGCACCGCCCGCGAGACGCTGGTCGGCGCCCCGCGTCGGGTGATCCACGCGGTCGACGATGTGAGCTTCACCATCCTTCCCGGGGAGACGGTCGGGCTGATCGGCGAATCCGGCTCGGGAAAGACCACCCTCGGCTGGTTGGTCGCCCGGCTCCACGACGCCACCGGGGGCACGCTGCTCTTTGCGGGAGAGGATATCCTCGCGCTCCGCGGCGCCGAGCTGAGGCGGTGGCGCCGCAACGCGCAGATCATCTTCCAGGACCCGGTCGGCTCGCTCGACCCGCGCCTGAAGGTCTGGCAGATCGTCGGCGAACCGATTCGCGCCCAGGGGGAGCACGACAAGCGCGCAGTGCGCGCCCGCGTCGGCGAGCTCCTGCCGACGGTCGGCCTGCCGCCCGACTGCCTCGACCAGTATCCGCACGAATTCTCCGGCGGCGGGCGGCAGCGCCTGTCGCTCGCGCGGGCGCTCAGCGTCGATCCGCGCCTGATCGTCCTCGACGAGCCGACGAGTGCCCTCGACGTCGCGGTACAGGCCCAGATCCTGAACCGGCTCGTTGATCTGCAGCGCGGGAGGCCCGTGGCGTACCTCCTGATCACGCACAACGTCGCGGCGGTGCGCTACGCCGCCGACCGGGTCGCGGTGATGTACCTGGGCCGGATCGTCGAGCTCGGGAACGTGCGCTCGGTCCTCGAGACCCCGCTGCACCCGTACACGAAGGCGCTGCTCGCGGCCGTGCCGGTCGCGGACGCGAGCCGTCGCCGCACGCACTTCAGGATCGGCGGAGACGTCCCGTCCCTCATCGACCCTCCGCCCGGGTGCCGCTTCGCGCCGCGGTGCCCGTTCGTGATCGACAAGTGCCGCACCGAGTACCCGCCCCTCGCGGAGATCCCCGGCGCTCCCGGCCAGCTGGTCGCGTGCCACCGCGCCGAAGAGGTACGCCACGTCCGCCCCGCAGAGCTGTTGACGATGGGAGACGCTCCGCCGTCCGTTCTCCTTGCGGCTCCCGCCGCGTCCGACCCGACCTAACTAGCGGGCCCACTGAGTGTTGAACGAGAGCGCGAACGGCTCCGCGCTCGCCATCGGGTTCTGGATCACGCCGTGGAGCTGCGTCGAGTACACGGCGATCGAGGTCGGCACGACGAGCCAGATGTCGGTGTAATTGTTGTACATTAGGCTGGTCATAGTGCTGTAATAGCTCGTGGTGTTCGTCGCGTTCTGGCTGCTCGCCGCCAGGTAGACGTCCTGGTTCACGGTGAGGTTGTTGTACCCTGACATGCACAGGTTCGCGCTGCCGTAGCTGACTGCGTCGTTCTGGGTCCAGTCGTCCGGTGAGATGTAGTCGGACGTGTAGAACTCCTGCCCCATCTCGAACGGACCGCCGTTCGCGTTGGTCGACGTTGTGCAGACCCCGTCGGTCAACGACTGCTCCTCGTAAAGATCGTCGAGCGAGATCGGCACCGGGTCGATGGTGAGGCCAATCGCAGCGAGGTCGTTCTCGAGGAACTGCGCCGTGACCGCCCAGTCGATCCCGGTGTCGAGGTAGGCGTACTTGATCGTATCCCCGCGGCAGGCGTCGTTCGCGCACGGCGAGTCCGCGATCTCGGCCCGGGCGAGCGTCAGATTGTACGCGTAGGGCGAAAGATTTCCCGGATTATAGTCGGGATACGCCGGGGGCACGGGTCCGACCCACTGGGTGGCGTAGCCGCCGAACGCCACCTGGATGATCTGCTCGTAGTTGATCGCGTGCGCGACCGCAGCCCGGACGGAGAGGTTGTCGAACGGGTAGACGCTCTGGTTGAGGTAGATCCACCACGAACCGCTGGTCGACCCGTAGACGGTCGGCATCGGCTGGACGATCAGGCACGATTTTCCGGTCAGTTGGTGGACGGTCGCTGGGCCGATGTAAGCGAACGAGGCGCTCGCCGCGTAGCCCAGGGCGAGGTCGTTCGTCGTGATGTCGACCGAGTCCTGGAAGATGACGTCGATCGTCGAGTTCGCCGGCTGAATCATGTTGTTCCACGGCTGCGCCGAGGCCGCCGCCGCCGCCCAGTAGTTGGGATCGGGCGACAATTGGTAGCCGCCGCCGGGGAGCCCGTCGTAGAATGTGAGCTCGAACGGACCGGTACCGACCATCGCGTTCGCGAGGAAGTCGTTCGGCTCGCCCTCCTGGAGGCCTCCGTGGGACTGCACGACCATCGGGTCGACCGCGTAGGAGTTCGGCGCCGAGATCGACGCGAGCAGGTAGTTGTACGGGTGGGGGCCGAGGTAACCGTACCCCACGTTCAGCTCGATTGTGGACGCGTTGATCACCTGGAACGATTGGTTCGCCGTCTCGGTCAGGTTCATCTCGGAGTCGTTGAGGTGGTCAAAGTTCCATGAGTTCAGGTAGCCTACGAGGGTCGAGTTCGCGTCCGTTACGTTCGTGGCGTTCGATGAGTAGTTGAGCGGGTCGGTGGCGTTGAAGTTGGTTGAGAAGAAGTTCTGCTCGAGGATGAACTCGGGGCCGCTCTCGAGCAGAAGGCTGCGGTAGAAGCTGTACCACTGCACGTAGGCGTCGTACGGATCGCCATTCGAGAAGTGGACCCCCGTGCGGAGCGTGAACGTCCAGTGCAATCCGTTCGGGGACTCGGTCCAGTTCTTGGCGAGCACCCCGTCGAACTGGGTGGAGCTGCCGTTCGCGTAGTTCACGAGCCCTTGGTAGACCTGCTGGACCGCCGCCCATCCGGGGGTCGAAAACGTCACTCCCGGATCAAGCGAGTCGGGGATCTCGGACTGGTCGACGATCAGAGGACTCGTCTGGTGGAGGCAGGAGGAGGTCGATTGGTGGAGCGAGACGCCGGCGGCGACCGCGATGACGACGATCGCGACGACCATCGCGTTGCGCCACCTCGGGTCCATCCCCACTGCTCCGGAGGCCGAATTCCCGAGAGACCTCGTCCTTGATATGGTTCTCCGTGCGCGGCGAACCCGGGGCGGGTCGCCGGGCGGTTCGGCAACATCTTTACCCGTCCGACCTTCCCCGCGACCGATGCCGTCCACGCCGCCGACGATGTTCATCGGGGGAGAGTGGGTCTCGGCCCACAGCGGGGCGACCACGACGCTCCACAGTCCGTTCGACGGCGCCCCGGTCGGCGTCGTCCCTAAGGCGAATCGCGAGGACACGCGCCGGGCGGTCGATGCGGCCCGGGAGGCGTTCGACAAGGGGACCTGGCCGCGTCTTCCGCCGCGGGCCCGCGGTGAGGTATTCCTCAAGGCAGCCCAGATACTGACCCAACGCCTCGTCCCGATCGCCGAGCTCGAGAGTCGCAATCAGGGAAAAACGATCAAGCAGGCGGCGGACGCCGACCTGCCATTCAGCATCGACAATCTGATCTTCTACGCGGGGGCCGGCCGAACGATCGAGGCGAAGAGCCCCGCGGAGTTCACGGGCGACGGGACGACGATCTTCCGGCGCGAGCCCATCGGCGTCGTCGCCTCGATCACTCCGTGGAACTACCCGATCATGATGGCCGTCTGGAAGATCGCTCCCGCGCTCATCGTGGGCAACACCGTGGTGCTCAAACCCGCGAGCGCGACCCCGCTGAGCTCGCTCGAACTGGCGCGGGCGTTCCAAGAAGCGGGACTTCCGGCCGGGGCGCTCAACGTCGTCACCGGACCCGGCGGAGAGGTCGGGGACGAGCTGACGCGGAACCCGAAAGTCGATATGGTGTCGCTCACCGGCGACACCGCGACCGGCCGCAAGCTCATGGAGGCGGCGAGCCCCACCGTCAAGAGGGTCCAGCTCGAGCTCGGAGGGAAGGCACCGTTCGTGGTGTTCGAGGATGCGGATCTCGGAGCCGCGGTCGAGGGGGCGGTCGTGGCCGGCTTCGTGAACGGTGGGCAAGATTGCACGGCCGCGACCCGGCTGATCGTACATCGATCGATCCGCGCCCGGTTCGTCGACCATCTGCTCGAGCGCGTCCGCACGATTCGGCTCGGGGATCCGCTGTCGCGCCAGACCGATCTGGGGCCGCTGGTCTCCCCCGTCCAGCAAAAGCACGTCCTCGAGTTCGTCGCGAAGGGCACCGCCGAGGGCGCCCGGCTCAAGGCCGGTGGCCCCGACGCGCCGAAGGAGTTCCCGAACGGGGCGTTCGTTCGTCCGACGGTATTCGACTCCGTGACGCCCGAGATGACGATCGCCCAGCGCGAGATCTTCGGCCCAGTGCTCGACGTACTCGAGTTCACTACGTTCGACGAGGCGATCGAGATCGCGAACGGAGTGGACTACGGCCTCGCCGGTAGCGTCTGGACGCGGGATGTCCGGACGGCAATCCGCGCGGCAAACTCCTTGCGATTCGGGGACGTCTGGGTAAACGACCATCTCCCGCTTGGATCCGAAACTCCCCACGGGGGGTTCAAGCAGTCCGGGTTCGGCAAGGATCTCGGATCGGACTCCCTCCTCGACTATACTGTGCTGAAGAACATCTACATCGACCTCACGGGCCAGGCCCGTAAGAGCTGGCATTACACCGTGTACGGCGATCCGGCCTGACGGGGGAATGACGGTGGTCGATGGAGTTCCGGCGAGCGGCCGGGGGCTCCTTTTCATTGGAGGGAGCTGGCGGCCCCCCGCCGGGGGCCAGTACGTTCCGGTGGTCGACCCTTCGACCGGCCGCACGCTCGGTGAGGCGCCGGTCGCGTCGGCCGAGGAGGCTCGGGCGGCGGTGGACGCCGCCTCCGCCGTCGAGGAGTCGTGGGGGCAGGTTCCCGGGCACGAACGTGCGCGGGTTCTGCGCGCGGCGTCCGAGCGATTGCGCCTCGACCGCGAGACGATGGCTCGGCTGATCGCCTGCGAGGTGGGGAAACCGATCATCGAGGCACGGGTCGAAGTCGACCGGGCTACCGGGGTGTTCCTCCTGGCCGCAGAGGAGATCCGACACCTCGGCGGGGAGAGCTTCCCGGCGGATGCTTACGAGCGCCCCGTGGGCAACGAGCATCGGTTCCTGTTCACGGTGCGCGATCCGATCGGGGTCGTGGTCGCGATCGGGCCGTTCAACTTTCCGCTCAATCTGATCTCGCACAAGATCGCTCCCGCTCTAGCCGCCGGGAATCCGGTGGTCGCAAAGCCGACCAGCGCGGCTCCGTTCACGATGCTGCGGCTAGCCGAGCATCTCGCCGCAGCCGGAATCCCTCCTGGGGTGCTCAACGTCGTCACCGGCCCCGGCGGCTCGGTCGGGAACGCGCTGGTCGAGCATCCGAAGACACGGCTCGTCACGTTCACCGGTTCGACCGAGGTGGGGAAGGGAATTGCGGAACGGGCGGGCCGACACGCGAAACGAGTGATCCTCGAAATGGGTGGCCTGGACCCGTTCGTAGTGCTAGAGGATGCCCCGATCGACGTCGCCGTCTTGGCCGCGGCCCGGGGCGCATTCTCGTACTCGGGCCAGGTCTGCACGGCCTCGAAACGACTCCTCGTCCAGAGTTCGATCGCGGAGGAGTTCGCGCGGAAGCTCGCCGAACGCGCCCGGTCGCTCAAGGTCGGACCGGCGCTCGAGGAGACCACCGAGGTCGGTCCCGTGATCGACGCGGCGGCCGTCGAGCGCCTCGATCGGCTGGTCGCCGACGCCCTCGACCGGTCGGCCCGACTCCTCGCGGGGGGGTCTCCCGCGAACGCGGGTTCGGGGACATTCTACACCCCCACGGTGCTCGATGCCGTTCCGGAGGAGGCTCGGGTGGTTCAGGAGGAACCGTTCGGACCGATCGCCCCGGTGGTTCATTTCAACGACATCGACGATGCGGTCCGCATCGCCAACGCCACCCCGTATGGGTTGCAGGCGGCCGTGTACACCCGAGATATCGCGCGAGGATTCGCCCTCGCGAAGCGGATTCGAGCGGGCGGAGTCCACATCAACGACCCCACGAACCTCCGGTGGGATGCCTTGCCTTTCGGCGGCGTTCGTGAGAGCGGGCTGGGACGTGAGGGGGTGCGCTACGCGATGCAGGAGATGACCGAGGTAAAGCTGATCTCGGTCAACTATCGCGCCTCGTAAGGGCGCCTGTCTAGAACCCTACTTTCTCGGCGGGGGATTCAGGATCTGCGCGGCCATATCCGGGGGAAGCAGGTTTAGCAGGCTCATCTCGGAAGTTGGACCGACAGGGGTGCGAATCGCTTGGGCGCCGAACCAGAAACAGGTTTGGAGAGCCCGAGGAACGGCTTCTGCGTCGGCCACGTCCCGAAGCGTACGGGCAATGTCCCGCCAGCGTTCCTTCACGTCCTCCGACGACTTGTCCCAGATATCGAGCGGCATACCCGGCTGAACCCGTCCACTGGGTACGAGGCGGGGGTGGGTCTTAGCGGCTCGCCCCTCCCGGAATCTCACCCGTCGAGCGCTGGCCCCGAGATCGGGATCGAGGCGGGGACCGGTGCGGCGCGCTCCGTGGGCCTGCGCAGATTGATGCCCGGCGTTCCCGGGTGGATGCGGCCCATTCCCCGAGCCCCATCGGGCCCGGCGTCGAGGGATTCGAGGGACTCTTCGAACGCGGCGAGGCCTCGCTCCAAAAGCTCGTCTTCTATCACCAGTGGTGCCATGAACCGGAGAACTTGGTCCCACGCTCCCGCCGTGTGCATGAGGACCCCGCGGGAGAGAAGCTCGGAGCGCATCGCCTTGGCCCGCTCGCCCCACGGTCGACGGGAAGTGCGGTCGTGGACGAACTCGGCGCCGATCATGAACCCGCGGCCGCGTACATCGCCGAGGGTTGGATGGCGCTCGGCGATGCTCCGGAGGCGCTCTACGACCATCGCTCCCCGCCGCCGTGTCTTGTCCATCAAGTCGCCTTCGCCGAGGATTTTCAGAGTCTCCGCACCGACCGCGAGGGCGAGGGGGTTCGCCCGATACGTTCCGAGATGGAACCCGCGGGGAAGATCCTTCACGAGATCGGCTCGGTAGGCAACGACGGAAAGCGGGATCCCGCCGCCGATCGTCTTCGCGATACAGAGGATGTCCGGAGTGACGCCTCCGTGTTCTACGGCCCACATCCTTCCGGTGCGACCGAGTCCGGTTTGGATTTCGTCCACGATGAGCAGGATCCCGTGCCGATCGCAGAACTCCCTCAGGGAGGGGAGAAAATCGTCCGGAGGGACGACATACCCCCCCTCCCCGAGAATCGGTTCCACCAGAACGGAAGACACAGAATCCACCCCCGAATGGGGGTCAACGACGAGGTGCTCTAGATAGGCCATCGTTCCCTGGGCGCCCGCGTCCGATCCGAGGACGGGCCGGTAGGGGTCGGGGTAAGGGACCCGGATGACGGATCCGCCCAAGAAAGCGCTGGTCGTTCGATAACGTCGCCCGCTGGTTAGATTCGCCGCACCGCCGTGCACCCCATGGTACGCTCCCGAGAAGACGATCGTTCCATGACGACCCTGCGCGTGGTCTGCGAGGTTGACCGCCGTCTCTACCGCGTCTCCCCCGGTGACAGTGAAAAAGATTCGGGAGCGATTGCGGAGATTCCCCGGAAGGACGGGCTCGAGCGCCTTCAGGAATCGGATCCGGGCCTCGGTCGGCAGCTCCAGAGCGTGCCAGATCTCCTTCTCCTGGGCTTCCAGGGCCGCGACCAGCCGGGGGTGGCGATGCCCCAAGTTGAGCACCGAGATTCCCGAGACCCAGTCGATAAACCGGTTCCCGTCGACGTCCTCGATCGTGGACCCTTGGGCGGATCGCGGAGCGATCGGGAAATAATGCGGATAGCCGACCGCCTCCGTTTCGAGCTCGGCCTGGACTGCCAGCAGCTCCCGGGAGCGGGGACCTGGCGGAGGGTGGACTATCCGGGGGGCGTCTGGATAGCTCATCCACTCTTTGGTCGCGGCCATCGGCTTCTCGGGATTCGATGCCCGGGGTCCCATATCAAGCCTCTCGAGCAAAGTGGCCCGAATATCTATGTGGCCCCTCGGAAACTATGGGGTGGACCGCGGGATTAAGCCCTGTCACGACTGCCGTATCTCGGCACGATGGAATCGAAGGAACGCAGGCCACCCGATCCTTCTGTTGAATCGACGGGCCTCTCGATCGCACGCCACGACGAGCGCGGGGCGCGACTCCGAACGCATTCGGAACGACTCGCCCGATTCAGTCGATACGCCCTCGCCATGTGCGGGGCGATCACCGCCGCAGCCGCGGGGACCGATCTGATCCTCCACCCATCCTCGCTGGCGATCGTCCTCGTGATCTTCGGGCTGGTCCTGATCGTCCTCGCCCTGGTTCAGCACCTCCTCTTGCTGTTGGAGCGGCGGCGGTGGCCCGACTCAGCGTTCCTCTGGGCCGACGGAATCGAGCTGGTTCTTCACAACGGGGAAGTGCGCGCGGTCGAATGGACAGATTCCCAGCTCGCGTTCGACCTGTTCCGTCGCCCGATCCGTGGGGACCCCGAAGGTGAGATCCTCCTCGAATGGAAGATGGGCGGTTACGTTCCACCCTGCCCGATCACGGAGGACGGGTTTCAGCAGATTCAGGCGACTGCGGTCGACCACGGACTCGGTATGGCCGAGTTCCGGCACGGTAGCCGCAAGGCCGAGGTCCGTATCTTTGAGGTTCGGGCAGCGCCCAAGCGCCCGTCCACGGCCCCGTCCCCGACGGGGATCCCGACCCCTGAATTTTGAAGGAAGGAGGGAGCCGTACGCCTCCGTCATCGGTCCGAATCGACGCCCATGTTCACTTCAGCCAGTGGTGGCCGGAGATCCGTCGCACGGGCTACCGCCCCGACCTCGACTACTCGGTCTCCGGGCTGCTCCGGGAGCTGGACCAGAACCGGATTGACTTCGCTGTCGCGATTCAGCTGTTCCAGGCTCCGTCCGAGGAGGCAGCACTGTCGGAAGGCTCCAAGACGTTCGCTGAGAGCCACGGGCGATTATTGCCCGTCGCCACGGTAGATCCGACCCGCGGCGAGGAATCCGTGGCGACCTCGATCGACCGAATGGACGCCGAAACGACACTCGTGGGATTGAAGCTCTACCCGGGGTATCTCGAGTTCTACCCCCATGACCCCCGGCTGGCTCCGGTGCTTGAGTTCGCCCACCGCCGCCGTCTCCCGGTGCTGCTTCACCAAGGGGACACTCTGGATGGAAGAGGTCTGCTCAAGTTCGCCCGACCGCTCGAGATCGATGAGGTCGCCGCCCGATATCGTGACGTCAATTTCGTTCTCTGCCATCTCGGCAACCCGTGGATTGACGAGGCCGCCGAGATGGTGTACAAGAACCCAAATGTCTACGCCGACACTTCTGGTCTCTTCCCCCCGCCCTCCGCCCGGTACTTCGACCGCGCGGTGGAGCAGGCCCGGGACCGGATCTACGATGCCATCGTGACGACGGGCTCGCCCGATCGATTCTTGCACGGCTCCGATTGGCCGCTCGAGGAGCTGGGATTGGCGGCCCAGCAGATCGAACGGCTCGATCTGCCGGAGCCCGACCGTGCGGCGATCCTCGGCGGGAACGCCCGCCGGTTGTTTCGAATACCGGGGCGATAAGGAAGGCGAGGATTCGGTACCGTCGAGGTCCCCTCCGGGGCCTTTTTGTACGGCCCCTCGGTCTCGTTCGCGTCCCGATTCACGGGAGGCGGAGAGAGTCGATGGCTGTGAGCGAACACCTCTCGGCCGCCTATGCAGAGTATATTCGGCGAACCCCTCGTTCTCTCGAGATATTCGAGCGCGCTCGACAGTGGAGTCCGCTCGGCGTTCACTCGAACTACCGCTATCTCGAGCCGTATCCGTTCTACGTCAGTCGGGCGCACGGCGTAACGTTGCGCGATGCCGACGGAAACCAGTACCTCGATTTCAATATGGGATTCGGGTCGCTTCAGAGCGGCCACGCCCACCCGGCGCTCGTCTCGGCGCTACAACGGCAGCTCGAAGAGGGCAGCGTCTACGGCTACGAGTGGGAGCGGACTCCGGAAGTCGCCGAGCGACTCTGCCGGAGGTTCGGCATGGCCCAGGTACGGTTCAGCACTACCGGTCTCGAGGCCACGCATCACGCGACTCGATTCGCGCGGGCCCATACGAAGCGACGATACCTGCTCAAGTTCGAGGGATCCTACCACGGCTCCCACGATACCCTCTTGGTCGGAGTCAAGCCCCGGGCGGACGTGGCGGGGCCGCCCCGAAGCCCCGCCTCGACACCCGCCTCTCCGGGGATCCTGTCAGAGGTCGTTGAACGGACGCTCGTAGCTCCGTTCAACGACCTCGAGGCTACGCGGGAGATCGCCCGGTCGCACAAGAACGATCTCGCGGCGATAATCGCCGAGCCAATCCCGATGAACATGGGTTTCATTCTCCCCGACCCGGAGTTCTTTCCGGGACTTCGGGAGCTCTGCAACGAGTTGGGGGCTCTGTTGATTTTCGATGAGATCAAGACGGGCGCGAAGTACCCCCACGGGGGAGCCGGTCGGGTGGGGGTTCAACCGGATCTGATGACGGTCGGCAAATCCATCGCCTGCGGAGTTCCGCTCTCCGCCGTGGCCGCGAAACCGGGGATCCTTGATGCGGTGGGACCACGGAAAGTGGCCCACGCCGGCACGTACAACTCCAACCCGCTCGCCATGGCCGCTTGTCTCGCCTCGCTCGATCACGTCCTGACCGATGCGGCGCTCGAGCGATCGACCGATCTTTGTTCTGCGCTCGCCGACGGGTATCGGAAGATCTTCGAGACCGCCAACGTCACGGCCACCGTCGCAGCGGATGGCGTCTCGGGGACAGTGTTCTACTCCGACCACCCGATCCGAAACTGGAGAGATTTCCTCACGGTGGATGGGGACCGCTCCATGTTGTACTACTATCTCTGCCTCAACCGGGGACTGATTCCGTCAGGGACCGGGCCCGACGAACAGTGGACGATCTCCGTCCAGCACACGGCCCAGGACGTGCATCGGCACCTCGGGATTCTCGCCGAAGTCGCCGGCCAGCTCGCGGGAACTCCCGGAACCGGCGACATCGAAGAGTCGGTCTGAAGGAGCCGACTTCACTCGCGTCGAGGGCGTCGACGACGGCGATCCGAACTGTCATCGTCGTCGTCCCGCGGCGGACGTCGGCGGTATGAGCTGCCACCAGTACGGGGGGGACCTCCTCGATCCCCTCCACGGGAGTACCCACCACCGCCTCCACCGAACCTGGGCCGGAAGCCGCCTGCACCCGGACGCCGGAATGGGGGTCGGCCTCCCCCCCGTTCTCCTCCCTCGCGCCGAGGGGGAAGGGTGAACCGGTTTCCGCATTGGGCGCATTCGCCGGTCACCATCCCATCTGGGCCGGTCGAAAACTGAAGAGCGCCACCGCACTCCCGACACGGCCGGCTGGGCGGCCGTTCGCGGTCGAAACCTCCCCGCTCCTCGGTAATCGGTTCAAATCGACGGGGACGGCGTGATGCCCCCCGCTCGACGGGGGCGGTAGCGAGTGAGTAGCTGAAATGGGAACCGCAGCCCGAACAGACCGCGTCCAGGGTCGTGTCCGATGCGGCGCGGATGACCATGGATTCCCCGCAACTGCTGCAGGCAGGACCGGCGGGGGCGCTCGACTCCTCGGCCGCTCCAGTGGCTGCGATGCGGGCGTCGGGTATCGCGGGCAGCCCTTCTAGAATCGTAAAGGCATGGCCGCAGCCGGAGCAGTCGCCGTGTAGCACACGTGCCGTGGCGGCATTAAATTCGACAGTCGCGCCACAGTCGGGGCAGTTATTGGGCATAGGACACCGAGGGATTGAAGCCTCCCACCCCTCATTAAGTGGCCTCCTCCGCGTCGTAGCGGCACACGGGGTCGGTGCCCCAGATCGGTGGATGTCGGCGGTGGAGGTGATGCCTACCCCGCCTCGGTGGCACTCCGGAGCCCGGAGGAGAGCGAGTGGAGCCGCGACATACTTAGACCCCCACTTGGTCGATCCCTCGTGGGACAAGCACGCACTCCGGGCCGAGTCTCCACCTGGCCGCCGCGGAGCGCAGAGCGAAGATGACCGCGATCGCTTCGGCCGCGGTCGCCGTCGGGGCCTCACGACATCGCGAGCTTCGCCACCGCCGAAACCGTCGAGCGGTAATCTCCCTCGGGGCGCTGGCAGTCGTGCTGACGGTAGGCACCCTGGGGTTCCACGCAGTCGCTGGAACGGGTCCCGTCGAGTCGTTCTACTTCGAAAGCATGCTGGCGACGGGCCAAGGTCCCCCATTGTTCCTCAACGGTGCGACCGCCCAGCTGTTTGCGTCCGCCATGGCATTCCTTTCCGTCGGGACGGTCGTGACCACCCTCGTCCTCAATCTTGGGCCGATCTTTGCCCGATTGTGGCGAGAGGGTGTCGAGCTCGCTGAACGGGAGGTCCGGAAGTTGGAAGGCGAGCTCGAGGAAGATATTCGGGGCGCCAAACGTAAGGGATAATGGACCCATCACGAAGATCGGTTTTTCGCCGATCCCTCATCGGCGGATTCGGCAGTCGTCTGTCCGGCGGCGGACGGAGCGGCCGAGCGCTTCCTGGGGGCAATACTCGTCCCAGATCACGGGACCCGTGGGCCGATGACAGAAACCACGCCTTCAAGTAGCAGAACCTTGCATAACAGTGCCCACCTCGGACGGCGAGTCCGGCAGTCCATGGCAGGGCAGTTGGCAGTTCACGTCCATTGCCTCCGAGCCGCCCGCGCCCTGAGTTCGGCTAGGTCCGAACGATGCAAGATTACGTAGCTGCGTTCTACGGGGGATACGACCAGATCGCCGGTGCTCGTCTCAGCCGCCTCAATATCCCGTGGATGGCCCTGGCGCTCGCAGTGGCCGCCGTCGTACTCGTGGTATTGGTGGCGGCCGACGTTTCGGCGCTCGAAGACCGACCGCCGATTGTCCAGGTCACATCCATAAGCTGGTATGCCGAGGGATATGTCCTCGTAGCGGGGGCGGGTTTCACAATTCACGGATCCTCATCCTTTCAAATTCCACTTCAGTGCAGCGGGTTTTGCCTTCCCTGGAACGGCGCGACAGTGAACTCCCCCTTTCAACTCCTCAACTTCAGCGTGCAGTATCACTCGGTTCAGTACACGAACGTTACCATTCGCGCGCCGAGCAGTAGCTACGATGGCCCCCTCTCGATTACGTTGGAACTCCCATGACAGGAGGTCCGAGTCCCCCGAATATTTGGAGCCGCCCGAGGGCCAGACTTCGAGGTTGTCGAATCCTGCCCGGCACCGGCACTTGAGTTGGCCCGACACCACCGAGTCGACACAGTCGCCATCTCGATTGGAGTGGTCCTAGGCGTCGTGGTAGCCCTCGCAGGCTTGGTGGGGATTCTAGATACGCTCGAACATACGGTGTGCGTCCATCAGGACCTGCTCGCGTCAGAGACAAACCGCTGGCTCGCAAGTGTGTTTGTTAATTCACCGTACTGGGGTAAGGCCGCCGGATTCGGATCGCTCGCGTATTTCCTGGGTCAGCGATACTTTTTCGGAGCGGGAACGTCGGCCCAGAACGGAACCGTCGGTACGATCCTTTTCCAAGGAGTCGACGCCGACCTGTATTCCGTCCACAACTCTACTCGTCCGGGGCCCGGAACCAACCAAATCTGCAACAGTCCCTACGCGATGGAATTCTCGTCGGCTCACTACTACGGCGTTGGATCCGATTCAGTGCCCATCGCTTCGAACCTGACGGATTCCAGAGAATCGCAGAACATCTCGATTTTTCATCTACCAACGGATCTCTCAAGTGTGGTGTACTTCAACAACAGTTTCACCAGCTCGAACCGTGCGGAAATCTCCACATGTGGAGGCGGCACTCAGGCAATCCAGGTCCGCTCTAATCACCTCACCCTGGGGATTCCGTTCAGCGTCGAAAATCGAACGGTGACGATACCTTACACATTCCCGGTTTCAGAGAATTGCACATACTAGTTCCCGGCCGACTTCGGCGCCTGGGCGGTCGATAACCTCTCCCGACCCGGGGGTCCCGGGGGCGGGTGGGCGTTCGACTTTCTCGGGTCATGCGCCGGGTGAAAAATATCCACCCGGATCGACCGATACGCTCTGAAAGTGAAGTTGTCCCCGAGGCAGGTCGGGGCCGGAGCCGGCTGACGAGAAAACTCCCCGGATCCCTTCCCGCCGAATTGAATCTCTGTGAAATCTGGTGAAGCCAGAGCGTGGACAAACTGTCTAGGTTCCATGGTCATTGAACATTACGAATCCCTATGTAAATTTCCGAAGTCGCATCGGGGGGGGTGCGACGTTTCATAAACCGTCGTGCGTCGTCCCGTCAGTGACCTCAGACAAGCTCGAAGCCTCGTGGACGGTTCACGCCGGTGGTTCCCCGCCCAGAAGTCCGAAACGCCCATCGCTGATTCTCATTGCGATCGCCGTTGCGATCGCGCTCGGCGGCGCCTACTTCCTGACCGATGGTTTCCACCTTTCCTCGAGCGAGGGGCCATCCGTCCTCGTCCCGAAGTCGACCCTCTACTCACTTCCGGGTGAGCAGTTCATCGCCGTTGCATTCACGACGCAGAAAGCCGCGACGCTTAGCGGGATGATCGCGAACACGCAGGGAATCAACCTCTACCAGATGACCCCCCACGAGGTAGTGAGCCTCTCCATAACCGGGAATATCGAGGGCTACACTTGGACGTCCGGAAGAATCGCCAACCTTACCACCACCAACATCGCCCTCCCAATCCAGCCCGGTCAGTGGGATCTCGTGTTCCTGAATACTGCCCACGTTAGTCTACTGAATGACACCGTCGTCACATTCTACTCGGACCTGACGTTGACGCCAGCGTGAGAGGTCGCCGTGGGAGCGCCGCTCCGATCGCCGCCCTCCGATTAGTTCAGGTTGCGGCGCGACCTAATCGCCCAGACCCGTCGAGGGGCAGGCGAAGACGGGGAGGTGTGGCCCCCTCCTCCGACCTTTCGTAGAACTCGCCTCGGTCCTCAAAGAGGCTAAGACCCCCCGGCCGCCCGGGGGGTCCTGGAATGGGTTAACGCTCGGCCCGACTCAGTCCACCCTACACCACGTAGATGCTGAGCTCCTGAGCCGCGTTCGCGAGTTCCTGGTTGTTGTACGGGTTCGTGACGAAGGTGAGGAACGCGGCGGCCGTCGCGGCCGGCGTGTTCAGCGTCACGAGGTCGAACGGCCTCCAGCCGAGGTAGCCGTTCGCGTAGCTTCCGGTCGTCGCGAACAGGATCCCGGACTTGATGGTCGTGTCCGAGGCAACGATCCCGCCGAAGTTAGGGGACGCCCCGCTCTGGACGCTCTGGCCAACCCCCATATAGGGGACGGAAACGACTCCCGAGCCCGACGCCGCCGCGAGACCGTGGGAGGCATAGCCGATAGTGTCCGCGCTAGCCGCAGTCGCCGCGATCACGCCGGGGTTACCCACGGCGGGCTTGTTCGCGACGTAGCCGCAATCCGAGATGAAGTTCGAGCTGCCGCACCCGCTGAAGCCCGTCGTGGGCCCCTGGAGGGCGGCCGCGGTGGCGAACGCCGTCGAGCTAGTGGCGTCGATAAGGCGCGCCTCGAACGACTGGGTGGTTCCGCTCGGGTCCGATCTGGCGGACGTGAGGACCGTGTCGTTGGATCCACCAGCACAGATGGTCTGGCCGCAGGGGGTGGTTCCCGTCGCGCTCACACAAAGGTCGGTCTGTACCGCGATGCTCGGTCCACAGTGGATCGCGCTCGCGCCGTAGAGTGCCGGTCCCTCGGCGAGGGGCGCTAGGGCTCCGCCGCTGACGGAAATCGACAGGGCGGCCCCGCCGACTGCTGCCGGAATCTGGTTCCAGGCGATCCCCGAGGTGCCGGAAATCCAAGCCGGGACCAGCACGCCACCGTCGTAGGTGTGCGTGATGAGACTGGGGTGGCCTCCGGCCGCGACCGATGCATCCTCGTAGATCAACGCGTAGGTGTCGTAGTTGATGCTCAGCAGGCCGTGGGGGTTGGCAGCCTGAACGATGGGGTCGACGCCGTCGTAAGCGACCGTGGTCACTACGATGGTTGACTCCACCGAAGGCGAACAGCCGTAGTTCGAAACCAACAGCGACGGGTTCACCGGGAACGATGCCGCCCCAATCTGGACCGCGCCGTTGCACACAGCCAGCATGCCGGCGCCGGATCCGCCCTGACTGTCGGTCACAGCGACGTCCGTCTCGTTCTGCTGGAACCACGACACGGCGACTTGGTCAAACGGGTAGACGGAGGTGCTCCCTCCAATGGTCAGTGTGGACTGGACGTGCTGGTTACCGATCCCACCGGTAATGCTGCCTTGCCACGTGACCAACCAGAGGTAAAGGGCCGAGGCGGCCGCGACGGCGATCAGGATCAGGATCAGCGTCGCCACGACAGGCGACACTGCCCGGCCCTTCCCGCTCATGCGGCGGCGGAACCTCTGGCTGCGTTCTCTCAGATTTGCTCCTTTCTCGCTCATGTCTCTCTCGTTTTCCTCCTTGCTTTCCGCGCAGAGCACTCGGGCCTACCCCGAGCGCCCTACGGGCATCCAACGAGTTGGCCGGTTGATATCGCGGGCCGAATGAGTTGCCGTAAACGGTCGGAGAAACTGTGCGACCTGTAGCGCATGGGGCGCGAACGTACGTCGAGGGGGTCCCACGGAGACTACGGCAACTACGTGCGGGCGGCTTAACCTCCGGATACCGGGTTCGTCCGGCAATGGCCCAGCGGGACGCCACCGGCGGCCGAATGAAGCCACGGCCCGAGTCCCGCTCGGTGTCCGCGGGCCGCACACCGGGCACACCCGGAAAGTCGAAGGATCGGGATCTCTTGCGCCAGAGGTCCCGGGCTCTCGATGCGCGCTTGCGCCCTCAGGAGTTCGTCTCCGAAAAGATACTGATCCAGGGCGAGCTGGGCTACATGCGCCGGAGGCTTGAGGCAGACCGTAGGGCGATCGATCTCACGTACCCCGTGCGCCCGCCCTACGCCTTCGTCCGGATCTTCTTCAGCCCGGAGTCAGGGGAGCTGCTCTACCACGCCCTCGAACCGACGCTAAAATCCGGCGAGAAGGAGCAACTCGTCCAGATCCGAGAGCGGATGGAGGGGATGATGGCCCACGAGGAGTTGCCGATCGAGGAGGGAACGAGCCTCGAGGACTCGCCGGCGCTCCTAGAGTTCATCCGGAAGAAGTTCCTCGACGCGATCGACCTCTACGACATACCGGTCCCCGAGCGACGCCGGCCGGTGTTGCTGTACTACCTTCGCCGAGAACTAGTGGGGCTCGGCCGAACCGACTCCGTCCTGAGGGATCCGTTTCTCGAGGATATCAGCTGTCTCGGGCCGCGAGTCCCGCTCTATGTGTTCCATCGGGTCTTCGGCTCCCTGAAGACGAATCTGAAGTACGACAGCGAGATCGAGCTCAATCGATACATTTTCCGGCTCGCGCAGATCGCGGGAAAGCACATCTCAATCTACCAGCCGATCCTAGACGCCACGCTGCAGGACGGGAGCCGTATCAACCTCACTCTCGGGACGGAGGTGACGCGGAAGGGGTCGACGTTCAGCGTTCGGAAATTCGCTCAGGACCCGGTGTCGCCCATCGACCTGCTCAAATTCGGATCGGTCTCCGCCTTCGAGCTCGCTTATTTCTGGACCCTCGTCGAACACCATCGGTCCCTCCTGATCTCCGGGGGAACGGCCGCGGGCAAAACAACGTTCCTCAACGCCATCTGCATGTTCATTCGCCCGGAGGACAAGATCGTCTCTATCGAGGACACGCCGGAAATTCAGATCGACCACCAGAACTGGATTCAGTCGGTCGCCCGGACGGGATACGGCATGACTTCCGGCGGTGGGGGCGCTTCCGGGGTCTCGGGGTTGTCCTCCACCCATGCGGCAAAGCAGTCCGGGAGCGTCACCCTCTTCGACCTCCTCGTGGCCGCGTTGCGCCAGCGACCCGAGTACGTGATCGTGGGGGAAGTGCGCGGCGTCGAATCGTTCACTCTGTTCCAGGCGATATCGGTGGGCCATGCCTCGCTATCGACCATTCACGCTGGATCCATCGCGGAACTGTTGCACCGCGTTGAGAACGAGCCGATGAACATTCCGCGGGTGCTCTTCCAGGCGCTCGATGCGGTAGCGTTTCCGGCTCAGGTGACGGTGGGCCTAAACCGTGTGCGACGCGTTCGGGGGGTGACCGAGATCCTCGAAATCGACGCCACCACGAAGGAGCTTCTGACGAACGACGCGTTCCGGTGGGAGCCGTCGACCGACTCGTTCTCGTACCTCGGCCGAAGCTTCGTCCTCGAAGCGATCGCGCAGCGGTCGGGGAGGTCGCTCGACGTGCTCACGGAGGAGGTCCGGCGCAAGGAGCGGTATCTCCAACTGATGGAGAAACTGCGGTTGAGCTATTTCCGCCACGTCAGCCGTGCGATCGCTGACTACTACGTTGATCCAGCCGACGCCGTCAGCCGACTGGAGAAGCGGGCGTCGTGATGCGAGCCGATGACGGATTCCGCTAACACAATCGCAGCGTCGGGCGAGACCCGAGCCGCGCCCGAGGTCAAGACTCCGCGCCCGGACTTCGTTTCCAGATACCGTGCCATCTCCTACCATCTCATCGGCGAGCGGCTCGAGGAGGGAGGTGGGTCGGAGGTATTGGCCGAACGCCTCCGCCGGGCGGGGCTGAACATCTCGGCCTCCATGCACACCGGGATGATGGTGCTGACCGCGATGATCGCGGCAGCGATCTCGACAGCCGTATCTCTCCTGCTGTTCCTCGAGATCCTTCGAGAGTCGCAATGGTACCTCTACGTGCTAGTGCTGGTGGGAATCAGCGTCGGATCGGTCGTGGGAGGTTTCCGCTTCCTGGTCGACACTCGGATCGCGAACCGAAAGGATCAACTCGAGCGGGAACTGCCGTTCACCCTCAGCGAACTGTCGGTTCTCGCGAGCACTGGGACCTCGCCGATCCGCCTCATCCGCCGGATGGCACAACGCGATCATGATCCGGCGATGACCGAGACGTTCCGTCAGGTCATCTACAAGGCGGACATTCAGGGAAAGGACCTGATCAGCGCGCTCGCGGATACCGCCAAGAGCAGCCCATCGACCTCGGTCCGCGACACGCTCTGGGATCTCGCCAACATGATCCATCAGGGCGGCAACCTCGACGAATACTTGCGGAGCAAGTCGGACGCCGTTCTGCAGCTCAAGCGGCTGGTCCAGAAAGAGTTCATCGAACGCCTTTCGACATTCCTCGACATGTACGTGAGCCTCGTTCTCGTGGGCGTCCTGATGATCGCCGTCGCGGCGTTCCTGCTGAACGCGTTGGGAAGCACCGCGGAGGGGCTGAACGCGAACGAGCTGCTCCTTCTCCTCACGTTCGGGTTGGTCCCGGTGGCCGTAGCGATGACGATCATCCTGGTCTCCATCGCCTACGCGAGGGCAGAATGAGGCGGACGTGGATCGCCGTCATCGCCATTCTGGCGTCGGGCGTGCTGCTTGGGGCGGTTTCCGGGGCCGGCCGCGCCGCCCCAGCCTCTGGCGCGGTTCCGACTTCCACGGGACCCCTTCTCCTGACTGTCGAGAGCCCCTCTCCGAACGCCATGATCCACACCAACACGCCGACGATCGCGGTCAAATTCTCTGACAGCGTCGCCCCGATCAATCCGAGTACGGTCTCGGTGTACGTCGATGGCCTGAACGAGACCGCCAGCGGTCTCGTAACCGTAGGCACCGACACGATCACGTATCCGATCCCCCCAATCCTCAAGCTCCCGAACGGGGCAAACAACGCGACGGTTACGGCGTTCGACACCTCGCGCAACGAAGCGAAGATATTCTGGACCTTCACCATCACTCCCGCACCGCCCCCGACCTCGAATCCATTCGCTGGCGTAAAACCGACGACAATCCTGCTCTACATCGGTGTCGGGGCGGGGCTTTCGGGCGCTGGGGTCGGCGGCTACATCCTCTTTCTCAAGCAGACCACTCGATTCACCTTCCGCCGTTACTTTGCAACCCACCCGGTGCGTCGTACCTATCTTGCCCTCTATCTCCCGCTCGCGGTGGCATTTGTCGCCCTCCTGTTCGGACTTTCGTACGTCGCGAGCACGCCAGGACTCCCTACGAACGCCGTGGATTACGTGTTCATCTTCGCTCTCTTCATCGCGCTCACCCCGTTCGGGATCGACGCCCGACAAGAGATGCTCAGGATTCGGGCGTATGAACGGGCATTCGCCCAATTCCTTTTCGAGATGGCCGACGCGATGCGCGGTGGCATCGATCCCGCCAAAGCCCTTGTGGAACTGGCAAAGACGCACACCAACATTCTAGCCAAACATCTGCGCATCGCCGCCGACGCCGTGCGCCTCGGCCGTCCGTTCGAGGCGATTCTCCGGGAGATGGTCGCCTCAATGCAAAGCCGCCTGATCACCCGGTATGCCGGTCTAATCGCGGACGCCTCGCAGATCGGGGGAGAGACGGCCACCGTCGTCTACCGGGCCGCGAAGGACATGGACGATTTCGTCAAAATCGAGGAGGAGCGAGAGAAGCAACTGATGCTCCCCGTCGCGGTCATCTACATTGCGTTCGCCGTGCTCATGGCCGTCCTGTTCGCGCTCCTGTACATCGCCCCCACCCTCGGGTCGCTGAACGTTTCCTTCCTCGGGCTGGGGACCCCCCTGAGCGGCTCGACCGGCGCTACTCCGACCCAGATTCCCAAGCTGGACTTCTCGACGCTGAAAGAGCGATTCTTTGAGCTGATGTTGATCAACGCGCTCGGTACTGGGGCGATCATCGGGGCGTTCACCGAAGGGCGTGCCCGTTACGGAATACTGCACTCGTTGGCCCTAGTCGCGGCGACGATGGCAGCATTCGTCGTCCTCTTTCCATAGGTTCACCCGCACGGCGGCCGACTTTTCGCGGACTCTCTCACAGGTGCGCTTTCGGGCTGATCCGGCCAGCGACGCTCGCGTACCGACACGAACGGCAATCCCGGCTTCCCTCTCCCTCCGCGTCGTCCCTCCTGAAGTTGCCCGCCGAGCAACGGACAGAACTTCCGTCGCTTTGGCGCATGATTCCGATGAGCCGAGGATAGGAGCTGATTCGGGGTGCGACTAGCCGGGGGCGGTGTAGTTAACGCTAACAACCCCGATCAAGCCCAACGCGTTCGTCACGGTCAGAGTGATGGCGTACATGCCGCCTATAGCGAACTGATCCGGGAGTTCCACTTGCTGGCCGAAGTAGGCCCCGTTGTCAGGGTCCGCGGCAGCCCCGTCGACGGCCCAAGCCCACTGGTCGATGGTGGCGTTCGTTGTGACGCCCCCGGATGGCTGATAGGAGCCCGACCCATCGAGGACCGGCCACGAATTCACGAAGCTGATGCCGAGCTTCGCCACCGGCGGGACGAAGGTCCCTTGAAACGAGTTGCCGAGCGAGGTCAGGATTTCCAAATCCAGTTCGTGGGATGCGGAGATATCCGTTGAGCTATACGGGGTTCCGAAAGCGTACAGACAATCTAATATTCTCACCGTAAAGCACTTCGGTAACTTGGAGAAGTTGGTGCTGTCGCCCAGGTTGAACACGAACTGAGCTTCGGCGTACGGGGGGAGCAGGCTTGGCTGGCAGACAGTGGTCGTGTTTCCGGTTGTATTGTAGCATGGGTCGTAGGTGGTGTGCCCCAGGATCACCGAATAATTGTCGACCGGGTGGCCGCTGAGAAAGACCCCCGTCACGGCGATCGAATTAATGTCGAGACTCGCCGCCTTAATGGTGAGTCGCGCAAACTCGTCCTTCGGGAGATATCGATCGCATGTCTTCGTAGTCTCGTTGTACTCCGAGCAACTGCTCGACGAGAGCGATATGAGTTTGATATTTTCGAGCGCCCGATCGTGTACCACAGTCTCTTCGGCTTGTACTTGCTTCTGGTACGAAGCGACGAAGAAAGAGAACGCCGTCGCCGCGGCAACGACGATCACTACGAGCATGAGCGTTCCGACTATCTCGGCGAGGCCACGCGAATCGCCTCTCCATCGGCGCATCGCATCGCTACGAGTCGTTCTACCCATAGGTCCACCCTATGGATTTTGCGTAGTACACCCGCTTCTCCATAGTCCTTCTTTACAGACCCTGCGGAGCAGTGTTATGCGGCAGGGGTTTCCGCGCGGCCATGAGCATCCCGATCGAGGTCCCGGGCCTCGACACTATCCTGCCGGAGATCGGCAAAGGATCGGTCGTCGTCGTGGAGGGGAGTGCTGATGCAGCCAAGGGGTTCTTCGTGCGCCACATGGCCCTCACAGCAGGTCGGAAGGGCCTCCCTGTCACCTTCGTCACGTCGCGGGACCGCGACGAACTCCGTTTGCAACTGCTGACCGAGCAAGGTCCGACGGTCTTGCCCGAATCGTGGATCCAGATCCACGAGAAGGACTCCGTCGAGCACCTGGAAGAGTTCGTGGGGGCGGGGGGACTGGTCGCAATGGACTCCTTCTCGTTCCTCACCCTCGACCTTTCGCCCGATGCGCTCGCCCGAACTCTCCGTGGACTTCGAAATCAATGCCGCCACCGCGGCACGGCCGCGGTCCTGGGCACCGACCGAGGGATGTTCGGGCCCCGCGCGGAGGCGATCGCCGTCCACCTTGCCGACGGTTTCCTCCAGTTCCACACGCGGGAAGGGGCGGACGGGGTCCAGCGTTTCCTGCGCGTGCCGAAGTGGATGGACGGCCGATTCATCGATCGCAACGTCTATTACGAGTTCGATGGAAAGCGGCTGGCGATCGACCTCCGGAGCCGGGTGCTGTAGGAGGGGTGTTCGTCATGCCGGCGGGAAGCTACGAACGGTACGGGCTCACCGGTAACCCGTTCCGTGAACTCGCCAGCGAGAACCTGGACGACGTAACGATATACCATGTGAATCAAGCGGCCGACGCGGCTCTCCGGACGCTCCAAGACGAGGTGCTCGAGCGAGAAAACCGGGCGGTCGTCGCGATCACCGGCGTCCAAGGGTCCGGGAAGACGGAACGCCTCCTGGTGGCCGACGCGGAGGCTCGGGATCGAAAGGCCTTCCACGTCTACTTCGACATCTCTTCGAAGACCCCCTGGGTGCTCCGTGGACTCGCGGCGGCGTTCCTGAGAGCCGCGCGCGATGCCGGTCACGTCAAGATGCTTGGGTCGCCGGGGTGGCTTCGTCCCCTCGCCGCCCTCGCGAAGTCGAAGGGCGAGGCGTACGATCCGAACGTCGCCGGCCGGAACCTAGGAGAGGCGCTCAACGCGACGGCTCCCTCGTTCCTGCTCCTGAACGACGTCCACAACCTGGTCGAGATGCGAGAGGTCGACATGTTCGCGAAAACGCTCGAGGAGATCAGCGGGGTCATGAAACCCGGGGTCCTTCTCATGTTCACCTGTTACGCGAGCTACTTGGCCTGGCTCAACGTGAACCACCCGTCGCTCGCGTCGCGGATCAATCGCTCGATCCAGCTCCAGACATTCTCGGACGCGGAAGCGCGCCTGGTTCTCGCGAAAAAGCTGCTCGCCAAACGCATCGTCGAGGAGCTCGAGCCCACCTACCCGTTCGACCAGGAGGCCGTCCACGAGCTCAATTCCCAGGCTAGGGGGAATCCCCGAAAGCTACTCGAGTTCGCCGACGCCGCGTTAGAACGGGGAGTGGGAACCCGAGCCTACCAGATCGATGGCGAGCTTGTCCGGTCGACGTTCACGCGGCGGAATGGCGTAGTGATTGGAACGGACATGATACCTGCTGGGAATGCGTTCGAGTCCGGCGATCCGGCCGACTCTTCCGAGAAAGCTCCCGAGCGTCCGGACCCGGGCCGGCGGCCGTTCTGGCGCACGACCCAGAAGTAGCTACGCGGCCTCGGGGGTCGTCAAGACGGCGAGGTCGATCGCTTCCTCGGCGATTTCTGCCGCGTATACTGCCGCACGCCCGAGGCTATCGACGACGGTCCCGAGCGCGAGGAGTGGTCCGCCCCGCCGAAGCGCGACACGCTGCTTGAGGCCGTCGATGACCCGCTGGTGGTCGGCTCGGGCGTCGATCGCTTCGTTGGCGACCTCGATGTTACGCGTCACGAGCGCGTTGAACGCCTTGTCGAGGATCGCAGCCGCCGACGCTCGCGCGGCCGAGAGTAGCTCCAAGAGCTTAGGGTCGAGGCTCTTGTCTCCCTCCAGCAGCGGGGTGGCGCTTGCGATGCGCTGGGCGTGCTCGCCAATCCGCTCGAGGAGTTTCGCGATCAATCGATGGCCGTGGATTGTCGCCGCCGCAAAACCATCCGCCGGCGCGGAGTGGGCCAAGTGGTACTGTTTCGCGACCATCCAGTACAGGCGGTTCACATCCTGCCCCCGAAGATCGACGTCGTGCGCGAGGCCGGAGTCGCCCGTCCGAAGGGCGCCGACCGCGTCCTCGAGCATCGCCCTTACGGTGAGCTGCATACGTCGAAGGCACTTCTCCGAACTCAGCTCGGACGGGTCGGAGAGATCCTGAATCAGGATCGTGTTCGACGTTTCCTCGATGACCTCTGGGCCGATCACCAAGCGGCAGAATTCGCGGGCGACCTTGCGAACAAAGGGGCCACGATCCGGCGGGAATCGGACCTCGATCAGGCCGAAACCGGAAACGTACGCGCCGATGAACTTTCGGATCAAGTGCTCGCGGGTATCCTCGCCTCGCTCTTGGAAAATCTTGCGACGAACCGTGGTGCGGGCTGCCGAGTGCATTCGGACGGAGACCGATCCGTCCGACTCCGTGTCGACAAACAGCGTATCGCCGGCCTTTAGACCCGCATTCGTGACCCACCGCTTGGGGAGCGAGACGAGAAACGTTGACTTCCCCGCGAGCTGTAACTTCCGTCCCTCCATTCAAGACTCCGCCGGGAGTCTAAGAGCGGTTACGAACCCATAAGCGTTGAATCTATAGACTATATTCAATGCAGTACTTTCCTTAATACTCCGTGGACCCGGTTGAGAAGGTGCTCCCGGCGGGATTCGAACCCGCGTTACGGGGTCGAAGGCCCCGGATCCTTGACCGGACTAGACTACGGGAGCACGGGCTAGGCCAGCCGCCGGACTCCTCGTCAGAGATAATGAGCTTTCCGGCGCGTCCGTCGACGCCTCCAGCGAGCCCGTATCCGGAGGCATCACGCAGGGCTCGGAGCGTCTTCGGGCGGCGCCGGTCGACCCGGCCCGCGCGCCCGCGGGTACTCGCTCCGACGCTCGCCCGTGATCGCGTAGACGGCCTTCTCGGCGATCTTGCATGCGTTGTCCGCGACCCGCTCGAGGTGGCGGGCCGCGAGCAGCTCGAGTGCCAACCGATCGGTCGCAGGGCCCCCCTTCCGCAGGAGTCCGATCAGTCGGCTCTGGGCCTCCCGGTGTAGTGTATCGACCGCGTCATCCATCGCGAAGACCGCCTTCGCACGAGCGGCGTCGCCCGCGACGAACGCTTCCATCGCCTCCGTGACCATCGTGCGCGCTTTTTGGTCCATCTCGCGCAAGAGATCGCGCACCGGGGCATCCGCGGACTCGGGGGCGGATACGATGTACCGGCTGAGGTCGAAGCCGAGGCGGCCGATCCGGTCCACGCAGTTCGCGATCTTGATCGCCGCCTCGATCGTGCGCAGGTCGGGTCCCTCGGGCTGGATCGTCGCGACCAGGTGGATCGCCTCGATCTCGATGTTGAGATCGTAGCGGTCGAGCGGCGCGTCCCGGGAGATCACGGAGCGGCTGAGTTCCGAATCGGCGGCGAGGAGGGCCCGCGTTCCGTCCGCGACCATGCCAGTGGCGAGCACCGTCATTTCGAGGACGTGGCGCTTGAGGTCCGCGATCTGCCGTAGTTCGTCTTCGCCGACGCTGATTCCTCCTCCCGAATTCCGATCCGTCATGCGAACCTTCCCGTGATGAACTGCTCCGTGAGGCGCTCGCGGGGGCGTTCGAGGATATCCGCGGTGGGGCCGACCTCGACGAGCCGGCCGGCGTGCAAGAAGGCGACCCGGTCGGAGACCCGGGCGGCCTGGCCAACGTTGTGCGTAACGAGGACGAGCACGATCTCCTCCTTCAGGCGCCGCATCGTGTCCTCCACGCGTTGCGTCGCCATCGGGTCCAGGGCGCTCGTCGGCTCGTCCAGCAGCAGGACCTTCGGACGGACGGCCAGCGCACGCGCGATGCACAATCGCTGCTGCTGGCCCCCCGATAGGGAGAAGGCGGGGCGATCGAGGTCGTTTTTCACTTCCTCCCATAGGCCGGATCGGACCAACGCTTCGGTCACGGCGGGGTCGATTTCCTCATCCGGAGTGTGTACTAAGCGCAGCCCGAACGCGGCGTTCTCGAAGATCGACATCGGGAAGACGGTCGGTCGCTGGAAGACCATCCCGATCCGCCGACGGACGAGGACCGGGTCGATCCCTCGACCGTAGATGTCCTGGCCGAGGTAGAGGACCGAGCCGGTGACCGAGAGCCCCCCGGTCAGCTCGACCATGCGGTTCAACACCCGCACGAACGTCGTTTTCCCGCACCCCGACGGTCCAATAACTGCGGTCAGGCTCCTCGGGGAGAAGTCGAGGTCGATCCCGTCGAGGATCTTCTGGTTCTTCGCAGTTACCGAAAGTTCGTGGACGCGAAGCACGGGATCGGCCGGGGACCCCTCGATCAATGATACAGCCCCTCCAACCGCTTGCGGTACCGGGCCGCCACGAACCGTACCAGGATATTGAGCGCCAAGACAACCACGATGATGATGAATGCGGCCTGATAGGCCAAGGTCAGTCCGTTCGATCCGGCCGGGAGACTGAACCCGGTCCAGATGAGGTAGGTCATGTAGACGGCGGGCTGGAACGCTGAGCTCGGCACGAAGAGCCCGGGCTGAACGGTCAGAATGATGGGCGCCGTCTCCCCTACTCCGATCGCCATCGCGAGAAACACCCCGGTCAGGATCTGCGGGAAGGCGATCGGGGTCCCGACCCGCAGGATGTACTGGACCGGCTTCGCTCCCGATCCGTAGGCCGCCTCTCGGAGCGGCCGTGGGATCGACGAAAAGGCGAGGTCGGTCGTTCGGTAGATGTAGGGCGTCATGAAGAAGGCGAGGGTGAACACTCCGGCGATGAAGCTGAGACCCCACCCGAAGTAGAGGACGAAGACGAAATATCCGAAATAGCCCACGATGACCGACGGCATCCCGGCGAGGAGGTTGGCGGCCATCCGGACCCATCCCGCAGCCGCCTCCGGGAGGAACTCGGCGGCAGCGACTCCCCCAAAGAGGCCCACGGCGACGGCGACCAGGGTTGCGCAGAAGACGAACAGGAACGTCGACTGGATGGGGACTCCCAAGGCATCGTGGATCTGGTAATCGGCCGAACTCGTCAGGACCCCCCAGGTTAGCGTCGGAAGTGCGTGGGCGGAGATGTAGTAGACCATGTCTAGAATGGGCAGAATGGCGACCAAGAAGAGGAGCGGGAGCGCAACGCTCATCCACCGATCGAAGCCGGTTCGGAATCGCAGCCCGGGCGTCTCCCCCCGCCTCAGATCGTCCGCCGGATCGAGGAGAGAAGTCGCCGATCGCACGACGGACGCCATCTCCCCTCCTTAGAGCCCCGCCACCTGTTCGGCGTAGATCCGACTCACCAGCCGGCGCCCGAGGAGGTTCACCGCGAGCGTGATGGCGAGAAGGACCAGCGCAAGCTCGGCCAGGGCGGCGAGGTAATGCGAGTTTCCGTAGGCCGCATCTAGGGTCTGGAACATGAACGATGCCATCGTCCACGTCGTGCCGTAGACATTTACCGGGAACTTTTCGCTCGCGCCGATCACCATCGCGATAGCGACGGTCTCACCGATCGCTCGCCCGAAGCCGAGGAAGGCGGCGCTCCAGATCCCTCGGCTTGCATACCGGAGCGCCACCCGTCGGACGACCTCCCAGCGCGTCGCCCCGAGCGCGAGTCCGCTCTCCCAGAGGTCCCGCGGGATCGATCGGAGCGCGTCTCGGATCAAGAGCGTCGTGATCGGCAGGGCCATCAGGGTCAGCACGAAGATGCCGACGGGCAGCCCCTGCCCGGAGGAGGCGGGAGAGCCGTGGATCGGGGCGAACCCCGGGAGGACGGCGAGGTGCATCGCGATCCACGGGTTGAAGACCGTGCCGAAGATCGGGGCGACCACGAGGAAGGCCCAGATCCCGTAAACAACGCTGGGAATCCCCGCGAGTAGATCCACGAATGGATCCAGGAGCTGAGCGAGGAACGATGGCAAGTAGGTCGTCGACGCGATCGCAATGCCGAGGCCGATCGCCATCGACAGGATCAGCGCCGGGACCGCCGTAAGGAACGACCCGACGATAAAAACCAGCATTCCGAACTGATTGGTGCTGCTGTTGAACTTCGTCCCAAAGAACCCCCAACCGAAGTTGTGGAGGCCGCTCGCGAGCACGAGCGTCGCGGCGATGGCGATCACGATCGCGGCCGGGACCAGGGCGGGACCGTAGGGTAGAAGACTCAGGGCGAGGCGCCCGAATCCCATCCGTTTCGTCGGGGATGGCACCGTAGAAGAGGGAGCTGGAAGGGGTTCCCGGCCTCCGGATGCGACGGGGGCCGGGGTTGCAGTCACGGAAGGTCCCTACGGATTACCCGTCCTTAGGGTTGCACCCACGCGAGTTCCTGCATGTCGTATCCCGCGACCTCGGGGGTCAACGGGATGAAGTTCACGCCGTCGATGTAGGTGGACGCCTTGTCGCTAGTGTCCCAGTTCCCGATGGAGATCGCCCATTCGAGGAACGCCACGGTCGCCGCGAGAGCAGCGCTCGTGACGGTCGAGCCGGTCGGGGCGGTCTTGATCAGAGCGTACTCCAGGTTCACGATCGGGTAGGGGTGGGGATCTGCGACCGTGGGAGCCGTCCCGCCCGCCCCCAGCGACGCATGCTCGAGGAGCGGATACCCCGGGCTTCCGCCCAGAATGAGGCTGATCTCGAGCTGGTTCGTCGCGGTGAACTCAAGCTGGTTCAGACCAAGGTTCGCGTCGGCGGAGATGTTCGTCGCGCTGGGCAAGACGTAGTTGCTCGCGTCGATTCCGCCGGTCGCATTCAGGGAGTTGGCGTCGCCGAGCGCCGCGTATCCAAGGTGATCGGTCGTCACGGTCGAGTTGTAGCTGATCCCGACGTACCCGATCGAGTTCGCCTGACCGGCGAGGTCCGTCAGAACGCCGACGTTCCCGCTGCCGCCCTCGAAGACGTTCGCGTCGCCCGTGAGGTTGCTCGTACCGAACCCGTACGTCCAGCCGCTCCACGAGACGTAGCACATCGACGTAAACAGGAAGGTGTCCCCGCTCGAATCCGACCGGTCGATCGGGTAGATGGTCTCGCTGCTCAATGCGTTGAGCTCCGTCTTGACGGTCGCGCTCTGAGCGTTGAGGATCAATGGGTCGTTCCAGGTGGTGATGACGCCACTGTAGATCTGGGCGAGGATCGAACCGTTCAGGTTCAGGTGGTGGGTGACGCTCGGGAGGTTGTACGCGATCAGTTGGGCGGAGATGGCGACGGGTACGTTGATCAGCCCGTCGGAGTGGGCCGCCGTGAGATAGCCGTCCGATCCCCCGATGTTGACGAGGCCGCCTTCGGCATCCGTCTGACCGGTGCCGCTTCCGGTGGAAGCCGCAGACAGCGCGGAGGCCGTGTAGCCGCCCGCCCACGCCGTCATCAGGGGGTAGAGAAGGCTCGACCCGGATTCAGTCAGCTGGATCTTGCTCGTGGAACTCGACTTGTGCAGGGTGTAGCCGGTGAAGTACCCCGCCCCAATACCGACAAGGAGCAAGACGACCGCAATCGCGACGGCCATGCCGGTCCCGACCTGGCCGGACCGGCGTCGCTGGGGGGTCGACAAGCTTTCGGTTGTCGTCGTTCCGCTTGGCGTTCCGCTCGAGGGTTGCGTACTCATTCCTGCTCACCACGTCCCTTTAGTTTCGAGCCGATCCGGGTACCTGCAGTCGCGTGGACGTCGGCCCCGAACGGCCCATCATCGCCGCGCGGACCCGACAACGGGATATATAGAATCTGAATTTAGACAACATACCTCTACATAGGTTACCGTATGCGACAGGCTCACAACGGTGATTCGGTCGAGAACTCCGTCGAGCCTAAGTCTGCCTTCGACCTCGACCCGGTACGACTCGCTGGCTCGTTCGCTTCGGTTATCACGGCGCGGGATTCTTCGGATGGGCCCGACAGCCCGGCCTACGGACGGTCGAAGGAGAGATTCAGAGAGGTCTCCACCGTCCGGGTGTTCCACCGATACTCGGAGACGAAAGCCTTCGGGTCGCGAGCCGAACGGACCGAGGCGTCAGCGCGCGCGGGAACGCGCTCTCCCTCACCTCGTCGCTCTCGGGAGCGGCACTCTTGCGGATGCTGAACGGCATCTCTCCCGAAATTTTCTTCACGGCCGCGACGCGCGTCCCTCCCGAGTTTCGAGTTCGGCAGGCGGTTCGTCGAGTCTACCGCTATGTCGAGCCGATCGCGGGAGCGGATGTCGATCGAAGACGCCGAGCGGCCCAGTGTTTCGAGGGTGTCGTGGACGTGAGATCATTCGCTCGGGGGGTTCAGTCCTCCATGCCCACGCTCCGTTCCCTGGAATCGATTCGGGTCACTCCGTTCCCCGGCTCCTTGGTGACGGAGGTCCGCGGTGCTTCGTTCGTGTGGGGGATGGTCCGGAAGATCGTGAGCGCCCTGCGCGCGTACGATGCGGGCCGTGTCACCCTCGATAGCCTCGCGGCGGCCGTAGCCGGCACCATTCGCCTCTCGCTACCTCTCGCGGAGCCGGAAGGTCTGATTCTCTGGGAGGTCGAATTCCCCTTGGCGTGGGAATGGCGATGGGACGGCCCCAATCGTCGCCAGGCGGCCTGGAGCGCCTCGGCGCAGCAACGGGTCCAGGTCGAGTCCGAGGTACTGCGGAGAATCCTCGAGGAGCCCGACAGGAGTCACTCTCCGCCCTGAGCAAGCGGGAGCCCTTTCGCAGCGCTGGAACCGGCGTTACGACGAATCCGCCGGCGGGCGACCGGCCAGGTCGCCGCTCAGGTCAGGGGGAGCCGCGGGCCCGCCGGAGTCGGGAGTCGTTCCGCTCGCTTCCACGCGGCGTAGACCGCCGCACTCCGTCCGAGGAGCAGCCCCGTGGTCAGCCCCCAGAGCGCGTCGACGGTGAACAGCGCGATCAGCGCCGTTAGGGAGATCGACTCGAACTGGGCTGCGGACGGCACCGCGAATGGAGGACTCCCCACGAGGACGGTCTCGATCGCGGCACGAGTGAAGAAGAGCACTACGTAGAGGACCGGCAGGAGCGGCCGGAGCCGATAGTACCATGCCCCGCCCGGGGTCGGTCGGTACAACTCCACTTGCGCGGACGTGACTCGGAACGCAACGGCGACTCCGACGGCGATCAGCGCCGCATCCGCAGCGAGTGCCAGGTAGGTCAGCTCGGCCCGACCGGACCCAATCCCCGCGAACCACGTCCCGGCGAGCTCGGCCGCGTAGATTGCAACGTAGAAGATCGGAAGAAAGACCAGCCGGCCGAGCCCTGCCGGCACTCCTTGCGTCATCAGGTACGTCCGCCGCAGGAGAAAGAATCCAAACAGTGCGAGGATGACGTAATCCTCTACGACGATCGATGAGACTTCGATCAACAAAATCCTCCCGTCGAGCCGGGCGTCTATCCGACTCGTTCCCAGCGCTCGAGTTTCTGGACTGTCGCGAGGGTTGAACCCCGCTGAATCTCCTCGCGTACCCGATTCTCATGCTCGAGGACGTCGAGGGCCCGGTTCGCGATCTCCGCGACCCGCTCCCGCGGCACGACCACCACGCCGCTCAGGTCGCCGACGATCCAGTCGCCGGGGCGAACCCGCTGACCTCCGACCGTCACCTCGACACCGATCTCCCCCAGGCCCTTCGGTTCGCCCGCGTTCGAGCTGACGGAGCGGCTGAACGAGGCGAATCCCAGCTCGAGAATCGCGTCCAGGTCCCGAATGGCTCCGTCGATCACGACGCCAGAGACTTTGCGGCCGTGCGCCGACCAGCTGGCAAGCTCCCCCCAGACCGCAGTCGACCCACTGCCGGCGTCGATCACGATCACGTCGCCCGGCCCCGCCCGGTCGATCGCTTCGACTGGTTTGGCCCAGTCACCGTCGCGAGTAACGACCGTCACGGCGGGTCCAACCACGCGATCGGTGCGCTGCGGAAGATGGGCCGTCAGTCCGTGCATCGCTCCCTGTCGCTGCAAGGCATCGGAGACGTTGGGGCTCGAAACCTTCCCGAAGGCCGTCCGCACTTCCTCCGCGGAGTATCGCCGGAACATATCGGAGGGGACCTCTTTCTGGGTGGACATCGCCTCGCGCAACCGGCGTGTCGCCTCCGTGATCTTGGGGCTCTTCGTGATTGCCCCGCCGACGATCAGGATCTGGGCACCAGCCCGAACCGCGCCCGCGACAGATTCGCTCGTGAGGCCGCCGGCGACCGCCACCGGGATCGGGGAGCCACGGGCGAGCTCCTCGAGCCGCTTGAACGGTGCTTCCGCGCGCATCTGCATATCGATCCCGATGTGAAAGCAGACCGCAGCCGCGCCGAGCTCTGCCGCCCGCCGGCTCCGCGCGACGGGGTCGGCTACGCCGAGCAGGTCGACCACGATCTCCGCTCCATAGAGCTCGGCCCCCCGGACCGCTTCTGCGATCGTGTCGTCGTCCGCCGCCCCGAGTACGGTAACGAGGTCGGCCCCGGCTTTCGCCGCAATCTCGACCTCGAACGCGCCGGTGTCCATCACCTTCATGTCGGCGACGATCCGGTGCGTCGGGAACGCTTTCTTCAGCGCCCGGACCGCGTCCAGGCCCTCGCTCTTGATGAGGGGGGTACCGGCCTCCACCCAGTCCGCCCCTCCCTCCACGGCCTCGGTCGCGGCCGCGAGGGCGCGCGAGAGGTTCTCGAAGTCGAGCGCGACCTGCAGTACGGGCCGCTCGAGCCGCATGGAGAATACGAGGAGCGAGCCGTATAAACCACCCCGCCCCTCGGACGGATTGTGCGGCGGGAGTCGCCCGGCCGGGTGCGGCTCCTGCGCGGCGATGCCCGGCGGCTCGTCGGGATCCACGACGCCTCGATCGAGCTGATTGTCACCTCCCCCCCGTACCCGATGATCCCGCAGTGGGATGCGCTGTTCCGCGCTCTCGGAGCCAAGGAGTATCGAGCGATGCTCCGGGTCCTCGAGGAAGCGTGGACGGAATGCCACCGGGTGCTGGTCGACGGCGGGCTCCTCGCCGTCGTCATCGGCGACGCCCTCCGGCGCTCCGAGGACGGATTCCGCCTCTGGCCCAACCACGCCGAGACGCTGGTCGCGGCCGAACGGATCGGCTTCCGGCCGCTCCCGTACCTCCTCTGGAAGAAGCCGACGAACCGGCCGAACGCCTTCCTCGGGTCGGGTTTCCTCCCCCCCAACGCATACGTCACCCTCGACTGCGAGTATGTTCTGCTGTTTCGGAAGGGGGATCCGCGTCGGTTCCCGTCGCACGACCCCCGCCGAGCCGAGAGCCGATTCACGCGTCCGGAGCGGGACCGGTGGTTCAGCCAGATCTGGACGGACATTCGGGGAACCCGGCAGGCGGCCCCCGGGCGTCGCACGGGCGCATTTCCCGCGGAGCTGGCCCGACGGCTCGTCCGAATGTTCTCGGTCACCGGCGACACCGTCCTCGACCCGTTTGCCGGCACCGGCACGACGCTCTGGGCGGCGGCCGCCTGCGGGCGGGAGGCGATAGGGGTCGAGTGGGACGAGGCGACGTTCGCCGCCCTAGTAGCCGAAGGGGCGCGACGCGGGCTGGTCGCCCCCCCTAGGGGACGGGCGTCTCGGGGAGCGGGGGCGGGGACGCAGCGGCCGGCGGGGGAGCGTGGGGCTCCCGGTGCGCGATCTCCTCTTCGACGCTTTTGAGCAGGTACCGCAGTCCCGATTCGCTGAGGCGATCGACGTGCAGCAGGAGATAGTGTAGGTAGAGCCGTTCCGGACGATGGGAGGGCCCCGGGGAGCGCCCTCGCGTGCCTGCTGCCGCCGGATCGGCCCGATGCCGTTCGAGGGTCTCCGCGTGGTGCTCGTGGTCGGGACCGTGGTACTCCCGACCGGTAGCGCCGGAGAGCGGAGGGTAGAGATTCTCGACGGGGTCGTACGGGTCCTCCTCTTCGGTCGGAGCCGTCGGCGCCTCTCCTTTGCTGCGCAGGTAGGGGTGCACCGGCCGCCCGGGCTCCTGGAGGTCGGCGATCGGGCGGCCCGCGACATCCTCGACGATCGACTTGAGGCTCCAGCTCGCCCGACGACGGGGGGGGCCGTCCGATGTCGCCTCCTCCGCCACGCGAAGAACCGGTCCCCGGCGGGGTATAAACCTCCCCTTCGAGGGGAACCGTCTCACGAGGGGGAACGACCGCCGGTACCGAGCGTGTCGGTCAGGAACTCGAATTCGGGCGTCGAGGCGATGAGGGCGAGGGGGAGATGCCATTCGCCGATCCGCCAGAGCGCCTCGGAATAGCCGGCTTCCCGAGGTAACCGCGCCTTCGGAAGCCACTCCGCCTCGGACGGGCCCAGGGCGAAAAAATCCCGCGCGGCGACCGACACTTCCGGGAGACGGAGGAACGCGGTCGCGTAGAGGTTCCGGAGCAGGGACCGCCCGCTCGCCTGCTCCAGGAAATCGTCCGGGTTCTGGGTCAGGAGGAGCAATCCGGAGTCGAAGTGGCGCATGTGCCGCACGAGGCGGTCCAAGAACTCTGCGGTCGCCTGGTGGCGGGCGAGGAGGTGCGCTTCGTCGAGCAAGATCAACTTCGGGCCGGGACGCGCGCGCAGGCGTCCGTACGCCCAGTCGAGCACGTAGGCGAGATGGAACGGGAGCTGCTCGTCGGGTACCTCCGACAGGTCGACCGCCACGACGCCCGCGTCCGTGGCGACCGTGGTCGGCCCGTTCACTCGGGCGAGCGGCCCGTTCCGAAACACTCCGAGGAGCGTGGGCAGCCGTCCCACGGGTCCCCCGGCTCGGCCGACCTCCTCGATCAGGTCGTCGAACGTAGGGGGGTGGGCGGCGGCCGAGTACAGCCGCTCGATCGCCGCGTCGAGCGCCGCCGCCTCCTCGTCCCGGAGGCTCGGGAACAAGGCTCGAAGCATCGCCCCCACCCGCGCGGACTTCTCGGTTCGGTCCCCGCCCGTCGTCCCGGGATCGAGCGGATTCATTCGGTCCCCGGCGCCCCCGCCGGGGCGTACGACCGCTCCCCCGAGAGCCCGGGCAAATCGGACGTACTCGCCGAGAGGGTCGATGATCAGGATCTCGGTCTCGGGACGCAACCACCGGGTCCGAAGCAGCGTCAAGGCCCCGGCGAACGACTTCCCCGAGCCGGTCGTCCCGAAGATCGCCCAAGAGTGGCTCGCATGCCCCCAGCGGTCGAGGAACACCGGGCTCGCGGTCGCGAGGGAGAGGCCGACCAGGATCCCCGCGGACTCGAGCACCGTTTCGTCCGCGAACGGGAACAACGCCGCCACGCCGTCGGTCGGCAGCGTCTGCCAGTAGCCGTCAGGACGGGGCTCGCTTCCGAGCAGCGACGACGGGGCCAACGCCTCCGCCGACTCGAAGCGGGGCACTCGGGTGCGAAATCCGAACTGCGCGAATCGCTCCGCGAGTCGCAGCCGTTCCGATTCTGCTCGCACCCGCGACGATCCGGTGGCGACGCATCGCAGTCCGACCCTCCAGAGCTCCTGGGCGCGACGCGCGACCTCCCGGCCCAGCGACTCGGCGGCGTCCCGCTCGAGTTCGAGCTCCGCGGTCGAACTCCCAGCCGCCCCGGCAGCGAGTTCTGCTTCCGCGACCGCCTGCGCTCCGCGGGCGACCTCCAACGCACGTTCGGCAGGGAGCCGGTGGGCCTCGAGCGTCAGGTCGACGTCGGCTTGCGTCGGCACCACGCGGCCGAGGAAGCCGAACGGAACCTCCGGGGGAAATTGCCGGACCAGGAGCGGGGCGAGGAACCGTCGACCGACCCGGACCCAGGAGGAGCCTTCGACCCGGGAGGGGCCGGGGGACGGCCGATTCATACGACCCTCCGCCGGACGTACGGCCGACCGAGAGACTCCTCGACCCAGAAGAGCGCCAACGCGAGGGCGAGGAGCAGGGCCCGGAACGGGCCGAGAGACGCCGGAGGCGCGAGGTAGAGGAGGGTGGCCGCGCCGACCCCGCACGCGACGGCTCCGCCGATCCGATGACGGAACCAGCTTGGCCGGGGGTACGCGCGGCCGCGGCCGAGCGCCCACCCCGCGACCGCGAGCGCTGCCAGGGTGCCGGTCAGCACCGAGAGGAACGGAAGGATGACTGCGAGGGCTCCCGTGATCAGCGCCACCCCCGCCGCTGCCCCGAACGGATCGAATCCGAGGACCGGCGGAACGCCGACCTGCGCGTTCATCGATCCGCTCCCCCTTCGGAGATGCCCATCCGCCGGGCCGCCTCGCCGAGGGCCCGGTCCCGAAGCCGCAGCGGACGTACGCCGAGCGCGCGGAGCCGTTCGATCAACGAGGCGGTCTGCGTCTCGAGACGGCCGATCGCCTCGGAGTCAGAGCCGGCGGTGGCGAGTCCGATGTAGACCTGCCGGATCTGCCGCCGGCGCACGATCACCTCCACCAGCTCCCGGTACCCCCGGCGGGCCACTCCCTCCGGCCCGACCGGGGTGGGTTCGGCCGGAACGAACGACGCGGGATGGATCGGGGCCCGCGTGCAGAGCACGACGAAGCTCGCGTCGATCGACCGCAAGAGATCCCGGTATTGCTCGAACCGGCGCGCGAGTTCCGGCGACGGGAGATAGGCGAGGGGCACCCCGCCCGTCCGCACGACGGTCGCGAACGAGCCCGGTAGGCGGACCATTGAGCGTCGGCCCCGGTCGGGAGCCCCGGAGAGATTCATCGCACCCCCCTCGCCCACCTGACGCCACTTCCATCGGGCGAATCGGACGACCCGTTCGTCGATCGCCTCTCCGCCCGGGCGCCAGAACGCCACGGAGATCCCGGCGCCGGTGAACGGGATCCAGATCCACGGTCCGAGGAACGGAACGAGGAGGGCGCCGACCGCGAGATAGGTGACGAACTTGAGCGCCTGGCGCCCCGAGCGGAACGGCCCCAGCCGAAGCGTGCGGTCGAGCCGTTCGGGAAGATCGAGAGTCGGGGCGGTTCCGACCGACACCATCTCATCCGGAGCCTCCGGGCCGCAGCGGAGGGAACCGGGGCGGACCGTGCCCGCCTCCGCCGGGGCGGACGTGACGGGCTAGGTGCGCGGCGCCGTGGCCGAGCAGCTCCGCGACCGCGAGCGGGGCGG